>JAGWTE010000208.1 GCA_028869095.1 Burkholderiales bacterium
TGCTGTAAAACTGTTCGCGTGCGCCACTGGAGTCAGGAAGATCCGCTGGCACCGCCGTCGTACCGGAGGGCAAGGTGTTGCTCTTACCCAAGAACACAGCAGACACCTGTTCGGGCGTCATGGTGGCCATGGGACTCTTGAGGTTGACGATGACAGCGACCTGAGCGGAAGCCGCTTGAGCCAGAGTCAGCAAACCTGCGGCAACCAGAGATTGAAGGGTGAATTTGATAGTCATGATGTGTCCTCCTCCGGCTTAAAACACAAAGTCGAGGGAGACGCTCAGGACATTGATGCCCTTGCGCTTATTCAGGTAGGCATTGTTGGTGCCTCCGGCTAGCGTAGGTGCCGCCGCCTTCAACGGGTCAACGACCATCGGTAAGCCACTTGAGCCACTTGGTATGTTGATGCGATCAAACTGTGTCTTGACCGCCAAGCCCGAACGCGCATCCCAGCGCACCCCCAAACTGGCCGTGTTTTCGGTTTGCTTTTGCGAATTCAAAATCGCTTGCGAACCGAAGGCCGCCCCAGTCGCCGCACGAGCCGTCAACGGGTTAGCTAGCAGCGCTGCGTAGTGCCCGATGGTCAACTGGGAAATCGAGGTATTAGGCGTAGAACTCAGCCGCGAAATCGACATGTAGGGCAGCACAGAGCCAAAGCGATAACCCGCCAAGGCATACCAACCCTTTGTATCGGCGATGTAGCCATTCTTGATCTTGCGCTTGGTGAATTCACCACCCAGCACAATGTTATTTTGATCGTAAGCAAAACCCAAACCCGAGAAGCTCGCGTCAGTGTGATCCACTGTCATAGCTTGAACGACGTCTGCCGCATCAGCAGCAGTAACGGCCCCAAAGCCAACCAGGCCTTTCGCAGCGGCCTCCACAGAAACGCCCGACGGCGAATGCGACGACAGCTTGCCCTGGGCATGACCTGCTCGCAGCGTCAAGCCATTGTCCATCTCGGCAATCAGGTTCAAGCCCGTGATGCCCTGCAACTTGATATCGACGGGATCTGCGGGCTGCCCCATTGAGAGCAAGGCGCTGGAATACTTTGCCTTGGTTGTCCCGGTCCAGAACGTTGATGTCAACGTGGTTGATCCCAAATTGGCCTGATAGGACACGTCGGCGCCTTCAACCGCACTGAAAGGCACTTGCCCATAAACGTCCAGAACGGGGCGCACGGTCGTGTTCGCATAACCAACATCGCGAAAATCCGAAACCATGAAGAACGGCGCGCCCATCTTACCGGCCCGCACCGTCAGGGCCGGCAATGCCTGCCACTTGGCGAAAGCCCACTCAAAGGTCGGGATGTACTGCCCAGAGGCATCGTACTTGGTCATCATCTGAGCCGTACCTGATAACGTCGGCTTGAACTTGTAAGTTCCTTGCACTGCCAACTTGGTGTCCGGATTGATGCTCACGGACTTATCAGCACCCCCACCTTGTCCGGGGTACGAGTACAGCGCCTCGTCTGTGCTGGTCTTGACCGCCCCCAAGGTGCCAAAGCCGGATAGGGTGAAATCCCCATCCGGGGACGAGTATCCAGCCATGGCGCCTGTGCAGGCGACCAAGGCCGCCGTCGCAAGCGGCAAGCGCCGTAGTTTCGGATTGAACATGAAAAACTCCTCTGCAGGGTTGACCGTTTTCTTGCCCCGAACTGCGGACAAGCCACCCAATCGGCTCGTTGGCTTCATGGTTATGTACAGACTAGGAGCACCACTTGATACAAAACTGTCCGAAAAGACGGTTTCGCGAGGTGCAATTCCAACCCTACCCCCCTAGATCGGGGGCGTCAACCGGGGATTGCGCTGCCAACCATGCCCTGCAGCGTGCTAGCCAATGCGCGCCTATCGCTGTGATTGACAGCCAAAGGTGCCAAAACTGTCACGTGTACCGTGAGGCCGCTAGAGGTAACGACCCACCACAAGGACTGCACCAAGCTGGTATCCCCGACGTAAGCTGCCAGGGGACTGATCAGGTGCTTTTTGTCGCTATATCGCAACGCAATGGGCTGCACAGGCACTTTGGCGTCGATGGCCGCCTGCAGCAAATTGGCATGAAAGGGCATGACACCATGCCCGGTTCCGGTAGTGCCTTCCGGAAAAACGGCCACGGTACTGCCGTCTTGGAGCGCAGAGGACATCAGCCCCAGCACGCGCATGGCGTCACGACGCCGCTCCCGCTGTAGATACAAGGTGCCGGCAGCCGTGACCAAGGCACCGACCAAGGGCCAACGCCCTACTTCGGCTTTGGACACAAAGCGGGACGGCACAACGGCGTCGATGGCCATGATGTCCAACCAAGAGATGTGGTTGGCGACGATCAACTTGGCGCCAGGACGTGGATGGCCTTGAACATCCAGGCTGATCCCCAGAACGGACAACAGATGCAAGGCCCATTGGCGGGTGGCCGCCATGCGCCAGGCCTCGTCCTTGCCGCGCATGCGGAAGTGAACCAGCCACAGACCATCGAGGATGTGCAGAAACACCCGCAGCAGGCGCCACACCGCCACTGGCCACATCCACATGGCAGCCCCCTGCCCGCCTACTGCAATCGACATGTTGGCATCAAGCGGCTGAAGGGCCCCCTTCGTGCGCCACCTGGCCGGCCACCAGCGTCAGGCGCACTTTGCCAGCCAGATCGAACCCGGTGGATTCGAACGCAAAGGGCGTGTGCTTGCCTTGACTGACCAGAGCATCTGGCGTCACTTGCCAGCGGTGTGTCGGATCAAATACGCAGACGTCAGCCACACCACCGGTCACCAGGCGGCCAGCGCTGGATGACAAGGACCCCAGGGACTCACCCAACACCCTGACCGGCCCGGTAGTGACCGCAGCCAAGGCGCGGCGCAACTTGGCCGCATCGGGTTGATCGTTTTGGTCAGCGCCGGCCCATTTCAAGGCCAAGCTGAGCAGCAGCTCCAACCCCGTCGCTCCGGGTTCGGCCTCACCAAATGGCAAGGTTTTTTCGTCCTCGCTGACCGGGGTGTGGTCAGACACCAGGGCGTCCAAAGTGCCATCCAGCAACCCAGCTTGCAGCGCATCGCGGTCGCGGCCCTGGCGCAAGGGCGGCGTCACGCGCATGGCTGAATTGAAGTATCCGATATCAACGTCGGTCAACAGCAGCGAATTGATGCTGACGTCGGCCGTGATCGGCAGCTTCTGCGCCTTGGCTTGACGCACCAGTTCGACGCCTGCGGCGCTGGAGATGCGGCACAGGTGAACGCGGGCGCCGGTGGCACGAACCAACTCCACAATGGTGTGGATGGCAATGGTCTCTGCGCTAACCGGCACGCCGGACAAACCCAAACGGGTGGCCACGGGCCCGCTGGCCGCCACGCCTTTGCCCAGCCATGCGTCTTGCGGACGCAGCCAGACGGTGTAGCCAAAGGTGGATGCATACAGCATCGCCCGTTGCAAGACCTGGGTGTCTTTGATCGGCACCTCGGCCTGCGAGTAGCCTACGCAGCCCGCTTCATGCAACTCGGCCATTTCGGTCAGGGTCTCGCCCTTCAAGCCGCGAGTCAGCGCGCCCAAAGGGAACAAGCGGCAACGGCTGAGCTTGCGGGCACGCAGCTTGAGCATTTCGACCAGACCGGGTTCGTCCAAGGTCGGATCGGTATCGGGCAGGCAGACCACGCTGGTCACGCCGCCGGCTGCTGCTGCAGCCAACTCGGACTCCAACATGCCTTCATGTTCGTAACCTGGCTCACGCAAGCGCGCAGCCAAGTCGACCAGGCCAGGCGCCACGATCAGGCCCGTTGCGTCAATCACGCGATCTGCCATGAAGTCAGCATTGGGCTGGCCGATCGCACTGATGCGGCCTGACGTGATGGCCAAGTCACCCACTTGGTCCAAACCGGAAGCGGGGTCAACCAGACGTCCGTTTTTGATGAGGATCTTCATGCTTCATTCCCGGCGATGATGGACATGACCGCCATGCGCACAGCGATACCGAAAGTCACTTGAGGAAGGATGACGCTTTGCTTGCCGTCGGCCACGGCCGAGTCGATTTCGACGCCGCGGTTGATCGGCCCCGGGTGCATGACAATGGCGTCGGACTTGGCCAAGGCCAGCTTTTCTTCGGTCAAGCCAAACTCTTTGAAAAACTCGCCGGCACTGGGCAGCATGCCGCCGGCCATGCGCTCGTTTTGCAGGCGCAGCATGATGACAACGTCGGCGTCTTTGATGCCTTCGGCCATGTCGTGACAGACGCGCACGCCCATCTCTCGCAGGTCGCCTGGCACCAATGTACGAGGCCCCACCACGCGCACATCGGGCACGCCCAAGGTGGTCAGCGCATGGATGTTGGAGCGCGCCACACGCGAGTGAACGATGTCTCCCACGATGGCGACGCTCAGATTGGTGAAGTCCTTCTTGTAGTGCCGGATGGTGTACATGTCCAGCAAGGCTTGGGTGGGGTGCGCATGACGTCCATCACCGGCATTGACCACGTGCACGTGCGGCGCCACGTGTTGGGCGATCAGGTAGGGAGCGCCCGATTCGGAGTGACGCACGATGAACATGTCGGCACTCATCGCGCTCAAGTTGGCGATGGTGTCCAGCAGGCTTTCGCCTTTGGATGCCGATGAACGCGCGATGTCCAGGTTGATCACGTCAGCGCTCAGGCGCTTGGCCGCGATCTCGAAGGTGGTGCGGGTGCGGGTGCTGTTTTCAAA
>JAGWTE010000209.1 GCA_028869095.1 Burkholderiales bacterium
TCTGTCGCCCTGCAACCGATCGCCCAAGACGTTTATGCGGCGCCCCAACTTACCCCAGATGCCATGGCTTCTGCCGTTGAGGCTGGCTTCAAGGCCATCATCAACAATCGGCCCGATATGGAAGGTGGCCCGGACCAGCCCACCAATGCCACCATCGAAGCTGCAGCCAAGGCCGCTGGCCTGGAGTACGCCTATTTGCCGGTGCAGGGGGGCTACCAGTCGCCCGAAGAGATTGCTCAATGCGCGGCTTTGCTCAAAAGCCTGCCTCGTCCACTGCTGATGTTCTGTCGCAGCGGCGCTCGTTCCACCAAGCTGTACCACCAAGCCATCGCGCTGGGCGAGTAAGGACTCATCATGAACGCATACATCCGTGGGATGGATGCGTTGTCACGTGTGTTTGGCTATGTAGCGTCGGCCTTGGTGCTGGCTATTTGCCTGATCAGCGCCGGCAACGCTTCTATTCGCTACACCTTTCACATGAGTTCCAACGCCTGGTTGGAAATTCAGTGGTATCTGTTTTCAGCGACTGTCTTTTTCGGCGCCCCTTTGCTGGTGACGCTCAACGAGCACGTGCGCGTGGATGTCATCTACGGTGGGCGCAGTGGTCGGACCAAGGCCATCATCGACCTCTTGGGTTTCATCTTTTTCTACATGCCGGTTTGCGCCGTCATGGTGTGGGCCTCCGTGCGGTTTGTCGAGCAGTCCTGGCTGGAGCACGAAATGTCCAATAACGCGGGCGGCTTGCTTCGTTGGCCCGTCAAGGCCTTGATCCCCGCAGGATTTGGGTTGTTGATCCTCCAAGGTATCGCTGAAATCTTCAAGCGAATCGGTTACCTGCGTGGCGTCTACAACATGGATACTCATTACGAGAGACCTCTGCAATGATTGCAATGGAGAACATGGCGCCGCTGATGTTTGTCGCATTGGTGGCGGTGATGCTGATTGGTTTTCCAGTTGCGTTTTCGCTGGGGGCCCTGGGGCTGGGATTCGGTTTGGTGGCCGTGCATTGGGGCTACTTTCCTGAAGCGTTCTTGCAGGTGTTGCCCCTGCGGATTTTCGGGATCATGTCCAATGATTTGCTCTTGGCGATTCCGTTTTTCACCTTCATGGGGGCGATCCTGCAGCGCTGTGGCCTGGCGGAAGACCTGCTTGAGGGCTGTGGGCAGTTGTTTGGTGGCCTGCCCGGTGGGGTGGGTTTCGCGGTGATTCTGGTGGGGGCCATTCTGGGTGCCATCACGGGCACGGTGGCGGCCAGTGTGATCGCGATGGGCGTCATTTCCTTGCCCGTCATGATGCGGTATGGCTATGACATGCGTTATGCCACCGGTGTGATTGCGGCTTCCGGCACGATTGCCCAGTTGATCCCTCCCTCGCTGATGCTGATCGTGTTGTCAGATCAGTTGGGTAAGTCCGTTGGTGACATGTACAAAGGGGCCATTGGGCCATCAATGTTGCAAGTCGGGATCTTCCTGCTCTACACCCTTGGGGTCGCCATTTTCCGCCCTCATTGGGTGCCGCCTTTGCCCCCTGAGGCACGGTTGGCCCGTGGTTGGTCACTGTGGAGCAAGGTGCTTCGAGGGATGATTCCTTCCATCGTCCTGATCTTTCTGGTCTTGGGCACCTTGTTCCTGGGTTTGGCGACGCCAACAGAGGCGGGCGCTCTGGGGGCTGTGGGGGCCTTGCTGCTGGCTGCAGGGCATCGCCGCTTGACCGCCAAGTTGGTCTGGGAGGGCATGGACTCCACCATGCGCGTGTCTTCCATGGTGGTGTTCATCCTCATTGGCTCAAGCATCTTCTCCCTGGTGTTCCAGGGGGTGGACGGCAATAAGTGGGTCGAAGGGATGCTGTCGCATCTGCCGGGTGGGCGCTTGGGCTTTTTGATCGCCGTGAACGTCTTTGTATTCTTCCTGGCGTTCTTCCTGGATTTCTTTGAGATCGCGTTCATCATCGTGCCCTTGCTGGCGCCGATTGCAGACAAGCTGGGCATCAACCTGATCTGGTTTGGCGTGCTGCTGTGCGTGAACATGCAGACCAGCTTCATGCACCCGCCCTTTGGCTTTGCCTTGTTCTATCTGCGCGGCATTGCCGACCAGATCTACAAGGGCCGCGCGATTGACCGCCCTGTGTTGTCCAAGGACATCTACCTGGGCGCGCTGCCATGGGTGGTCATGCAGTTGATGTTGGTCGCGATCGTGATCTTCTGGCCTTCGTCTGTGACCTACTGGTTGGACAAGGAAGAGACCGTTGATTTGGACAAGGTCCAGATCAATATGCCCGCTGCGGACGATGCCGAGACGGCTGGCGCGCCTCAGGCTGCGTCCCATCCTGCATCTGAGGCTTCAGGTGCGGCGGCCGATGGGGGGGAAGACAATGCAGACGCCCGTGCCTTGGAAGACGCTTTGAAGTCCGAAGGGCGCTGACCTTTGGGCTCGCAACAGGGCATGATACCGTGCCCTGCTTGTTGCCCAGTGCTTGCCAAGTAAAACGCCGCTGATTTCAGCGGCGTTTTTTTGTGTCCGGTTGCCAGGATCAGAGCTTGGCGTTTTGCATGTAGCTGTCAAAACGCGCTTCGGTGAAGCGGAACCACAGGTTCTCGTCCTTGAGGAACTTGGCATAGTCTGCGTAGACCTTGCGCCAGTTCGGGTTCTTGGCATTCAGTTCGGCATAGATCTCTTGCGAGGCCTTGAAGGCGGCGTCCATCACGTCCTTGGGCATGGGCGCCAGGTTGATCTTGGCCGCGGCCAGCTGCTTCAATGCGATCGGGTTGCGGGCGTCGTACTTGGCTTGCATGTCCACGTGCGCGGTGTAAGACGCCGCCTCGATCATGGCCTTGTACTCGTTGGGCAAGGCCTCATAGGCCTTGGTGTTGATGAAGAAATCCAGTTGAGGGCCGCCTTCCCACCAGGCAGGGTAGTGGTAGGTTGAAGTCACTTTGTGGAAGCCCAGCTTCTGGTCATCGTACGGGCCCACCCACTCGGCCGCATCGATCGTGCCCTTTTCTAAGGCGGCGTAAATCTCGCCGCCAGGAATGGCTTGGGGGACGCCACCCATGCGTTCAATCACACGGCCGGCAAAGCCGCCGATGCGCATGCGCAGGCCCTTCATGTCGGCCATGGATTTGAGCGGCTTTTTGTACCAGCCCCCCATCTGCGCACCCGTATTGCCGCCCGGGAAGTTGACGATGTTGTACTTGGCGTAGAACTCGCGCATGAGTTTGAGGCCATTGCCTTCGACCATCCAGGCGGTCATCTGGCGTGAGTTCATGCCAAACGGAATGGCGCAGCCAATGGCAAAGGTCTCGTCCTTGCCAAAGAAGTAGTAAGGCGCGGTGTGTGCCATTTCGACAGACTGGTTTTGAACCGCGTCGACCACTTCAAAGGGCTTCATCAGTTCGCCGCCAGCGTGGACGGAGATCTGGAACTTGCCACCCGACATGTCGGCGATCTTCTTTGTGAAGATCTCAGCGGCGCCATAGATTGTGTCCAGCGACTTGGGAAAGCTGGAAGCCAGGCGCCAGCGGATGGTGCTTTGAGCGTGAACGATGGCAGGGGCCGCGCCGGCAGCCAACACACCGGCAATGCCTGCATGGTTGATAAAGGAACGACGTTGCATGACGATTCTCCTTGGGTTTGTAGGGCGTTGTCAGTGAGGCGGTCAGTGACCGGCAACCTTCATTTTCTCGATCAGGATGGACCCCACCGTTTTGCTGCCGTAGGTATAGGCATCCGCACCCACCGCCACGATCTGCTGGAACATCTCGCCCACGTGGCCGGCGATGGTGATTTCATGCACGGGGAAGGCGATTTCGCCGTCTTCCACCCAGTAACCTGCCGCGCCGCGCGAGTAGTCGCCGGTCACGTAGTTGACGCCTTGGCCCATCAACTCGGTGACGAACAGACCACGTCCCAGCTTCTTGATCATGGCCTTGAGGTTGTCTTGCGGGCGCGTGAGCTTGCTTTGCATCAGCAAGTTTTGCGATCCGCCAGCATGACCTGTGGTCTTCATGCCCAGCTTGCGGGCTGAATAGCTGGACAAGAAGTAGCCTTGCACCACGCCGTTTTTGACCACATTGCGCTTGCGGGTCAGCACGCCTTCGTCGTCAAAGGGGGCGCTGCCTTTGCCTTTGAGGATGTGCGGGTCTTCCATGATGCTGATGTGCTTGGGAAAGACTTGCTGGCCCAGGCTGTCGAGCAAGAAGCTGGACTTGCGGTACAGCGCGCCACCGCTGGTGGCCTGCACATACGCGCCCATCAGGCCGGCAGCCAGGGTGTTTTCAAACAACACGGGCACTTCGCAGGTGGCGATCTTGCGGGATTTCAAGCGAGCCAGCGCACGCTCGGCAGCGTAGCGGCCCACGGCTTCGGGCTTGGCCATGTCTCTGGCGTCGCGTTCAGACGTGTACCAAAAGTCGCGCTGCATGTCATTGCCGCGGCCGGCGATGGGGGATACGGACAAGGAGTGACGCGAGCTGGCGTAGCCACCGCGAAAGCCGCGTGTGTTGCCAGCAAAGAAATGCGACTGCTGGGCAGAGACGCCACCGCCCTCAGAGTTGGTGATGCGCTTGTCGACGCTCATGGCTGCGTCTTCGCAACGGCGGGCCAACTCGGCGGCTTTTTCAGCCGTCACGGCCCAGGGG
>JAGWTE010000210.1 GCA_028869095.1 Burkholderiales bacterium
AAGTTTGCGGCCAACTCGCGCGTGCCGGTCATCAACGGCCTGACCAACGAGTACCACCCCTGCCAGATCCTGGCCGACATCTTCACCTACATCGAGCACCGCGGTTCGATCAAGGGCAAGGTGGTGGCCTGGGTGGGCGATGGCAACAACATGGCCAATACCTGGTTGCAGGCCGCTGAGATTTTGGGCTTCACGGTCCATGTGAGCACTCCCAGCGGCTATGAGATCGACGCCGCTGTGGCCGGCATCAGCGATACCACTTGCTACAAGGTCTTCAAAGACCCCATGGATGCTTGCCGTGGCGCCGATCTGGTCACGACCGACGTGTGGACCAGCATGGGCTACGAGGCCGAGAACGAAGCGCGCAAGAAGGCCTTTGCCGACTGGTGCGTGGACGCCGACATGATGGCCGTGGCCAAACCCGATGCCTTGTTCATGCACTGCCTGCCCGCACACCGTGGCGAGGAAGTCGAAGCCGAGGTGATCGATGGGCCTCAGTCCGTTGTGTGGGACGAGGCGGAGAACAGACTACACGTACAGAAGGTACTCATGGAGTACCTTTTGTTGGGGCGCATTGGCTAACAGTCAATGGGCACCTGGGCCGATAGGCCCGCAGACGGTTCCGGCGTAGGCTCATATCGCGCAGCGATGTGAAGCCGCAAAGCGGCGGGCCGAAGCCAAATCAGGACTTGAAAAACTCGACTGAATGCACCAATGTCTCGGCCTGGTGCTTCAGCGATGCCGCCGCAGCGGCAGACTCTTCGACCAAGGCCGCGTTTTGCTGCATGGCCTGATCAATCGAGGACACCGATTGGCTGACTTGCGAGATGCCTGAGGACTGCTCCTCCACGGCGGCGGCGATCTTGGCGATCACATCGCGCACTTGCTTGACGGCGTCCACCGCCGACGCAATGGTTGAGCCCGCATCGTTGACCAGGCTGGAGCCGCGATCCACACACTCCACGCTGGCATTGATCAAGGTCTTGATCTCTTTGGCGGCATTGGCGCTGCGTTGTGCCAAGGCCCGCACTTCGGATGCCACCACGGCAAAACCGCGGCCTTGCTCACCAGCACGAGCGGCTTCCACCGCCGCGTTCAGGGCCAGGATGTTGGTCTGGAAGGCGATGCCATCGATCACGCCAATGATGTCAGCAATCTTGCGCGAACTGTCGTTGATGTCCGTCATCGTGGCCACCACATTGCCCACCACCGCGCCGCCCTGCTCTGCCACGGAACAGGCTTGAGCCGCCAACTCATTGGCCTCGTGGGCATTGCCAGCACTGAGCTGCACGCTGCGAGTGAGGTGCTCAATGGCCGAGGCCGTTTCCTGCAGGCTGGAGGCCTGCTGTTCGGTACGGTTGGACAAGTCCAGATTGCCTGAGGCGATTTCGCTGGATGCGTGCGCCACCACTTGAGAGGCGGTGCGCACTTGGCTCACCACTTGATGGAGGTTCTGATTCATGCGGCTCATGGCCGCCATCACCTGGCTGGTTTCGTCATGTCCGTCAACGTTGATGCGGGCTGTCAGGTTGCCTCCTGCCAAATCTGCCACCACGTCTACCGCGTGGCTCAAGGGCATGGTGATGCTGCGCAAAATCACCCAAGAACAGAGCACCCCGGCGCCAACGGCTGCGATCATGACGATCGAGAGCAGCCAGCGAGCGCGATTCAAATTGGCCTGCGTCTCGGCATCGGCCTGCTCATGGCGCGATGCGGCAGCCTTGAGCACATCGACGACGATGGTGTCAATCTGGGCCGTTGGCGCACGGTCGATTCCTTTGACCATGCCGTCCAGCAAATGCGCACTGGCATCGGCCTTGGTGACGTCGTAGTGAGCCATGGCCGCGTTGTATTTGACTTGCAGGGTGTCATGCGACTGCAGGGCCTCGTCCACTTTGGCAGTCGGTAGATTCATCTGAACCAACAAGGTCTTGAGCTCACCCAGCTTGGCGCGCATGGCTTCGCCCTCTTTGGCAAACCCTTGCTTGTATTTGTCGTAGGCAGCGGGATCACCACCACGCAGCAGGAAGTTTTTCCACTCCTGCACCTGGATCTTGAAGGTCACCTGGGCACTGCGCGCCAGGTCAACGGCTTGCTGAAATTGCCTGGCCTGATCCTGGGTCGCACCCAGGCGTTCCGCATCTTGTGTCAGCGCATGCAGGGTGAAGGCGCCCAGCAAGACAAAGAAGGCCAACAGGACTGATGCCATCGCGGCAATCCGGGTGCCAATTTTCCAGTTATTGAGTTTCATAGCAGGTGTCCCAGGTATCAACCATGGCCGGACACAAACTGCTCGAGTCCGGATCGAGTCTTCTCCGGTATCGGCACAGCGACACCAGAATCAAGAGTTGAGCGCGAAATTTCTCACAGACAGCCAGAACCGCTCACTGGATGAGCTCCGGAAAAACACCGCAAATGATGCAGGTGCCAATCTGAGCTGAGCGAAATCAGAAACGGTAGGCCAGACGCAGCCCGCCCCAATGGCGCCCCTGCACCATGATGGGCGCTGCCACTTCTTTGAGCAACACAAATTTGCCGCCGCCCATGTCCCGACGATAGGTCTGCAGCAGGAAGGGCCTCGTATTGCGAGCCGACGCCAGCCCCGTGCGGTCATTGAAGACGCGGCGCCACCGTGAGTTGGCGGTGTTCCAGATCAGATCACCTGGGCGTTGTTTGTGGCAGTAGACCTTGTTGTGGGTCGAGATGTAGCCGTTGCGATCGGCGGCAATGCAAAAGACCACATCAGGCAGGGCGTTGAGCGCGGGCTCCTGAATGGCTGGAAACAACTGGTCGGTCAGGCTGTTGAAGCGCGCCTCATGTTGCTGCGGCTGAGTGCCCTCCATGGGCCGGTAACGCTCATCAAACAAATCCGCCAAGGAAATGCGCCCCTGGCTGACGGCCTGATCCAACACATTGGACAACTGGCTCGCCACACTGCAAGCCAACTCCACATAGGGCGTATCGGCGGTCTTGACGCCACAGCTGGCGATCATTTCCATCAGGCGCTCAGACACGCCCAGCACGGTTTCACTGCGTTTGAGCGCCCCACCCAGGGCCTGACGGGTGGCATTCATCTCCTGGCCCATGATGTCGATCTGGGCGTGGATGAGGTCTGAGGAAGAGCGGCTTTCTTGTGCCGCCTGGTTGATCTGCTGCACGCTGTCTTCGACACGCGCCAGGGATTCAAAGAAGGTCAGATGCTGGCCATGAGATGCGCTGCCTGCCACGGCCTCGGAGGTCAACTCCTGGGCCAGGCTCTGGATGCGTTGATCCAACTGGGCCACCGTGCTCATGATGGCTTTGGAGCTGGATTCAACCTGCGTGGCCAGGTCCTTGACGGCATCGGCCACCACCGAAAAGCCGGCCCCGGCGACGCCTGCGCGCTTGGCCTCAACGGATGCATTGAAGGCCACCAAACGCGTCTGCAAAGCAATTCGGGTGATTTCGGTGGCCGCGCCCGCCACGTCTTTGAGGGTGGACACCACCCCGGAGACTTCTCGCCCAACGTGGGCCACGCTGTCGCGGGCTTGGGACACCGACTGCAGGCCTTGTCCCGTCAGGTCGTCAATCAAGGACTGGGCCTGAACGATGCCTTGCAGCTGGGATGTCAGTTGATGGAGGGAGTCCGCCTGGTTTTGGGCGACCGCGCTGGTGTCTTCCAGCGTGCCGCGCAATTGGGCCGCTTCCATGCCCAGGCCGCTGGTGTCGCGGGCCAGGCTGACCGCCATGGTCATCGGGTCACAACTTGATTCAGTGCGGTGCGCGACTACCGGTGTGGGCTCGTCGTGGGCCACAGGCTGGCGCTTGAACACACCAAACATACAACCACCTCACAACTGCAAAACGCGCGTGTCACCTCACCATTCGCGCAGCTTGACGCGCAAGCGTGCGATGGACTGGCTGTGCAACTGGCACACGCGGGACTCGGTCACGCCCAGTACCGCCGCGATTTCCTTGAGGTTCATGTCCTGCTCGTAATACATGCTCATCACGTACTGCTCGCGCTCGGGCAGGTTCTTGATGGCTTCGACCAGGGCCACACGCATGCGGTGATCCTGCAGCAAACTGAGCGGCTCATTGCCCTCATCGGTCACGTGGCGATCCAGGTAATCATTGTCACCGTCTTCGCCACTCATGTCTTCGAGATAGATCAACTGGGTGCCACGCACTTTGCCCAGCATCTCCTGGTATTCGAGCAAAGACATGCCCATTTCTTTGGCGATTTCGCTCTCTTGTGGCGCGCGGCCCAGGCGCTGCTCCAGCTTGTGAACCGCGGACTCGATATCGCGCTGTTGCTTGCGGGTGCCGCGGCTCAACCAGTCCGCGCCGCGCAACTCGTCGAGCATGGCGCCGCGAATACGCTGCGTCGCAAAGGTCTCAAACTGCACGCCCTGCCCGGCATCAAAGCGTGTGAGGGCATCGGACAGGCCAATCATGCCAACTTGGATCAGGTCATCGATTTCGACGTTGGCAGGCAGCTTGGCAATCATCTGGTGAGCCAGCCGACGCACCAAAGGACTGTATTGCTTGAGCATGGAATCGATGTCGAGACGGCC
>JAGWTE010000022.1 GCA_028869095.1 Burkholderiales bacterium
GTTAACGTTGAAGGAAACGACGATGAGCACCCTGATGGAAGACGACATCAAGCGCTGGACAGCCAAGCGCAAAACGGCCCTGGTCCTGGACATCATCCAAGGCAAGAGCACGATCGCGGAGGCCAGCCGGGCCTTCGATCTGTCCCCCTCCGAGGTGGAGCAGTGGGTCGATGAAGGCAAGCGGGGCATGGAGAACGCCCTGCGTACCAAGCCCCTGGAAGTCAAAGAGCAGTACGAGAAGCAACTGCGTGAACTGCAGGAGGCCTATGGCGAAGCCATGTTGGAGCTGCGTGCGAGAAAAAAGGCTGACGTCCCTGCTGGGCAACGAGGACGAGAAATGATCCTCGGCCTTCAGCAGGAATTGGCTGATGAAGGCGTGAAGGCCAGCTTGGTCAAGCTGTGCCAGTGGTTCGATATGCCCAAGCGCACGGTGTACCACCGCAGCACCCAGTCCGCACCCAAGGTTCAGGAGCACCTCGTCAAGCCCATCAAGGCGATGATCGAGGAGAACCCGTCCTTCGGCTACCGCACGGCTGCGCACTTGCTTGGGTTCAACAAGAACACCGTGCAGCGCATCTTCCAGCTCAAGGGTTGGCACCGATTCGAAACCCTGTAGCGTGCCAGCCGCTTGATCGCGGACTGGATCGGCCTTTATAACCACCGGCGCTCACACCAGGCGCTGAGCATGAAGACCTTCGCTTCTGACCTGTGCAGAAACCGCTGGGTCAATAAACCCCAGCGCTAAGCCAGTGAAATTGGCCTAGACAAATAGCAGTCCATCAGTTTGCGCATTGAACAGAGCCAGTCATCCGTCCCGAATCTACGGCGCCTTCCACATTGCGGCCATTGGGCCAATGCGTCTGCAGCAACGGCGGCGTTGTCGAGGGCACTGCTGGCATCGCCACTGTCGGCGCCAGCCAGATCGACTGCGGACATGACACCAAATTATTCCGGGGTCGAAACGAGACGCGGATCCAGGAAGTAAGGTTTCGCTTCTTGTCAGGTCGCCTCCAGAAGTAAACAATGGTTTGCTCAGTCGCCCCCTAGGAAGGAGCTCGCCATGTCAAACGATCCGTTTG
Source organism: Burkholderiales bacterium (assembly GCA_028869095.1). GTDB lineage: Bacteria > Pseudomonadota > Gammaproteobacteria > Burkholderiales > Burkholderiaceae_C > Aquabacterium. Next base: position 1,080 of record JAGWTE010000022.1, read on the forward strand.
CCCAGCTCAAGGCCATCCAGCGAGAAGGTTGGGCACTCTTCTCTCCGCTCGAAGCCGTCACCACAGCAACGGCGGCGGAACTCGTCAAGCACGCGCGCATACGCGCAGGACAGTTCGTGCTCGATGTGGGCTGCGGCACGGGCGTGGCGGCGCTGACTGCCGCACGGGCAGGCGCAAAGGTCTGCGCGCTCGACCTGTCTCCCGTGCTGATCCAGCACGGCAGGCAGCACGCCGCGCTTGCTGGCGTCGAGATTGAGTTCAGGGAGGGCGATGTCGAAGCCTTGCCATATACGGACTCGACTTTCGATGTGGTGATCAGCCAGTTCGGCCACATGTTCGCGCCGAGACCGGACGTCACCATGGCCGAAATGCTGCGTGTACTCAAGCCAGGCGGCACCATTGCGTTTTCGACCTGGCCGCCCGAACACTATGTGGGGCAGATGTTCGCGCTGGTCGGAAAGTTCGTTCCACCACCGCCCGGTGCAGCTCCCCCGCCGCAATGGGGCGACCCCAACATCATCCGCCAGCGGCTCGGCGATGCCGTGACAGACATCATGTTCGATCGCTCAGTCATGTTGTTTCCGGCCTTGAGTCCACAGCACTATCGCAAGGGCATTGAGGAAACACTCGGCCCCGTGGTGAAACTGGTTGCCGCCTTGAAGGACGAGCCGGCCAAGCTCGAGGCCTTCAGGGCTGAACTCGACGGCTTCGTTGCACGTTACTTTGAGGACAATGTCGTGCGCCAGCACTACCTGATGACCCGGGCCACAAAGAAGTAGAACCAGCCGTCGCGACGCGCGCCACCGTCAGTGGAAATCCTCTTCGCGCTGATGGCGCGCGCCGATGACGAGGACCAACTCAGGGGTGCGAATATCGAAGCGAAGGACGTACCCCGTGGCGCCGAACGGGATGATGAGTTCACGCAAGGTTGGGCGTTGACCGACCTTGCGATAGCTGTAAGGCGTGGTCGCGAGATGACTGTTGGCAGCGGTGCGAATGGCCTCGACAGCCTCGTAGGCACGCATGGCTTCTTCGACCGTCTCGGCGCTATCGAGCAAGAAGTCGAACAGGCACGCCAGATCGGCCTCGGCCTCAGGCGTGAACTCGACTCTGAAGGTCATTTGCGAAGCTGCCTCACCCGTGCTGCGACCTTCGCCTCAAGCTTGGACAAGACCACGTCCGACGGGATGGCAACCCCGGTGCGCTCGTACGTTGCCAATGAGGCATCGCACCGCGCGGCAAAGTCCGTTTGGACGCGACGAAATTCGATGGCGCGACGCACCGATTCCTCAACAAATTCAGTCAGCGTCTCGCCGGGCCGAAGCACTGAATCAAGATCGGCGCGCAACTCCGGTTCGACACGGACTTGGGGGATGACGGCGGTTTTCATGCCCCCAGTGTAGTGCGTTCGCACTACATACTCAAGCGGGTTCGACACCTTGACTGGCGAGTGCGCCCCTCATCGGCAAGAAGTTCGATACATTGGCACCCAGTTCGCTCCTTTGTTTTCAGCTTCCTCTTGCCCATGTTCCAACGCCTCACCCTCCCCGTCACCGCCTTTGAACAAAACTGCTCCCTGGTGTGGTGCGATGAAACCGGCGACGCCGCCCTGATCGACCCAGGTGGCGACATCCCCGTGCTGGAACAAGCCATCCGTGAACAAGGCGTCACGCTCAAGGCGATCTGGCTGACCCACGCCCACATTGACCACGCAGGCGCCACCGGCACGCTGGCGCGCACGCACCACCTGCCCATCGTGGGCCCGCATCCGGGTGACCAGTTCTGGATCGATGGTCTGCCCAAGCAGTCGCAGATGTTTGGCTTCCCGCCTGCGGAGTCCTTCAAGCCCACGCAGTGGCTCAAGGAGGGCGACGAGGTGCAGATTGGCCAGTGCAAGCTGCAGGTCTTGCATTGCCCAGGGCACACACCGGGTCACGTGGTGTTTTTTGAGCCCAGCACCCGCCACGCTTTTGTGGGCGACGTGCTGTTTGCCGGCAGCATTGGCCGCACGGACTTTCCGGGCGGCAACCATGCCGACCTGATCAACGCGATCAAGCACAAGCTCTTGCCCCTGGGCGATGACGTGACCTTCACACCCGGTCACGGGCCGGAAAGCACCTTCGGCGAAGAGCGCCTGTCCAACCCTTATCTGTGAACCGAGATCAAGTCCCTGCGCCCCAATAGATCAGGTGGCGATACGGGTCGGGGTTGTTGTAGGCCTCGCCCGTTTTCCTGGGCGCATCAAAGCGTTGAACCGGCTTGGGCGCGCGGTCATACAAGGGCAGCACCTTGGGCAGGTTGGCCTCGATGTCTTGAATGCGCGTGTTGCCCGACGGGTGGGTGGACAGCCATTGCGGCGGCGCGCCCTTGGCGGCGGCGGCCATCTTGTTCCACAGGCTGACACCGGCACGGGGGTCATAGCCGGCCCGTGCGGCCAGCTCCATGCCCACCAGGTCGGCTTCGGATTCGTTTTCGCGGCTGAACTTCAAGGTCAGCAACTGGCCGCCCATGTTCAGCAAGGCATCGCCCGTGCTGCCCAGGCCCAGCAAGCCCGAGATCAAGCCCGCGCCCAGTTTGGTGGCCGAGGTCTTGCCCATGCGTTCGCGTGCATGTTCGCGCAAGGCGTGGGCAATCTCGTGGCCCATCACCATGGCCACTTCGTCATCGGTCAGCTGCAGTTGCTCCAGGATGCCGGTGTAGAAGGCGATCTTGCCGCCGGGCATGCAAAACGCGTTCAGCTCTTTGGAGTTGAGGACGTTGACCTCCCACTGCCATTGCGTGGCGCGGCGGTTCCACTCGTAGCTGAAGGGGATCAGGCGTTTGGCAATGGCCCGCAGGCGCACCACTTGCGGGCTGTTATCGGGCAGCAACGCGCCTTTTTGACGAGCGTCCTGCGACAGTTGGGCGTACTGCTGCTGGGCCGCTTGCTCGACTTGCTCGGCCGGCACCAGGCGGGTCGCCCAGGACTGCTGACCGACGTCAACCCCTTCACGAGCCCATGAAGAAGGGCTGGCCAAGGCCGACACAGACAAAACCAAGGCCAGACTCAGCTTTGACACAAGCGAGGGAACACGCTGATTCATGATGCGACAACAAAATCCAGATTGAACAAGACACCACAGACCGCCAATCGGTCATTCGCGGTTGAGCATACGCCGAACCGCCGGCAAGAGCAGGTAGGCCGGGAAAGACAGCCAAAAGGTCAGGAAAAAGAACGCCGAGTAGCCCATTTGCTCCACCCCCAGGCCGCCGGCCCAACCCGCCACCGCCCGCGAAAACGCGAAGATGGACGACAGGATGGCGTATTCGGTGGTGCCCCGCCGTTTGTCGGTGATGCCCATCAAAAACGCCATGAAGGCGCCGGTGCCCAGGCCGCTGGTCAAACTTTCCAGACCACTGGCCAGGTAGACCGCAATTTGGTAGCCAGGTTCCACCACGGTGCCCGGCGCCGCGTGCGGCACGTACCAGGCAGCCAGGGCATAGCCCAGGTTGGACACGGCTTGCGCCAGGCCCAGCACCCACAGGCCTTTGAAGATGCCGTGGCGGTCCACATACCAGCCACCGATCAGGCCCCCCAGGATGGACAGGCCCAGGCCCACGTTGACGCTGACCAGGCCGATTTGCGCGGGCGTGAAGCCGCTGTCGACCCAGAAGGGTTTGACCATGAAGCCCATGGCCGCATCCCCCAGCTTGAACAGCAAGATGAACAGCAGCACCGACAACATGCCCGGCCGCGCCAGCAAGGACACCCAGGCGCCAAACACCGGGCCGTCGGCCATGGCATGGGCTTGGGGCCCCCGTGCGGCCCGCACCATCAAACCGGCGCCCGCAAACATGAGGCCGACGGGGATGGCGCCTTTGAACCACCAGGTGCTGCTGTAGGGCAAGACCTGCGACCACGCAATCCACTTGGCCACGGGCCCCAGCACGGGCCACAACAACCCCGCCAACACCAGCCCAAGGGCCAGCAACCACAGGGGTTGCTGCTTCAGGGCCTGCCATTCGCGCGCGGAAGCACCATCGACTTTGGCTGGCACATCCGGCTGGCGCGGCGCCATCAGCACGGTCAGGCCGTTGATCAGCATCAGCACGGCCCCCAGGCCATAGGCAGCCGTCCAGTTGGGCTGGCCCGGTTGCCCCATGGCCCCGGCCACCACCAGCAGCCCGCCGGCGGCCAGCATGCCCACCCGGTAAAAGCCGATGCGCAGGCCATTGGCCACGCCGTATTGGCCTTTGGACAGCAACTCGATGGTGTAGCCGTCGGTGGCGATGTCATTGGTGGCCGACAAGAAGGTGAACGCCGCCAGCAAGGCCCAAGGCCAGGTCTCCCCCTGCCCCAAGGCCTGCGGGTGCAGCGCCAGGGCCAATAAGGTGGCCGCCATGCCCCAGTTGGCCCCGGCAATCCACCAGCGGTGGCCGCGCCAGGCGTCCACCATCGGCGCCCACAAGAACTTGACCGTCCACGCCAGCCCGATCAGGCTCAACAAGCCGATTTCCGAGGGGCTGACCCCGGCCTGACGCAAGTTCACCGGGAACAGGTCGTAAAACAGGCCCAGCGGCAACCCTTCCGAGAAGTACAGCATGGCGACCCAGGCCATCAGGCGCTGGGCCCCCCAGCGGGTGGTCTGAGGTGGGAGGGAAGTCGAAGGCGAGGACGATTGCATCCCCCGATTCTAGGAACACCCGCGCCAAGGGCTGGTTTAACGGGTCGAAATAGGACTTTTCTGACAAACGCCCTTCAGTTCTGACGCGAAGATGCCGATAGCGTCGTCTGGGTACCGATGGATGTTTGATGCAGTACCCACCGCAGGAGGCCCAATGAACTTTCGTACCAAAATCTGGATGTTGCCCATCAGCGCGGCGGCCGTCTTCGTTGTCGGAGTCGGCGTCAGCTTTTTTGTGGGTGAACGCACATCCAACGTGCTCAAGCACCTCCACGAGGTCGACAACCCTCACATGGTCTACGTCAATGCCGTGGACCGCAGCGCCGAGCAAATTCGCCTGACCTTGCAAACGGCCGCCGTCGAAGGCGACCCCGAAAAGCTCAAGGAAACCGACTCGATGGTGGCGTCCGCGCACGATGCGCTGGCCGGTATGCAAAAGCTACCGGAGAAAACAGCCGTCGCCAAAGAGTTGAGCGATGCGTTTGACACGTATCAGACCGCGGCCATCGGCGCGATCCGTGGCCTGCTGACCAAGCAGCCTCCCGGCGACAGCTTGCAAAAAATGCAGACTTCGCTGGCCAACTTGCAAACGCTGCTGGATGCCGACAAGAGCGCGGCCAAAGCCTCGATCGACGAGATGCAGGACTCGGCCCGCCGTGGCGTGAACACCAATTTGTGGGTCACCATCGTGACAGGCATCATTGTGTTGGGTGTGCTGGGTGCCGCGTCCGCCGCCATCGTGTCTTCGGTGTGGAAGGACCTGGGGGATGAACCCTCCAACCTGCGCAACATGGTGCGCCGCATTGCCGATGGCGACCTGGACATTGACCTGGGCCACGTGAACACCCAGGACCGCTCCCTGCACGGCTCGGTCATCGACATGACCCATCGTCTGCGCGACACCATTGCGCTGATCCGCCAGGCCACCGATTCGATCTCGACCGCGTCGACCGAAATCGCCAGCGGCAACGCCGATCTGTCGTCACGCACCGAGAACACCGCGTCCAACCTGCAGCAAACCGCCAGCTCGATGGAAGAGTTGACCGGCAACGTGCGCCAAAGCGCCGATGCCGCCCGTCAAGCCAACCAGCTGGCCTCGGGTGCAGCGACCGCTGCCCAGCGGGGTGAAGAGATCGTCTCGCAAGTCGTCTCCAACATGTCCGAGATCGACAACGCCAGCCGCAAGATCACCGAGATCATCACCGTGATCGACGGCATCGCCTTCCAGACCAACATCCTGGCCCTGAACGCTGCGGTGGAAGCCGCCCGTGCGGGCGAGCAAGGCCGTGGCTTTGCCGTGGTGGCCGGTGAAGTGCGCTCGCTGGCCCAGCGCAGCGCCAACGCCGCCAAGGAAATCAAGACCCTGATCAATGCATCGAGCGAAAAGGTCGAATCCGGCTCCAAGCTGGTGAAGGACGCCGGCTCGTCGATGCTGGAGATCTTGAACAGCGTGCAACGTGTGTCCGACATCATTGGCGAAATCTCGGCCGCCTCGACCGAGCAAAGCCAGGGCATTGGTCAGGTCAACCAGTCGGTGACCCAGCTGGACCAGATGACGCAGCAAAACGCCGCGCTGGTGGAAGAGTCTGCCGCCGCCGCCGAGAGCCTGAAGGACCAAGCCAACCGCCTGGCCAATGCCGTGTCCGCCTTCAAGCTGGAACAAAGCCAGGCGGGCGCCGTGCAAATGGCCCGCCAGACGGTACAGACCGTCATCGCCAAGGCCAAATCGACGGCCAAGCCCAGCGTGTTGGCGTCAGCCGCCCCCGCTGTGAGCAAACCCGTGGTGGAAACAGCCGCGCCCCGCGCCTTGCCTGCCGCACGCATGGAGCCCATGGACACGCACGCCGCGCCCAAGGCCACCCCGACGAACGACAACGATTGGGAAACCTTCTGATCGCGCCCTCGCTTCGCTGCTTTCAGACGCCGGCTCTTGCCGGCGTTTTTCTTGGGCGGCCCCAATCTGCGCTACGCTAGCTGCCCTGATGACCGCCGCCCTCGCACACCCCTCCCCACTGCGCTTTGCCGCCAACCTGTCCTGGCTGTACACCGATCTGCCGTTTCTGGACCGTTTCGAGGCTGCGGCACGTGACGGTTTCACCGGCGTGGAATGCCTGTTCCCGCACGAACACCCGCAGCAGGACGTGGCTGCCAGGCTGCAGGCCCACGGCCTGCAACTGGTGTTGTTCAACGCCCACCCCGGTCAATGGGCGGCCGGCGAGCGAGGCCTGGCCTGCTTGCCCGGGCGGGAAGCGGACTTTCAAAACGCCGTGCTGCAAGCCCTGGATCTGGCCCAGGCCTTGGACTGCCCTCGCATCCACCTGATGGCCGGGCTGTGCGACGACACGGACGCCGCCTCGGCTTGGGCCCGCTACGAACGCAACCTGGCCTGGGCTGCGGACCAAGCCCACCAAGCGGACCGCATGGTGCTGATCGAGCCGATCAATGACCGCGACATGCCTGGCTACCTCTTGCGACGCCAAGATGACGCCCACACCCTGGTTGAGCGTATCGGATCTCCGCATTTGCAAGTGCAAATGGACCTTTACCATTGTCAGATTGTGGAGGGGGACCTCACCACCAAGCTTCGGCAGCACCTGCCCAGCGGCCGGGTGGGCCATCTGCAGATTGCGGCCGTGCCCGATCGCGGTGAGCCCGACCAAGGCGAGTTGTCCTACCCCCATCTGTTTGCCGAGCTGCAAGCCCTGAACTGGGCCGGCTGGATCGGCTGCGAATACCGCCCGCGACAAGCCGGGCCAGGCGGCACCACCGCCGGGCTGGGTTGGCTGCGTCGGGCCACTCAAAAGTCGTGAGGATTGAATGTCAAACGCCTTCCCTGCCACCGTCACCGCCCGTGACGGCACAAAGCTGGTCACCCACCACTGGCCCCTGCCTGCGGGCGTCACGCCCAAGGGCGTGATCGTGGTCGTGCACGGCCACGGCGAACACGTGCGCCGCTACCAGCACGTCGCAGCCCACCTGAACCAGCTGGGCTGGGCCGCCGTGGGCTACGACCACCGTGGACACGGCCAGTCCGAAGGGCAACGCGGCGGCTTGAAGCAGTCGGACGACTACCTCTACGACCTGGCCCAACTGATCGACACCACCCGTGCGGCCTACCCCGGCGCCAAGCTGGTGCTGCTGGCCCACAGCCTGGGCGGCCTGATCGCCGCGCGCTTTGTGGCCGCCACCGCCACCCCGGCTGAATCGGCCCCGTGGACCCGGCCCGTGGACGGCCTGATCCTGTCCTCACCCGCCCTGCTGCTCAACGTCAACGCCATCCAGAAATTCTTGCTGAACACCGTGGCCAAGTGGGTGCCCGATCTGGCCGTGGCCAGCGGCCTCAAAGCCGAATGGGTCAGCAACGACCCGGCCGAGGTCAAAACCTATTTGGCCGACCCCACCGTGCACGACCGCATCACCGGCAAGACCAGCCGCTTCATGATCGACGCCGGTGAGCTGGTGCGGCAACGCGCCCCCAACTGGACCGTACCCACCCTGCTGCTGTGGGCCGGCTCGGACAAGTGCGTGGCACCCGCCGGGTCTGCCGAATTCAGCGCCAAAGCGCCCAAGAGCCTGGTGACCAGCCAGCCCTTTGCGCACATGGCCCACGAAATTTTCAATGAACCTGATCGCGAGAAAGCCATGGCCCCATTGGGACCTTGGCTGAAGCAAGTGTTTGGAACCTGACATGGCGCTCAAAGCCACCATTTACAAAGCCCAGATCAACCTGGCGGACATGGACCGCAACGTCTATGCCGACCCAGCCCTGACCATTGCACGCCACCCGTCTGAGACCGACGAGCGCATGATGGTGCGCGTGCTCGCCTTGGCATTGGGCTGGCCCCAAGACACCAACGAAGGTACGTTGGAATTGGCCAAGGACATGTGGGACCCCGATGAGCCTGCCCTGTGGCACAAGAACTTCTCGGACGAGATCATGCACTGGGTGGACGTGGGCCAACCCGATGACAAGCGCCTGATGAAGGCCAGCGGCCGCGCCCGCAAGGTCACGGTCTGGGCCTTTCAGAACAGCACGCCCATCTGGTGGGACAACCTGGCCAACAAGGTCAGCCGCGCCCACAACCTGACGGTCTGGCAGATCCCAACCGAGCAAAGCCAAGCCTTGGGCGCCCTGGCCCAACGCAGCATGCAATTGCAGATGACGGTGCAAGACGGCACCGTGTGGGTCAACGATGGGCAAACCACCGTGGAGATCACGCCCGTCAAGCTCAAGGGCTGATCACACCTCGCGCAACTCCCGGCGCAAGATCTTGCCCACCGCCGTTTTGGGCAAAGCCTCGGCAAAGACGATCACCTTGGGCCGCTTGTAGCCCGTCAAGTTCTGGGCGCAGTGGGCGCGCACCAGCGCCTCGGTCAAGTTGGGATCGCTGCGCACGATGACCAGCTTGACGGCTTCACCCGAATGGGCATCGGGCACGCCCACGGCGGCGCATTCAAACACGCCTGGGCATTGCGCGACCACGTCCTCCACCTCATTGGGATAGACGTTGAAGCCCGACACCAAAATCATGTCCTTCTTGCGATCGACGATGCGGATGTAGCCATGCTCGTCCATGGTGGCCACATCGCCCGTGCGGAAGAAGCCATCGGCCGTCATGACCTTGGCCGTCTCTTCGGGGCGATGCCAATAACCTGCCATCACCTGCGGCCCGCGCACCGCCAACTCGCCCGGCACATCAAAGGGCAGGGGGTGCCCCTCGTCATCCAAAATCATCACATCGGTCGACGGCAAAGGCAGGCCGATGGAGCCGGTGAAACGCGCACCGCTGACCGGGTTGCAGGTGACCGAAGGCGAGGTCTCGGACAGGCCATAGCCCTCGGCAATGGCGCAGCCCGTCTTCTCTTTCCACAAGCGCGCCGTGGCCTGCTGCACCGCCATGCCGCCGCCCAGGGACAAGCGCAGCCCACTCCAGTCGACCTTGTCAAAGTCCGGGTGATGCGCCATCGCATTGAACAAGGTGTTGACCGCCGGGAAGCTGTGGAAGCGCTTGCCCTTCAAGGCCTTGAGCGTGGCCTTGATGTCGCGCGGATTGGGGATGAGGATGTTGCGCGCGCCCACGTGCAGGCCGAACATCAGGTTCACGGTGAAACCGAAGATGTGATAGAGCGGCAAGGCACACACCATCACGGGCTGCTCACCCTCGGGGATCTGCTTCCACAAGGGGCTGTTCCAGGCCTCACCTTGCAGCAAGTTGGCAATGATGTTTCGGTGCAGCAGCATGGCCCCTTTGCTGACACCCGTGGTTCCACCGGTGTACTGCAAAACGGCAATGTCTTCAGGGCCAGGATTGGCCTCCAGCAAGGTCATGTGCTTGCCGTGCTCAATGGCCACATTGAAAGGCACCGCCTTGGGCAGGTGGAAAGCCGGCACCATCTTCTTGACGTGCCGCACCACCCAGTTGACCAGCCCGCCTTTGAGTCCGCCCACCATGTCACCCAATGCCGTCAGCACCACATGCCGCACCGAGGTGTTGTGCACGATCGACTCCAGCGTGTGGGCAAAATTCTCGAACACCACAATGGCCTTGCTACCCGAGTCCTGCAGCTGATGCTCCAGCTCGCGCGGCGTGTACAAGGGGTTGACGTTGACCAGCACAAACCCGGCCCGGATGATGGCCATCACCGCCACCAGGTATTGGGGCGAGTTGGGCATCATCACCGCCACCCGATCACCCGGGTGCAAACCCAGCGATTGCAGGTAGCAGCCCATGGCCCAAGAGGCCTCGTCAATCTGGGCGTAGGTCCAGGACTTGCCCAGGAAATCGCAGGCCGTTCGGTCCGCGTATTTGATCAAGCCCTCATCGATCAACTCGACCAAGGATTGGTACACGGACGGATCGACCGTAAAGGGAACGCCCGGCGGATAGTGTGCCAACCAGACCCGGTCCAACTGGCGGCCCGACAGGCTTGAGCGGTGTGCGGCGAGGTTCATGCAAGACATTCTTCTCCGTCTTGCCATGGTCCGTAAGGGGGATGCTCCCTATGGTCGAACGGACACAAATGTTGTTCTGCACAAAAAAGTTGGAATACGCCAGTTTGGCCAGCGCATTCCCTCTCTTTTCAACGCAAAACGGTGGCAAATGCCTCGGCCACGCGGTCCACGTTGTTGGCGTTCAAGCCCGCTGCGCACATGCGGCCCGAGCGCAGCACGTACACGCCATGCTGCTCACGCAACTCATCGGCCTGTTGGGGGCTGACCCCGGTGTAGCTGAACATGCCGCGCTGGTCGATGAAGTAGCGCACATCGCGATCGGGCAAGCGCGCCACCACGCCGTCATACAAACGCTGGCGCATGACCTTGATGCGCTCGCGCATTTGCGTCAACTCATCGGACCACAGTTGGCGCAAAGCGGGCGTCTGCAACACACGCGCCACGATCTGGCTGCCATGCGTGGGAGGGCTGGAATAGTTGCGACGCACCGCTGACATCAATTGCCCCAGCACCAGTTGCGCTTGCGCCTTGTCCGGGCAAACCACGCTCAAGCCACCCACACGCTCGCCATACAACGAGAAGCTCTTGGAAAACGAGTTGGCCACAAAGAAGCTCACGCCCGCGTCGGCCAAGGCCCGCAGGGCAAACGCGTCTTCTTCGATGCCGTCGCCAAAGCCTTGGTACGCAATGTCCAGATAAGGCAACAGGTGACGCGCCTTGAGCACCTCGATCAACTGGCGCCACTGCTCATTGCTAAGGTCCACGCCCGTCGGGTTGTGGCAGCAGGCATGCAGCAGCACGATGCTCTTGGCTGGCAGGGCGTCGATGGCTGACAGCATGGCGTCAAACTTCAAGCCGCCCGTGCTCGCGTCGTAGTAGGGGTAGGTGTTGACCTGAAAGCCTGCCCCTTCAAACATGGCGCGATGGTTGTCCCAAGTGGGGTCGCTCACCCACACTTGCGAAGAAGGGAAATAGCGCTTCAAGAAGTCGCCCCCCACCTTCAAGCCGCCTGATCCACCCAGGGTCTGGATGGTGGCGATGCGGCCGCTTTGCACGGCTTCGTGGTCGGCGCCAAACAGCAGGTGTTGCACGGCTTCGCGGTAGGCCGGGTTGCCGGTCATGGGCAGGTAGGGCTTGGGGCCGATGTGAGACAGCAGGCTCGACTCGGCCTCGCGCACGGCGTCCATCACGGGCAGGCGACCTTGCTCATCAAAGTAGATGCCGATGCTCAGGTTGATCTTGTCCGTGCGAGGGTCTTTTTGGAAGTCCTCATTGAGGGTGAGGATCGGGTCGCCCGGATACGGGTCAACGTGCAAAAACATGGGGTTCTCCATCCAGAAACCGATTGAAGGTATGGGTTGGCATTATCTGACCGAGCGCTGGCGAGAAATAAGCCGCAAAACCCGGGTTATGCCGCTGATTGCCTCGCCCGGCGCAGGCGCAATGTAGCGGGTGATTGCGCCCCTGCATCGAGGCCCCCTATGCCCACCACGCCATTTGCCCTTGCTCGCCCCCGCCCCACCCTCACCGCCCGGCTGCACGCCCTGTCGGTGTTGATGGGCGTAGCGCTCACGGCTTGCGGAGGCGGCGGCGGTGGGGGCGGCGGCTCCAGCAGTGACAGCAGCACCACCGCCCCATCAACCACGGTGAGTGTGGGCGCCGGCTTCCCGCTGGGTGTCTCGGTGCACTCACCGACCGCACTGAGCGGCAGCACCTTGGCCTATGCCCAGGGATCCAGCCTGGTCACCGCCATCACCGAGGGCACACAGAGCCTGGACAGCAGCATGGTCAATGTCGCCGGGCTGTTTGACCCCGCCTACCTGGCTCACGCCCACTGCTACGGACCGTCCGTGCCCTACTCGCACCACGACGATGCGCCCAGCGCGCCCGACGGCAGCCTGGTCTCGGGCGACGTGGCCATGTGGACGGACGACGACACCGCCACCACAGGCAGTCCAGCCTGCTCGGTGGCCGAGTTGGATGCCGAATTGGGCCCCATCACAACCCAAACCCGTCAAGGCTTGCTGTTGGCCGCCGCTTTGCGACGCGCCGCCACCACCAATGGCTCCGGCACGCTGCCAGATCTGGGCGCCACACGCGACCTGACCGCACCGCTGGCCGCCCAACTGGCTAGCCTGCTGCCCGGTGTCACCCTGCAAACGGCCACCATCACGTCGGTGAGTGACACGTCCCAGTACATCTATCGCCTGGTCCTGCGCCGAGGCAGCGGAACCAGCGCCGAGTCCCTGGAAGTGGTGGTCCAGCACACCCCCAACGACACCAGTGAACACTTTGCGGGCGTGCTGCAACTGACGCACAGCCACCTGACGGCATCCACCAGCTACGGCTGCACGGACGCGGTGGACAGCGGCACAGGCTTGTTCCAGGTGGCCCACGTGACCTCACTGGGCTACAACCGCTACGACGACAACTTGAGCAACCGGCTGCGTTCGGCCCAGTTCTGCGGGGCGCCGGCCAATGGCTCCAGCAGCTTTTTTGGTGACGTGGCCACCCCCTCATTGTCGGGAGAAATGGATCCCACCGTGTTCCTGGATGCCACGGGACGCCGCAACAGCACCCTGGGGTGGAAGCGCGAATTGCTGCGCTACAGCGCCGATGTCAGCCTGAGTGCGCTCAGTGGCGACCACGTCCAGTCTTGGCAAAACACCCCGCAAGACGGCCATGGCCGCCTGTTCCTGGTGCATGACAGCGGGTCGGGTGCCAACCACACCGCCCAGGTCTTCCATGGTTTTGGTGGTGACTTGAGCGTCGGCGACGGCACACTCAGCGGCCTGTATTGCAACTGGGCGGGCCCCGGCGCCTCACACACCACCATCACCTCGGCCTTTCAGTCCCAGACCTTGGCTCTGAACGGGGGACGCTGGAATCGCGTGAGCTCGACCATCCATTACGCCCCCACCAACAGCTGCAGCGCCAGCAGCACCATGCGGTTTGATGCCAACGGGGACGGGACATTGGGCACCTCTGAAGGCGCCAGCGCGGCCAATGGACTGGACCGCCCCTCAGGTGGTCGCGACGTGCAAGGCGAAGCCGTCGAGCGGGGTTACTGGGCCCCCACCCTGTATTGAGGGTTGCTTGAGGCCCGAAGCGAAAGCCCGAAGGCCTCAGGCACGGCGTCCGTAACAGGACGCAACATTCGCGAAATCTCCCCACCAAGCGCTCGACAGGGCTGGGTTTTTACGCCAGAATCCGCCCACCCATTCAACAAATGTGCATTACGCACATTTAACCACCAGACGCATGAGGACCATCATGAAACGATTCCCCCTTCGCTCTCATTTGTCCGGCCTCTGGCTCGCCGGCATGGCCACCGTGGTAGCGGCCTCCCTGGTCGCCTGTGGCGGCGGCGGTAGCGCAGCCACCGGCACCAGCAGCGGCTCAACAGCCACGGCACAAACCTACAGCGGCACCGTCACCGGCCTGGGCTCCATCGTGGTCAACGGCGTGCGCTTCAGCACCACCGGCGCAGACGCCGCCGACAGCGACGATCCCAACCAGCCCTACAACCAAGCGTTCAAGCTGGGCACCACGGTGGTCGTGAGCGGCTCGGTGGACAGCGATGGCGTCAACGGCCAAGCCGCATCGATTCAAGTCGAAGGCGGCGTGCGCGGCCAGATCTCCGCTGGGTCCTTCGTCTTTGACACGGGCTCCACCACGAACGGCACGCTGACCGTCGCCGGGCAATTGATCAAGTTCGACAGCAACACCGTGTTCGACGGCGAAGGCACCGCCAACTTCACCGCCGCCATGCTGGCCGCCAACAACTTCACGACCAACCCGATTGCGGTCGAGGTGTATGGCGCGGTCGACGCCACCGGCGCGCTCGTGGCCACCCGCATCGAAAAGAAAGACCCCGCCAGCCTGGTCTATGCGATCAAGGGCTACGTGGTCAACGGCACCATCGATGCCACCGCCAAGACCTTTGACATGCTCATCAAGCGTGGCCTGACTTTGACCCAGACCGTGCATGTCAGCTACTCGGGCGCCACCGTGCTGCCCACCGGCGCCACCTTGCACGATGGTGTCGGCGTGCGCGTGCTGTCGGCCAGCGACCCAGCCGGTCAAACCAGCGTGACCGCCAGCAAGCTGCTGATCAAGTCTGACCGTGGCGTCAATGGCTCGGAGGCCAAGCTGCACGGGGTGGTCAAAACCATCACCGGCACCACCTGGACCATCGGCGACGTGACCATCGACGTGTCCCAGAGCCCCATCTTGCGTGGCTTCACCAGCCTGAGCGATGTGGCCGTGGGCACCGAAGTGCGCGTGGCGGGTTTGTTCAAGGACAACGTCCTGACGGCCAAGATCGTCGAGTCCGATGACTACGACCACGATCATGACGGCGGCGGCGTCAAGCTGTTCGGCGTGGCCACGGGCGTGGACGCCACCGCACGGACCTTCTCGGTCCAAGGCGTGACCGTCAAGGTGCCCTCGCTGTTGACCTTGCCGACCGAAGGCAGCTATGTCGAAGTGATCGCCACCCAGATCAACGGCGTGCTCACCGCCGTGCGCATCGGCAGCAGCGAAACCCGTCCGTTTGAACTGTTCGGCACCACCTTGTGCACCAACGGCGTCACCGACCTGCAAGGCACCTTCGCCCTGACCCTGCCGGTCAACACCGTGTCGGTCGATGGCAGCGCCGCCCGCATCGTGGTGGAAAACCTCGTCGACATGAGTGCCGCCACCTCGCCCAAGACTTGCCTGCTCGAAGTCAAGGGCAACGTGACCACGGTCGGCGGAGTCAAGACCATCGCGGCCACCCGCATCGAAGTCAAGCGCCGCTTCTGAGCACGCGGCAACCCTGTTCCCTCCCTTTTGGCCACCTTCTGGTGGCCTTTTTTATGGAAGGGCGGAAAGCTGAACTCAGGCGAACGTGTTGATGTGCGTCCCGACCGAGCCTTCGGTCGCCAGTTGGGGCTGCTGGGGCAGGGCTTGCAGCATGGCCGCGGCGTTTTGCGCCTGGCTTTGCAAGGCTTTGCGCAGCAGCAAGATCTGCACACTGTCAGAGGGCGACGCAGACGCAACCGCACTGACTGCGGGGCTGTTTGCAATGTTCATGGCGAAGGTCCTTTCACGGAGTACGCCAGGTTTTCGTCACACACAGCCCCTTGTTGACCCCCATGTCTGCGCACGAATGCGCAGACCGCGGCGTCGATCAAGCGGCCAGGGCCTTCTCAATGTCGGCCTTCAGGCCCGCAGGCTTGTCGGTCGGCGCATAACGCCCCAAGACCTGGCCGTCTTTGCCCACCAGGAATTTGGTGAAATTCCATTTGATGGACTTGGTGCCCAAGATGCCTGGCGCCTCTTTGACCAGCCACTGGTACAGCGGATGGGCTTGCGGGCCGTTCACGTCGATCTTGGCCATCATGGGAAAGGACACCCCGTAGTTCAACTGGCAGAACGAGGCGATCTCGCTGTTGTTGCCCGGGTCTTGCGATCCAAACTGGTTGCACGGAAAGCCCAGCACCACCAAGCCTTGGTCGCCATGCGACTTCCACAAGGCCTCCAGCCCTTCGAACTGCGGCGTGAAGCCACATTGGCTGGCGGTGTTGACGATCAACAGCACCTTGCCTTTGTATTGATCCAGCAGAACGGCTTGCCCGCTGATCGTTTGCGCTTGAAAGTCGTAGACCGAAGCCATGCCTGAATCCTTCGTATTGAACACAACACATCAGGGTAATCGATGTAACAAAACCTCTGGTGCAAATGGGGTTAAGCCTCCTACACTCGTTGGATTCTCAATGAGACCGCTGGGCCACGGGGGCCCGAGGAGCACGACCCTTGACACCCCACGACCTTGAATTGGGCATCGAGCGCTTGCAACCCAGCGGCAACGCTCACGCCTTCGCCCACCGCACCACCTGGCCGCACGACCGCTTGTTGGCCGATGTGCCCATCCCGCTTTGCCGCATCGGTGCCCAAGGCCAGATCCTGCAAGCCAACCGCCCAGCCGCGCAGTTGCTGGGCATGAGCCCGGAACAATTGCTGGGCATGCCGCTGCATGACTTTGGTGCCAACGAGGGCGTGCGCCAACATCTGGCCCACATGGCCCTGCTCGTCAGCATGGGCAACAGCCAGCAAGAAGTGCGTCACCAATGCCTGCGCACCCCGCATCGCATCGTCCATGTGGACATGCACTACAGCGAGATCCAAAGCACCACAGCATTGGGCCCCCAATGGCTGGTGGCCCTGATTGACCAGACCCACCTGCAGCAAGAGCACGAAGCCCTGCGCCACACCATGGACGCCTTGCGTCAGGCCCATGACGCCAATCAGGAGCTGGCCCTGGTGGCCGACCGCTCGCCCAACATGATCATGATCTGCGACGCCGAGCGCCGCATCCGTTGGGTCAACCCCAGCTTCACCCAGACCACGGGTTACAGCCTGTCGGAAGTCATGGGCCGACGCCCCATGCGCCTGTTTCAAGGCCCCGACACCGATCAGGCCTTGCTGGATCTGATCAACGGCCAACTCGACCGGGGCGAAGCCATCGAGCGTTTGACCCTGCAACCCCAACACAAAGACGGCTCACTGTATTGGGCCGAACTGTCGGTCCAACCCGTCAAGGACGACAGCGGCAAGGTGCTGCGCTACATCACCATCGGCCAAGACATCACAGACCAATTGCAAGCCCAGGCCGA
Source organism: Burkholderiales bacterium (assembly GCA_028869095.1). Lineage (GTDB taxonomy): Bacteria > Pseudomonadota > Gammaproteobacteria > Burkholderiales > Burkholderiaceae_C > Aquabacterium. Next base: position 18,356 of record JAGWTE010000022.1, read on the forward strand.
ACGCGAAGCCCTGGTGCGCGCCGAGGCCAGCCACGCCATCAAGTCCGAGTTCCTCTCGCGCATGAGCCACAACATGCGCACCCCGCTCAATGCGGTGCTGGGCTTCAGCCAATTGCTGGGCCTGTCCAGCGACCCCGGGCTCACGCAAGACCACAAGCAAAAGCTTGACATCATTCACAAGGCTGGCAAGCAGTTGCTGTCTCTGGTGGACCAAGCCCTGCAACTGGCCCATCTGGAACACCACGCCGAGCCCTGCGAAAGCCGCCGCGTGGACCTGCTCCCCGTGCTGACCGATGCGGTCGACATGCTGCGCGACCGCGCCACCGCACAACAGCTCACCCTCACGCTGAAAGCCTCGCCCTGCGCCGCCTGGGCCGAGCCGCAACGCGTGCGCGAAGTGGTGCACAACCTCTTGAGCAACGCCATCAAATACAGCCAGGCCCAACGCACCATCTGGCTGCGCTGCGGCCCCGTTCCCCACAACCCCAATCAGGTCTTCATTGAAGTCCAGGATCAAGGTGTGGGCATTGCCGCCGACGCCCTGCCTTTGCTCTTTCAACCCTTCACCCGACTGGAGCCCACCCGCGCCATGGCCAGTGGGCACGGCCTGGGACTGGCCATCTCGCGTCGTCAGGCCCAACTCATGCAAGGCGACATCACGGTCAACAGCCATGTGGGCCAAGGCAGCGCCTTCCGCCTGATCTTGCCCGCCGACCTCAACCTGCCCGACAGCACCGCCTCATCCGACGAGATCGAAGTCGAGCAATACGCCCCCACCCTGCCCCCCATGCAGTTGGTCTATGTTGAAGACAACGCCATGAACCGCAGCTTGGTCGAATCGGTCTTGGGCGCCTATCCGCAAGTGGACGTGGCCCTGGCGAGCACCGTGGCCGAAGGCCTGGCCGTCATCGCGCACACCGTGCCGGACGTGGTTCTCTTGGACATCACCCTGCCCGATGGCTCAGGCTTGGACATTTGCCGCCTCATCCGCAGCGAGCCCGAACGGCATCAGCCCTTGCTGATCGCCCTGAGCGCCGACGCACTGCCCCAGCACATCGCCGCCGCCATGGAAGCCGGGTTTGACGAGTACCTGGTCAAGCCCCTGCAAATCCATCGTCTGCTTGAGGTTTTAGCCAATACGCGCCAGGCTCGCCTGAGCATGAGCAGCCAGCACTGAGCCCTGATTAACGCGGCGCGTCGACCACGTTTCCCCCAGTGTCCGTTCATGGCAGATTTTGTCTGAAAGACCTACACTAAAGACTCCGAAGGCGTATTGCCGCAGGAGCTTTGCCATGACCGATTTCATCCCCGCGTCACCCTCTGACCCGGCGCCCTGGCGAGGAAGTACATCCGCCCGACGCTCAACCCTTCCGACTGGTATCTCTGACACCATGGCCGACGATACCCAACGTTTGCTGGACGAACTACACGTGCGGCACGATGCCTTTGAACAACAAGGCCAAGTGCTCAAACAAGTCCAGGCTGCCCTGCAACGGGCCCAAAGCACCAACCAAGAGCTGGCCCTGGTCGCCGACCGCGTGACCGATGCCATCCTGATCTGCGATGCCCAGCGCTGCATCAAATGGGTCAACCCCAGCTTCACCCGCCTGACCGGCTTCACCCTGACCGAATGCCACGGCCAACTGACTGAAGAATTGCTCAGCGGCCCCCATACCGACCCCAGCGTCATCACCCGCGTCAACCAGACCCTGGCCCAAGGCCAATCGGTCGACAAGGTGCAGGTGTGCCACCACCGCAAGGATGGCGAGCCTTTCTGGGTCGAGCGCTCGGTACAGCCCATCATGGGCCCCGACGGCCAGATCAACCGCTACATCGAGGTGCTGACCGACATCAGCGCCGCGCGCCGCGCCGAGGCCGAACACGCCCAGCGCCTGCAGGCCGAAGTGGCCCTGGCCACCAAGGCGGACTTCCTGTCCCGCATGAGCCACAGCATGCGCTCGCCCCTGAACGCGATTTTGGGCTTCACCCAGTTGCTGGACATGCTGGACGACCAGACCTTGCCCGAAGCCCAGCGGCGCCAGGTCAGCCACATCCACACCGCCGGGCAGGAATTGCTGTCCCTGCTGGATCAGGCCCTGGACTACGCCCGCCTGGACGAGCGCGCCGTCGGCATCCGCCCGCAACGGGTCGACCTGGGCATCTTGCTCAAAGAGATCCGCGCGTCTTTGGAAGACGAAGCCAAGGCGCAGGACATCACCCTGGTGCTGGACAGCCAATGCCCGCCCGTGTGGGCCGACCCCCAACACACCCGCGCGATCTTGCTCAATCTGTTGAGCAATGCCATCAAGTTCAGCCCCACCGGCTCGACGGTGTGGCTCAACGCCCATGTCTCGCAAGACGAACGCATTGGC
>JAGWTE010000211.1 GCA_028869095.1 Burkholderiales bacterium
GTGCCCGGCTTCATCGGCGCACAACTGGTGGGCGCCCTGATCGGCTGGAGCCTTGCCAACGCCTTGTCACCCCAACCCAACAAGTCATGACCGACACCCTCATCTATCACAACCCAAAATGCGGCACGTCGCGCAACACCCTGGCTTTGATCCGCAATGCGGGCATCGAACCCCAGGTCATCGCGTATCTGGAGACCCCACCCACACGTGATCAGCTGGTCAAGTTGATTGCCGACTGCGGCTTGTCCGTGCGCGAGGTCTTGCGCAGCAAGGGCGAGGTCTATGACGAGCTCAAGCTGGACAACCCCAAGTGGAGCGATGACGAGCTGATCGACTTCATGGTGGCCCACCCGATCCTGATCAATCGCCCCATCGTGGTCACCCCCAAGGGCACCAAGCTTTGCAGGCCATCCGAGTTGGTGCTCGACATCCTGCATCAGCCGCAGCAAGGCCCCTTCACCAAAGAAGATGGTGAGGTGGTGATTGACGCGCAAGGGCGCCGAGTCAAGTGAACTCATCACCCCACCCGCCCATGGATGCGGCCCAAGCGCTGAACCGCGCCTGCTATTGCCGCACACTGAATCCGGATCGCTTGCGCCAGCATCTTGAAACGGATCCACATTTGGCGGGCATGGCGCAAGACATTGCACAGACAAGGCCGCACCTCTTTTCGTCCACCGTGGTCTTTCTGTCGCAAGCGGTGGCGGATCAGATCCGCGCCGCCGTGTCCGCCCTGGAGCGGGTCATGGCGCTGCCGGCTTATCAGGCACAAGCCCTCATGCGTGCCCCTGCGATTGCGCAGCATGACTTCGGCCCATTGGGCGTGTTCATGGGCTATGACTTTCACATCAGCCAGCAAGGCGCCAGGCTGATTGAAATCAACACCAATGCCGGTGGTGGGTTTTTGAATGCCGCACTGGCTCGCGCCCAACAAGCCTGCTGTGAAGCCATGGATTGGGCCTTCAAGCCAGATCCAGCCTTGGCGCAACTGAATGACACCTACGTTCATATGTTTGCCAGCGAATGGCGACGGCAGCGAGGTGATGCGCCCTTCGGCTTGATCGCCATTGTGGACGATGCCCCTGCCGAGCAATACCTGGCACCGGAGTTCGAGTTGTGTCGCCAATTGCTGTTGCAGCACGGCATCGATGCTCGCATCTTGGACCCGGCTTCGCTGTCATGGCAAAACGGCCAGTTGTGGCATGACGGCGCCGTAGTCAGCATGGTCTACAACCGCCTCACTGACTTTGCCTTGAGTGCGCCCGCCCATCACGCTTTGCGCCAGGCCTATGAAGCCGGTGCCGTGGTGTTGAGCCCGCATCCCCGCGCACATGCCTTGTACGCAGAAAAGCGCAACCTGATTGCCTTGAGTGATCAAGCCTTGCTGGCGTCTTGGGGCGTCAATGACGTGGATCGCCAACTGCTCAATGCCGTCGTGCCTCAGACCGTCCGGGTGACGCCCGAGCGCGCGGAGGAACTGTGGACGCAGCGCCGCCAATGGTTCTTCAAGCCCGAAGGCGGCTATGGCGGCAAAGGGGTCTACCGAGGCGACAAGCTGACGCGCCGCGTCTGGGAAGAGATCACCGCCGGTGGCTTTGTGGCCCAAGCGATGGTGCCCCCCAGCGAGCGGCTGATCGAAGTGGACGGCGTGTTGACCGACCTCAAGTTCGACATCCGCGCCTACGCCTACGCTGGGCAGGTTCAACTTTTGGCCGCGCGCATGTACACGGGGCAGACCACCAACTTCCGCACGCCAGGCGGTGGGTTTGCACCTGTGGTGATCCTGCCTTGATGCAGGATCAGACCACGCCCTGTATGTGGTTCAAGGCTCTGTGACGCACGTCTTGGCCTTTGACCATGTAGATCACCAGCTTGGCCAGGTTCTTGGCGTGGTCACCGACGCGCTCAATGGCCTTGGCCACGAAGATCAGGTCGATGCAACTTGAGATGGCGCGCGGGTCTTCGACCATGTAGGTCATCAGCAGGCGAGCCAGGCCTTCGAATTCCCGATCGATGTCCTTGTCACCCTCAATGACCTTGAGCGCCACATTGGCATCCCTGCGTGCAAAGGCATCCAGAGCGGATTTGAGCGCCTCAATGGCCATGTCGGCCGCAATGCCCAAATCCGCCAGCGGGTGACGCAGATGGGTGGACATGCCCATGTGAAGCTGACGATGCACGGTTCGGGCAATGCGGGCCGATTCGTCACCCACCCGCTCCAGGTCGGCAACAGCCTTGGACACCGAGATCAACAAACGAAGATCGCAGGCTGTGGGCTGATGGCGGGCGATGATGGAAGACAGGTCGTGATCGATCTCGACTTCCATGCCATTGACACGGCGCTCGCTTTCCAGCACCTCGGTAGCGGCTTCGCCAGAGAACTCGCGCAAGGCTTGCACCGATCGCACGACCTGGGCTTCCACCAAGCCGCCCATTTCGAGAACCCGTGTGGACAGGGCGCTGAGCTCCGCATCGAATAAGCTGGATATGTGCCTGTCAGTCATACGAGGAAACGGTGAACGTTGACCTACTGTATGGACCCGGCATGACAACTCTGTGACCTGCAGGCGCGCAGGTCTTGGCTCAGGTCTCGTGTTGACCCACCTCTACACGCTGGGCTTTGTAGATGCCGGCGTGACCAGACACCAGGTAGCTCAAGACACAGGCCAATGCGGCGTAGACCCCGATGTCTGCACCAAACAGCTCCATGGCCATGAAGGTGCAGGCCAGGGGCGTATTGGCGGCGCCTGCAAACACGCCGACAAAGCCGAGCGCGGCCAGAACCGCAAAGGGCATGTGCAACAAGGGGGCCAGGGCGTTGCCCAAGGTGGCACCGATGTAGAACAGGGGGGTCACCTCCCCCCCCTTGAAGCCCGTGCCGATGGAGGCCACCGTCATCACCGCCTTGGCTGCAAAGTCCCATGGGTGAACCGGTTGATTGAAGGCCTCCACGATGACCGGAATGCCCAAGCCCGCGTAACGCCAAGCCCCCGCCAGCCAGATCACGCTGGCGACCACGATGCCGCCCAGAAAGGGGCGCCATGGGGCATAGGGCACGTGCCGCTTCATGAAGGCCGACAAGCCATGGGCGCCGCCAGCAAAGCCCCGCCCGGTCAGACCAAACGCCACACCGGCTGTGGTGGCCGCCAACAAGGTCCAAACCGTGATGGCCGGCACCGCCGACACCAGATAATGCGTGTGGTGCACACCCCAGAGCAGGCCCACTTGATCGGCCACCACGGCCGCGACAAAACAAGGCAGCAGGGCGTCGTAGCGCATGCGGCCCATGGCCAACACCTCCAGGCCAAAGACCGCCCCGGCCAAGGGCGTGCCGAACACCGAGGCAAAGCCCGCACTGATGCCGGCCATCAGGATCAAGCGACGGTCTTCACGCCGCAGGTTGAAGATGTGGGTCAACTGATCGGCCAAGGCCCCGCCCATCTGCACGGCAGTGCCCTCGCGCCCCACCGAGGCGCCAAACAAATGCGAGATCACGGTGCTGCCCCAGATCAGGGGCGCCATGCGCAGGGGCACCACCGTCTTGGGGTCGTGGATTTCATCGATGAGCAGGTTGTTGCCCCCTTCCACGTCTTGCCCGACCTTCAGGTACACCCACCCCACCGCAAAACCCGCAATCGGCAAGAGCCACACCAGCCAGGGATGAGCCTCGCGGGTGCGCGTGACCCAATCCAGCGACCACAAGAAACCTGCAGACGCCGTACCCGCCAGCGCGGCCACCAAGACCGACAGGGCAACCCATTTGAGCAACTGTTGGAGCAAATGCGTCATGCTTGCAAAGGGCTTTCAGCCCGCACCCAGAACTTCAACAACACGGCGGCCAACACGGCACAGCCCGCAGAGAATCCAAATGCCACCGCGGGCGAGAGGGCTTGATAGAGTTCACCGAACACCAGCGAGGCCGGCAACAAAAACAAACCCGTGGTGAGATTAAACCAGCCGAAGGCGGCCCCGCGTCGCGATGCGGGCGCGAGGTCGGCCACCAAGGCTTTTTCAACGCCTTCTGTGGCCGCCAGGAACAGGCCATAAAAAGCGAACAAAGCAAACATGGCCACCCCGTCATGGCGAATCATGCCCATGCCCAGGTAAAACAAGGCATAGGCCACGTAGCCGGACACGAGCAAACGAACGCGCCCCACTCGGTCTGACAAAGCGGACAAGGGTGTGGCGAACAGCATGGCCACCACCGATACGGCAGCCCACAGCAGGGGGATCTCGGCCTGCGGCACGCCCAACTCCCGAGCGCGAAGCAACAAGAACATATTGGACGAGTTTCCCAGCGTGAACAGCGCCACCACCCACAGGTAGCGCTTGAACGCGGCCGGCAGATCATGCAGCTGCCACTCAAAGGTGGGGGCAGCCGCGTGATCGGTGACGGCAGGCTCGCGCA
>JAGWTE010000212.1 GCA_028869095.1 Burkholderiales bacterium
GCGCCCTATGACTACACCGCAGAGAACCACACGCGACTGCTGTGGTTCTTTGAAGGCTTCACGTCTTACTACGACGACCAGTTCTTGCTGCGCACAGGTTTGATCGATGCGCCGACCTATTTGAAATTGCTAAGCAAGACTGTCAATCAGGTTTGGGGGACACCTGGGCGCCACGAGTACAGCGTGGCACAAGCCAGCTTTGACGCGTGGACGCGCTACTACCGGCCTGACGAGAACACCGCCAATGCCACGGTGAGCTACTACACCAAGGGCAGCCTGGTGGCCTTGGCGCTGGACTTGAGCCTGCGCCAACTACCGACCGTGGATGGCCATCAAGCCACCTTGGATGGCGTGATGCTGAAGCTGTGGCAACTGGGACGCCCCATTGCCCACGCGGATATCGCACAAGCGCTGGCTGATGAAGCCAGGCAATTGCCCCCCAAGGGCATGCCATTCAAGGCTGCTGGTGTGGCCAAGGCGTGGGCTGAGGTCTTGCATGCCTGGACGGAAACCACCGTTGAACTACCGCTGCAAACCTTGTTGAGCGAGGTCGCAGTCACATGGAACACCAAGCCCGCGCCACTGGCTCAGCGGCTGGGGTTGCGCTTGGCCGACGCGGGCGGCGCCTTGAAAGTGCAATCCATCATGCGGCACAGCGTGGCCGAAGCAGCCGGCTTGAGTGTGGGCGATGAATTGCTGGCGCTGGATCAATGGCGACTCAAACGCGTGGATGACCTGAACACCTGGCATACGCCGACTCAGCCTCAGACCCTGTTGGTGTCGCGCGACCAGATCGTGCTGTCACTGGCCCTGCCCGCCTTGAATGCCCCTGAAGGTAAGAAGCGCAAGGCCGGACCTGTGGCAGGAAGCGCGACAGGGGGCGCCAGCCCGGATTTGATTGCATTGGTATCCGCCCCTGCGCCCGAGGCCGTACTGAAAGCCCGTCGCCAAGCTTGGCTGAAGGCATGAGCGCTGACCCAAAGCCTCGCCGCAGACCGCAGTGGTTGATCCTGATCGGGTTGACACTGCTGTCAGTGTTGCTGCATTTTCTGGTGACCGATCAGGTGGGGCGCAGCCTGCCCACGGCTGATGCGGCGAATGAGGCCAAGATCAAACGCATGGAAGCGACTTATGTGAAAGAAGTCAAGCTCACTGCGCCCCCCGTCGGCTTGGCCCGCCCCGCAGCTCGCCCGCCTGCCCCCGGCAAAACCGGACTGGCCAAAAAGCGCAAAGTCAAGCCGGTTGACGATGCCGCATCCAAGCCAGAAGAGAAACTGGCTGACGCGGCACAAGAACCTGCGTCGACACCTTCCGCACCGCAGGTGGTCGCCGAGCCAGCCTCGTCCCCGACCAAAGTGGCAGCAGCCGTGCCGCCTGTCGCCTCGGCAGCCAGCGAGCCACCCAAAGGTCCCGCTTTTGAATGGCCCAAGGCCACCAAAGTCAGTTTCAAGCTAGAGGGCTATTTCAGAGGCAAACTCACCGGGAGCGCGGCCGTCGAGTGGCTGCGGCAGGACAGCAAATACCAGGTGCACTTTGACGTGATGGTGGGCGCCATGTTCACGGTGCAAGGTGTCAGCGAAGGCGAGATCACGCCTGATGGCCTGTACCCCACTCGCAACGAAGCCAGCGGTCGCAAGATGTTCACGGAGATTCCGCTGCGGGCCATTGTGTTTGACAAGGACGAGATCACCTTCCCCAATGGTGACAAGTCGCCCCGCCCTCCTGGCGTGCAAGACTTGGTCAGCAACACCATCCAGCTGTCTTACCGCTTCACCTTGGACCCCAGCCTGCTCAAACCAGGCACCTCGATTCCAGTCAAGATTGCCACGGCCAAACAATTGGAAGAGGTTGTCTTTGACGTAGCCAACGAAGAGGTGATTGATTCACCCATGGGCCCGCTGAAGGCGGTGCATGTCAAGCCACGGCGGCTGGTGGAGACAGGCACGCCCCTGCCGCCTGTGGAGATTTGGTTTGCACCGAACTTGCAATACCTGCCAGTGAAAATGTATGCCGAGCGCAAGGACGGGCCACGTGAAAAGCAGTTCACGTTCACCATGCAGATGGAACGCCCACCTCAACAGGTGGGCGCGCAAGACTGATCGGACAGGCGATCAGTCGCCTTGCTTGGCCGCAGAGGCTTTGGCCAGACGCTGCTCAATCGCAGGTGCCGCAGCGGCGCCACCAATGCGTGTGCCATCTTCAAAGAAGATAGCAGGCGTGCCGTGAATCCCCAGTCGCTGAGCCAGCGCGCCATTGCGTTGCGCCGGTGAGGCGCATGCCCCAAAGGCACGTGCAGGTTGCACGCCCGCCAGCATCCAGTCGCGCCAAGCCTGGGTGCGATCCTGCACGCACCAGATGTTGTCCAACTTGACCTTGGAGTCATCACCCAAGATGGCCACCATATAGGTGTAGACGGTCACGTCTTTGAGTTGCTGGATGTCCTTTTCCAGGCGCTTGCAGTAGCCGCAATTGGGATCGGCGAACACAGCCAGGCGACGCTTGCCCGTGCCGGTCTTCCACACCACCGCGTCACGCACAGGCAGGTTGTTGAAGTCGATGCGGTTGATGTCTTCCAGGCGGGCCTCGGTCAGGTCTTTGCCGGTCTTGGTGTCTGTCAGATGCCCTTCGATCAGGAAGTCGCCATTGGCATCGGTATAAAAAATATTGGTGCCGGCCCGCACTTCAATCAGGCCGTTCATGCCTGTGGTCTGAGCTGAATCAATGGCGGGAAAGCCCTGAATGCGCGCCAGTTTTTGCTTGATCGTGGCCAATTGCGCTGCAGGCAACTCACCTGCATGGGCAGCCACGGCCGCGAACACAGTCAGGGTCGCAGCGGCCAAGCGGCCAGGGAAACGAGTGAACATGAACAATCCTCAGGATGCGTCAAGCGCGCGGCCAACCAGCCATTGCTTGACAGGAGTCAGGCGCTGAACCATGGACATGCCCAGGTTGCGCAGATCTTTGACGGGACCATGCTGGTCTGCAAAGAGTTTCAACAGGCCATCGGTCAGGCCTTGCATGGCTTGCGTGGGCAGCTGGCGTTGTCGCGCATAGCGCTGCAACGTGCGCTCGTCACCCGGCAAGCGCCAGGGCTCACGCTGACGCGCTTGGGTCAATTCAGCAGCCAGGGTATCGACATCGGCCAAGCCCAAATTGAGGCCCTGCCCTGACAAGGGGTGCACCTGGTGCGCGGCGTCGCCCAGCAACACCCAGCCCGGTCCCGCCCAGCGCTGCGCCTTGGCCAAAGCCAGGGGCCAACCCGCCACAGAAGACGTCAGACTGAGTTGCCCCACGCGGGCGGCCAACTCGCTATCGGATTGAAAAAGGGCGTCGTTCAATTCGCGTTCAAAATCTTCGGCAGACAAGGCCAGCAAATGCTCGGCCCGCGCCTGCGGGACGGACCAGACCAGGCCATACGAAGCGGCGGGGTCCGGATCATTGAAGGGCAGCAAGGCCAGGATGTCCGGCGAGCGGAACCACTGCCGGGCCACGCCATGATGCGGCTCAGTGGCCTTCAGGCGCGCCGCCACACCCCAATGCCCATATTCTTGACGGGTGAATTCGACGCCCAGCGCCGCCCGGGTGGTGGATTGCTTGCCCTCGCACACGGCCAGCAGGTCGGCCAGCACGGCGGGGCCTTTTTCTGTCACGGGTGGGACCACCTCGACGCGCGGCGCAAACTCCAAAGCCTGGCCCAGCAAGCGCTCCAGGGCGCCCGCATCCACGATCCAGGCCAATTCGCTGACTTTTTGCTGCCAGGCTGAAAACGAGATGGCGCCGGCCTCGTCACCACGGATGTCCATTTCCAGCACGGGAGACGACCACTGCCGCAATGCAGGCCAGACCCGCAGACGCTCCAGCAAGGCAATGGAGCGCGCATTGAGCGCGTAGGTGCGGATGTCGGCCGAGCCGGTGGGAATCACTTGGGGAGATTTGGCCCACGCCACACTCCAGCCCTCGCGGGACAAGGCCAGGGCCAGACTCATGGCCACGGCGCCAGAGCCGCTCACGCACACATCAAACTTGGTCGTCGACATCGAATTTCGCCAGCAAACGGCTCACGGTAGAAACACATCCTGATACTCAGGCTGCCCAATCGCTAATCTAATATGGTTTTGTGATGTTTGATGCAAGCGAGTCGCCATGAACCAGGAAGTGAGCCACAAGCGCTATCTTTCGCTGATCGAGCGCAAAACACTGTTGCGCATCTACCTGATCTCGTCCATGGCCCCCATGGTGCTGTGGGTCTGCGAAGGTTGGTTTGGCATCGGTGCCCCCCACGACCGTTGGGCTCAACCCCTGTTTTCGCTGGTGATGCTGGGGCTGTATGCAGGCCTGAAACGCTATCCACAATCGCTGGTCACGACCCAGCGCATTGCCGTGT
>JAGWTE010000213.1 GCA_028869095.1 Burkholderiales bacterium
ACGCCGGGGTGCCCTACAAGGTGTATGGCGGCCTGCGCTTTTTTGAACGGGCCGAAGTGAAACACGCGCTGGCCTATCTGCGCCTGATTGAGAACCCCAGTGATGACACCAGCTTCTTGCGGGTGGTGAACTTCCCGGCACGGGGCATTGGCGCGCGCAGCATTGAGCAGTTGCAGGATGCCGCCCGGGCCAGTGGCCGCAGCCTGTCGCAAAGCGCGACGGCGGTGGCGGGCAAGGCGGGGGCCAATCTGCAAGCCTTCAATGCCTTGGTGGGCGCGATGCGTGACGCCACACGGGGCCTGACGCTGCGCGAGATCATTGAGCATGTGGTGGAGGCCAGTGGTTTGGCTGACTTTTACCGCACCGAAAAAGAAGGGCAAGAGCGGCTGGAGAACTTGGCCGAACTGGTCAACGCTGCTGAGGCCTTTGTGACTCAAGAGGGCTTTGGCAAGGACGCCGTGGCCTTGCCGGTGGACGAATTGGCCGGCTCTTTGAGTGAGGGGCTGCCCGTGGCGGTGGCCCGTGTCGAGACCTTGCCCGATGCCGAAACAGGCGAGATCATCTCGCCCCTGCTGGCCTTTCTGACCCATGCTTCTTTGGAGGCGGGCGACAACCAGGCCCAGGCCGGACAGGACGCCGTGCAGTTGATGACCATCCATGCTGCCAAGGGGTTGGAGTTCAACAACGTGTTCATCACGGGGCTGGAAGAGGGCCTGTTCCCACATGAGAATTCGGCCAAGGACAGCGATGGCCTGGAGGAAGAGCGGCGCCTGATGTACGTGGCCATCACGCGGGCACGGCGGCGTTTGCACATCACCTTCAGCCAGACACGGATGTTGCACGGCCAGACCCGCTACAACATCAAGAGCCGCTTTTTGGAAGAGTTGCCCGAGGCGAGCCTGAAGTGGTTGACACCGCAAAACCAGGGCTTTGGCTCGGGCTTTGCCAAGGCCTATCAGGACAGTTGGGCCAGCGGGCGTGGCATGGGCTCGGTGGTGGGGGCGGGCGCGCAGCCTTATCGTTCCAGCCCCGGCGCGTCGGGCGGGAGCTCTTCAGGCTACAGCGGTGGCTATCCCCGTCGTGAAGAATCCTTCAAGGATTTGACGGCGCCGATCCCGGCCGCGATGGCCAAGGCCAAGTCTGAAGCTGGGTTCCGCATCGGCCAAAGCGTGTTTCACAACAAGTTTGGCGAAGGGGTGGTGTTGACGCTGGAAGGCGGCGGGCCCGATGCGCGCATCCAGGTCAACTTTGGGCGCCATGGCACCAAGTGGCTGATGCTGAGCGTGGCCAAGCTCACGCCCATTGAGTGAGGTCCGGAGCCTTGGGCTCCGATCTGTGCTTACACCAGCCCGTTGCGAATCGCGTAGACGGTCAACTCGGAGTTGTTGGTCAAGCCCAGCTTTTCCAGCACCCGGGCGCGGTACACGCTCACGGTCTTGGGGCTGAGCAGCAATTGCTCGGCGATGTCGGACAGGCGCTTGCCTGAGGCAATCATCACCAGGGTCTGCAGCTCGCGGTCAGACAGTTTCTGGTGCGCATCTTCCTGGGCCGGGGCGGTCAGGTTGTCGACCAGCATTTGCGCGGTCTCTGCCGTCACGTACTTGCGGCCTTGCGACACGGTGCGCACAGCGGCGACGATCTGGGCGGCGTCGCTGCCCTTGTTCAAATAGCCTGATGCGCCGGCCTTGAGGGCACGCATGGCGTATTGGTCTTCGGGGTACATGGACACCACCAACACCTTGAAGGGCGCGCCTTCTTCCTTGAGCACGTGCAACACGTCCAGGCCACTGCGGCCGGGCAGGTTGATGTCCAACACCAGCACGTCCGGGCTTCTGTCGCGTAGCAGGGCGCGCAATTCACCGTAGTCACCGGCTTCGCCAACCACTTCGATATCAGGCGCGTCGGCCAGGGTGTCACGGATGCCGCGTCGGATCAGGGCATGGTCGTCGCAAAGAATGACTTTGATCATAGGGTGCCCCACCGGGTGGGGTCGTCTGGGTCTGTTTCTGCCATCGGAACGCTCATTTCAGGCATGAGCGGATCAATGAAGCCATTTTCTGGGCCTGACAAGGGTACCGACAGGATGAGTGTGGTGCCGTCAGGGTTGCTGCTGATGTCAACCCAGCCGCCTGCGGTTTCGGCGCGTTCGTGCAGGCCGCGGATACCGAATGAGCGGGCCTTGGCCAGGTCTTCTGGGCTCAAGCCCTTGCCATTGTCGGTGACTTCAATGGACAGCACGCCGCCGGCCTGGGCAATGTCGACGCTGACCTTGCTGGCCTGTGCGTGTTTGGATACATTGGTCAAGGTTTCTTGGGCAAAGCGGTAGGCGACCAGGGGCACGCCCGCCGGCAGGTCAAAAGACTCGTGGCTGGTGCGAAAGACGGTTTCCAGCCCCGTGCGTTTGGCAAAGCGGTCGGCCATCCACTGCAGGGCGGGCACCAGGCCTTGCTCCAGGATGGCGGGGCGCAGGTTGTGCATGATCCGCTGGCTGGCCTCGTGGGCGTGGTTGACGGTTTCCAGCGCTTGTTGGACCCGTTCGACGATTTGTGGGTTGTGGGCGTGGCGTGAGATCCAGGCCAGGTCCAACTTCAGGGCGGTCAAGGAGCCGCCCACGTCGTCGTGCACCTCGCGCGCGATGGCGGCGCGTTCTTTTTCGATGCTGGCCTGCAAATGCTGCGCCAATTCACGCAACTGCTGGCGAGACTGGCTCAAGGCCAGATCGGCTCGGCGTTTCGCAATGCGGGTTCGGTTCGCTTCAATGGCCAGCAAGGCGGCGGGGGCCAGGCGGGCCAGGTTGCTTTTGAGCAGGTAGTCGTTGGCGCCGTTGCGCATGGCCTGCACGGCGATGTCTTCACCGATTTCGCCAGACACGAGGATGAAGGGCACCAGCTTGCCCGAGGCTCGGACCCGGTCCAGGGCCGCCAAACCGGAGTACCCGGGGATGTTGTAGTCCGACAAGATGAGGTCCCATTCCTGGTCTAAAGCCTCAATCAAAGCCTCGTCGGTGTCGATACGGTAGATGTCGGCGTCAATGCCGCCACGGAGCAAGTGGATGGACACCAGGGCATGGTCTTCCTCGTTGTCTTCCAGGTGCAGCACGCGCAGCCGTACGGCTGGCATGGCGGTTTTGCCGGCTTCGAGGGGGGCGTTTTGCAGTGTTGGATTGGACACAAACCACTTTCGATCGAACGATTTACACCAAGTTTTCCCGTGTCATTGTGCTCACTCCGAAATGGGAAACGAGAAAAATTCTAACAATCGCCTACACAGTTTGAAGGAAATGCCGATTGACATGGCTGAACTGTTTGAACGGCGAACGAGTTTGCCAATTTGACCCTGTTGTCTGGGGCCTGTAAAACCAGGTTGAGTGGAGCCACGATGCTGACCAACGACGATCCCGTCGCAACGCCGCCCGGCGATGTTCCGGTTCCGGATGTGTCTGGAGAGGACTTCTCCCACATGTCCGGAAGCGAAATGCCGCTGCTGTTGGCGGCCGAGTTGCAAGATCATTTGATGACAGCGACCAACGACCTGGAGCGCCTGCAGCGCTTGCTGGATCACGCCTGTGAGGTCCTCATGGGGGGATTTCACGGTGCGGCGTCCCAGTTGGGCAATGTCATTGATGGGGGGCACGAGTTGTCGCCCCATCTCCAAGAAACCCTCAAAACGCTCTATCAGGCGGTGACGGCCCTGCAATTTCAGGACATGGCCACCCAGCTGATTGCTCACACCAACAAGCGCCTGCGCAATTGCGCGGACCAAATCGCCCGGGACGCCCTGGGTGACGACGATCCGGATGGCGCCGCGGTGGTTGAGGACGGTCCGATGAAACCCAATCCGGTGACCCAAGATGAGGTGGACGCCGGATCGGTCGAGTTGTTCTAAAGCTTTAGTCTCATCAGCCGAAATACCGTCCGCCGTTGTGTGGTTATTTCTTCACTGCCTGCTAACTAGCCTGTTTATTTAAGCCCGGAGAGCGACATGCATTCGATCCTTGCCGTCGACGATTCAGCATCCATGCGTCAAATGGTGGCCTTCACGCTCAAGAGCGCTGGCTACAACGTCGTCGAGGCCGTTGATGGCCAAGACGCGTGGGAAAAGGCCGGAGGCCGTAGCTTTGACCTGGTGCTGACCGACCAGAACATGCCTCGCATGGATGGCATCAGCCTGACCAAGAAGCTGCGCGAGAACCCTCAGTTCAAGGCCACGCCCATCCTGATCCTGACCACCGAGTCCAGCGACCAGATGAAGCAGGCTGGTCGTGCTGCTGGCGCTACCGGTTGGTTGGTCAAGCCTTTTGACCCCAACAAGTTGATCGAAGTGATCCAAAAAGTCATCCGCTGATTTTTTTCAGGCGGACCTTTCGGGCAACTCCCTCAC
>JAGWTE010000214.1 GCA_028869095.1 Burkholderiales bacterium
TGACCGTGAGCGAACGTGGCGCCACCCGCATGGACGACCGCACGTCCGAGGCCTCGATGGAGCGCCGCAAGAAGGAAGGTTATTTCTGATGACTAACGTGACCCATAACGAAGCCAGCAACGAGTTGGCTCACAAGGCCCTGCGTTTCCTGACAGCAGGCAGCGTGGACGATGGCAAGAGCACCCTGATTGGCCGTTTGCTGTTTGACAGCCGCGCCATCTTGGCTGACCAACTGGACGCGCTGGAAAAGCGTGCCGCTGGCGCCCCCATCGACCTGTCGCTGTTGACCGACGGCCTGGAAGCCGAACGCGAACAAGGCATCACGATTGACGTGGCCTATCGCTACTTCGCGACCAAGACCCGCAAGTTCATCATCGCCGACGCCCCTGGCCACGAGCAGTACACCCGCAACATGGTGACCGCTGCTGCTGGCTCGGACGCCGCCGTGGTGCTGGTCGACATCACCAAGATCGACTGGAAAGCGTCGCCAGTGCCTCTGCTGGCCCAGACCCGTCGCCACAGCCTGCTGGCCCAGTTGCTGCGCGTGCCTTCGATCGTGTTCGCCATCAACAAGCTGGACGCCATCGAGCAAGACACCGAGACTGCATTCAACAACGTCAAGGCCTCTTTGGAAGCCTTTGCGCAGCAAGCGGGCATCACCAGCAAGGGCGTGGTCCCCGTGTCCGCCCTGCGTGGTGACAACGTGACCACACCCAGCGCCAATTGGACTTGGTACAAAGGCCCGACACTGTTGCAAGTGCTCGAAGAGTTGCCAGCCAGCGACGAACGTCATGACGGCGCCTTGCTGCACCCCGTGCAGTACGTGACCCGCGACAGCGTCGGCGAAGGCGAAGCCACTGCCAGCGGCACTGGCCACCAATACCGCGCCTTCTGGGGTCGCATTGCCCACGGCAACGTCAAGACGGGCGACGAAGTGCAGATCTTCCCGAGCGGCCAAACCGCCATCGTGGCAGAAGTGCGCCACTCGGCGCTGGTCGTGGAGTCGTGCGAAGCGGGTCAATCGGCGGGCATCGTGCTGGACCGTCAGGTCGACATCTCCCGCGGCGACTGGATCGCCTCGCCTGGCAGCATCAAGCCCACCGACAGCTTCACCGCCACCCTGGCCTGGCTGGACACCGAACCTGCCGTGGTCGGCCGCAAGTACTGGGTGCGTCATGGCAACCGTTGGGTGCAGGCTCGCATCACCTCCATCGACAACCGTCTCGATATCCACACGCTGGAAGATCAAGACGCGCACGAATTGGCGGTCAATGAGATCGGAAGTGTCCAGATTCAGACACAACAGCCTCTGCCGGTCGAGCCTTACGTGGACAATCGGGTTGGCGGCGCCTTGATCGTGGTGGACCCCACCACGAACCGCACCAGCGGTGCCCTCTTGGTCAAGGCTGCCTAACTCGACGCTTGCCCCCAAACACACCATGACTACGCCTTGCTCACTGGTCTCTGCCAAAGTTGTCTTCATCGGGGCTGGCCCCGGTGAGGCGGACCTGATCACGGTTCGCGGCAGCCGCCTGCTGGCCAAGGCGCACGTGGTGTTGTTTGATGCGCTGGCTGACGCTTCTTTGCGCGACCTGGCGCCCCAGGCCGAGTGGATTGACGTGGGCAAGCGCGGCTTTTCTGGCAAAGAAGGCAGCGACTTCAACGGCCAAACCCGCATCAACCAATTGCTGGTTGAACAGGCCTTGGCCACCGGCGCCATCCATGGCGAAGACGGCTTGGTTGTGCGCCTCAAAGGCGGCGACCCCAGCTTGTTTGGCCGCCTGGAGGAAGAACTGCATGTGCTGTACGACGCCAAGATCCCCTGCGAAGTGGTTCCCGGCGTCACATCAGCTTTGGCCGCAGCAGCAGCCACACAGCGCCCTTTGACCCGCCGTGGCACAGGGCGCAGCGTGGCCTTTACCACGGCCATGACGCGCACGGGCGACCTGCAATGCGGCATGGGCCCCGGCCAGCGCGCTGATACCGAAGTGTTCTACATGGCGGGCCGCCAATTGGGCCCCTTGTCCAAAGGCCTGCTGGAAGCCGGCTGGCCTGCGGAGACCGAAGTGAGCGTGGTCTCACGTGCGGGCTGGCCCGACATGCGCCACACCCTGCACACGGTTGGCACGCTTGATGGCGCCAGCCTGACCCACGCAGGCCGGCCCACCTTGGTGATCGTCGGGGCCGGCGCGGCTGACATTCCTGAACAACCTTTGACCCATATCGCCCTTTGCGGCGAAGGCTGAATCGCCCGAAGGCGCGTCTGCCCGTTAAAATTAAAGATTAACCCTTAACCGATTCAAGAGACCTGACATGACCCACGTCGTCACCGAAGCCTGCATCAAATGCAAATACACGGACTGTGTGGACGTGTGCCCGGTGGACTGCTTCCGCGAAGGCCCCAACTTCCTGGTCATCGACCCCGATGAGTGCATTGACTGCGCGGTGTGCATCCCCGAGTGCCCCGTCAACGCCATCGTCCCTGAAGAAGACGTGCCCGGCAACCAGCAGCAGTACATCAAGATCAACGCCGACTTGGCCAAGACCTGGCCCAGCATCACCAAGCGCAAAGAGCCGCTGCCTGAAGCTGAAGAATGGAAAGACAAGACCGGCAAGCTGGATCAGTTGATCCGCTGATCGCCCACTCCATGCATGACACCGATGCCTTGGTCATCGGGGCCGGCCCCGTCGGCCTTTTTCAGGTCTTCCAGCTCGGATTGCTGGGCCTGAAGGTGCATGCAGTCGATGCGCTGCCAGTGGCCGGCGGCCAATGCGCAGCGCTCTACCCCGACAAACCCATCTACGACGTTCCTGGCGTTGCCGTGTGCACCGGGCGCGAGCTCGCTGCAAGCCTGCTGCAACAGATCAAGCCCTTCGCTGGGCCCGATCTGGGCAATTTGCATCTGGGTGATCTCGTTGAAACCATCACGCCGCGGGACGATCAAGGCTTTGTCGTCACCACGCAAAGCGGTCTGAGCTTTCAGACCCGGTTGATTGTCATTGCCGCTGGTGCAGGCGCATTCGTTCCCAAAAGCATGAATGTGCCTGGGCTGGAAGCCGCTCGGCAGGTTCATTACCACCTACCGGCTGACGCCAACCAAGTAGCCCCTTGGGCTGGTCAACATGTGATGGTTTCGGGCGGCGGCGAAGAAGCGCTCAGCGCCGTCGTCGAACTGGCATCAGCCTCCGTGCCTCATGCCGCGCCCGCCCGTATCAGCCTGATGCACCGGCGAGATCAATTCACGGCCGAGCCTAAGCTGGAGCAAGCTGTCAGAGCCCTGATTGCATCCGGACGCATCAACTGGGTCCAGGGCATGCCTGAGCAAGCCGACGTGCAAGATGGCGATCTAAGAGCCTTGCACGTGCTCGGCCCTGATGGCGCCACGCAGCGTGTAGCCATTGATCACATCCTGATCCGTCAAGGCATCAGTCCCAAGCTGGGCCCCTTGTCGAATTGGGGGCTGGCCTTGGAGCGCAAACAGATTCCCGTTGAAACGGTTGGGTTTCAAACGCAGATGACGGGCATCTACGCGGTGGGCGACATCAACACCTACCCCGGCAAAAAGCGCCTGCTGGTTTGCGGCTTTCATGAGGCCACCATGGCTGCGCACGCCGCGCTGGCGTGGCTCAAACCTGACGAGCCCCAGCACCTGCAGTACACCACCACCAGCACGGTGCTCAAGCAGCGCTTGGGCGTGGCCTGAGCCCAGCCCGCGGTCGGCCCTACAATCTCCGCTTCGCTAGGGGTGTTGGCCTGCGCAGATGGCACGCCGACTGAGACAGTCCCTCTGAACCTGATTGAGGTAATCCTCGCGCAGGGAAGCAAGACCCATTGGCCTGACGGTGTCGCTGTCTGACGCGTCCTTGGCTCGGTCACCAGCCCTGCGCTTGCAACGCGCTAATTTGCGCAACGGGCCATGACATGACAAACCGCTTCCACCTTCGCCCTTTGGTCTGCGCCTTGGCAGCCATCGCCGTCTCTGACTGGGCCTGCGCCGCAGACGACACAGCAGCCCTGCCCACCATTACCGTCAAAGCCGAAGCCGCCAAGTCTGGCCAAACCAATATCGCAGGCTTTGGTGCCACACCCACGTGGCAGGTGCCGGCACAGACGGTTAGCCTGAGCGAGCGCGCCTTGCAAGAGGCTGGCATCACACGCGTGTCAGACCTGGCCAAGGTAGACGGCAGTGTCAGCGGTGGCTACAACACCACGGGCTATTGGGATGACCTCACCGTGCGGGGCTTTGAACTCGAAGGCGCCTACAGCTACCGACGCGAGGGCCTGCCCTACAACGCAGAAACTCGCATCCCCTTGGACAACAAAGCCAACCTTGAACTGTTCAAAGGCACCAGCGGCATCCA
>JAGWTE010000215.1 GCA_028869095.1 Burkholderiales bacterium
CCGCATCGACTCGGGCAGCTTGCCTTTGTCGATTGAGGCGGTCGCGGTGTCTCAAGTCCTGGAGGAAGCGGTTTCAATGGTGGGGGCGGCGGCTTCTGATGCGGGAGTCGTGTTGGTCCCGCCTCAAGTGCCACGCGGCACGAATGTGTTTGCGGACCGCCTGCGTTTGCGCCAGATTCTGGTCAACTTGCTGACCAACGCGATCAAGTACAACCGCCGTGGTGGCCGGGTGATGGTGTCGGTCTGGCCCGATGCCGGGCAGGTTGCCATCGAGGTCAGCGATACCGGACGAGGGTTGAGTCAAGCGCAGTGCGAGCACCTGTTCGAGCCCTTCAACCGCTTGGGGGCAGAGACCTCGGGCATCGAAGGCACCGGCATTGGCCTGGTCATTGTGCGCAGGCTGATTGAGCTGATGAGCGGACACATTGACGTCAGCAGCGAGTTGGGGGTGGGCACGCGCTTTGTGGTGTGGATGCCCATGGCGGAACTGCCTGACGGCAATTGGGATGACGAAGAGGTGTCGACCATCTCGGGCACGCTCAATGGGCCGGAGTTGGGCTACACCGTGCTGTATGCGGAAGACAACGAGGTCAATGTGGCCCTGTTCAAGCAGGTGATGTCACTGCGTCCGCAGTGCCGCTTGATGGTGGCCACCAGTGGCAAGGAAGCGCTGGCGCTGGCCGCCATGCAAAGGCCGGATCTGGTGCTTCTGGACATGCACCTGGGCGACATGACCGGGTTTGAGGTGGCGGAAGCCTTGGACCGCAACCCTCTGACGGCCGGGCTGCCTCGGGTGGCTTTGTCGGCTGATGCCATGCCGGACACCATTCACCAGGCCAAAGCCCGAGGCTTTGCCGCTTATTTGACCAAGCCGCTCGATGTGGTGGCCGTGTTGCGTTGTCTGGACGAGGTGATGCAGGGCTGATGCCCCGGCATCATCGGGCGTGTCCGCTTAGTAGCTGTTGCCTTCATCAGGCTCGGGTTCAATGCCCAGCAGCTCTTGCAGATGCGACATGGCGCCTTGGTCTTTGACCACCTTGCGCAGCCATTCGTGCAGCGGCATGTCGCCCCACTTCACGGCTTTTTCTGCCAGATAGGCTACCGGGCTGTGGGGCTCGGTGCGGCGGAAGAAGGCCGCGACTTCGCGCAACTGCTGCAAGGCCTGGGCGCGGGTGCGCAGTGGGCCGCCGGCACGCGTTGAGGCGCCGCTGTGGGCTTGGGTCGAATCGTCTGTGGCATCGTCGTCGGAGGTGGGCTCACCCTCGACGGATGGGCCTGCCGTGTCTTCAAACAAACCGGCTTCGCGTGCCAGCCGCTCCATGTCATGCAAGGCCTGATTGAGTGCCTCTTTGGCGGCCACAAAACCGGGGCCGTTGTCGCCCAGGTGGCCATCGATGACGGTTTGCCAGGCCAGCAGTTGAGCTTGTGCCGCACGCAAGGCATCCAGATTGGCTTGCAGTTGCTCGCGCGGCGTCTCATTCATGGCGCGTTTGAACTGGTCCAGCGTGACCTTGTCTGCGCCTGTGGAGTCTGAGCCGCTGCTTGATGATTGCAATTTGGCCGCACGCCATTCTTGCAAGCTGTACACGGTACCTTGGCGGGTGCGCACCACGGGGCGGGTGTCAGCCAGATGCACCAGGCGCTGCAGCAACCACGAGATGTTGCCGATGCGTTGTTCCATGTCGCCGTCGTCGGCTTGTGGGTGCAGGTCCGTCCAGTATTGCTGGCACAGCGCGGTGCACAACTGCAGCCCTTCGCTCATGCCGGGATAGCCGCGTGTGAGCGCCCAGGCTTCGGTCAGCCACATGGCCAGACGCAAGTCTTTGGTTTGTTCGCTCAGCAGTCGGGTGCACAGTTGCACCACGCCAGGCCAGTCGGCAACCTTCAGTGTGGTGACCCATTCGCCTTGGTCCAAGGTGGGGTCATCTTCGCGCCGCATGTCGGCGATCTGGTCAAATTCGGTCGAGAAAGACAAGTCCTCGCCACAAGGCTGCGCGCCTGCGATGGGCGACAGCAAGACTTCTTGATTCATGGCATCCCTGTATATGTCTGGCTCTGCGATCATCCCACGCAGTGTTCTGGCGGCAGGGCGGAGGTGATCCCCTTACCGAGGGGAAACTGGATCAATTTGTAATGCGATTGATTCTCAATAGCAATTGCTGATAAACTGAGACCCATGGTCGCCGCTGTTTCCAACCCCGTTTTGCAAGTTCTGCCTGATCTGCCGCGTGACGTCAGTCCGTCGGTTCGATGGGGCTTGATCGCGGGGGTGCTGGTGGTGCACGCGGTGGTGGCCGCCCTGGTGGTGTTGACCTCGCGTTTGCCGTCGGTGGTGGCCGAAGCGGCCCCGATTTCGGTGTCACTGTTGACCCAGGCTCCCAGTGGTGAATTCGTGCCTGCTGCGCCACCGGTGGTTCAGCCTCATCAGGCGCCTGTGCCCGTGAGCAAGTCTGTTGCGCCCAGTCCCGCGCCGGTGATACCTCAGCCGCAGGTTGCTGCCGTGGCGGCGCCAGCTCAAGCCCATGACATGGTGGTACCAGTTGCGCCAGCGGTGGTGGATCGCAAGGCCGCTGTGGACGTGCCGGTGACGCCGGCTGCAGCCGTGGCTGCGCCACAGACCGCATCTGCCTCGGCTGTGGCTGATGCCGCACTGTCGGTGGCGTCTGCCAAACCCGTTCAACTGACCCACACCGCCGTCCGCTACCTTCGCAAGGTCGAACCCGTGTTTCCCAAGATGTCGGCTCGCTTGGGTGAGTACGGCACCGTCATCGTCTCCGTGGTGGTCGATGACCATGGTCTGCCCGCGAATGCCACCGTGGCGCGGTCTTCTGGCTATTCCCGCCTGGATGCCGCCGCCAGAGATGCGGCCATGCAGTCTCGCTACGTGCCCTACACCCTCAACGGCGTGCCGCAGCGCTTTGAAGTGCCGGCACCGTTCTCTTTCACCCCCCCGACCGAGTAAGTCATGCCTGCTCCTGATACCGCTGTTTCTCCTTCCTTGACCGTGGCGGCTTCGGCTCCTGCCGAGGCCGTCTCGCCCGGCGCATCGGCACCGGTCGTCACCCAAACCAGTGTCGAGCAACCGGCCGCGCAATTGGGCTTTTCTCACTTCATCGCGCAGACCGACGTGGTGGGGCAAAGCCTGTTTGTGATCCTGGTGCTGATGTCCTTGGCGTCCTGGGCGCTGATCGTGACCAAGGGCGTGGCGCTGTTTCAGCGTCAGCGGCGCAGCCAGGCATTCTTGAATTTCTTCTGGAACGCGACCTCGCTGGAAGCGGTGCAGCATGAAATCGCCACGCATGGGGTGACCGAGCCCTTTGCGCATCTCACATCCCACGCCATGCATGCCCAGGCCCACCATGCCCGTTTTGGCGCGGCCAAATTGGAAGAGGCCGGATCGGCGCAAGAGTTCTTGACCCGCACGATCAAAAAGGTGCTGGATGAAGACACCATGCGCATGGAAAGCGGCTTGAGCGTGTTGGCCACCATTGGCGCCACCGCGCCGTTCGTCGGCTTGTTTGGCACCGTTTGGGGCGTGTACCACGCGCTGTTGGCCATTGGCGCGACAGGGGCGGGCACGCTGGACAAGGTGGCAGGCCCGGTGGGCGAGGCCTTGATCATGACGGGCGTGGGCCTGGCTGTGGCCATTCCTGCGGTGATGGCCTACAACTGGCTGACGCGCAGCAACCGCGTTTGGGGCGCACGCCTGGATGCGTTTGCCTTTGAGTTGTTCACCTTCTTGTCGACGGGGCAGACCTTGAAGGGCAGCCAGCCCGGCGAGGTGGGTGAGGCCGCCAATGTGCGCGCCATCAAGCCTACCGCCAAGTCCTGATCGGAGCCCACCATGGCCTTTGCCAGTTTTGACGACAAGCGGGGCGGCGCCCCTTTGGCTGAGATCAACATGGTGCCCCTCATCGACGTGATGCTGGTGCTGTTGGTGATCTTCATTGTGACGGCACCACTGTTGAGCCATTCGGTCAAGGTGGATTTGCCCAAAGCCAGCGCGCAGGTGATGTCGGCCAAGGCTGAAAAAATTGACCTGTCCATTGATGCAGACGGCATCCGCTACTGGAATGGATCGGCCTTGAGCCGTGAGGATGCGGCGGCGCGCTTTGTGACAGAGTCCAGCAAGCAGCCTCAGCCCGAGATCCATTTGCGTGCGGACCAGAACGTGCCTTATCGCGCGGTGGCTGAAACCTTGGCGGATGCTTCGCGTGCGGGCTTGAGCAAGATCGGTTTTGTGACCGACCCGGAGCCCACCCCCAAGGTGGCGGCTGCACCGCTCAAGAAGTAATACCATGCGTGCCCATGAGCACGCCAACTTCATCCGGATCATTCGCGCCCGCCATGTCGCCTCAGGC
>JAGWTE010000216.1 GCA_028869095.1 Burkholderiales bacterium
GGGATGACCAGGCCCCAGTCCACGCCAATGACGCGGCCAAAGCCCCGGCAGGTGGGGCAGGCGCCCGCAGCCGAGTTGAACGAGAACATGCCCGGCGTGGGCGCGCTGTAGCGGCGGTGGCTGTCCGGGCAATGCAGGCCGCTGGAAAAGCGCCACAGTTCGGGCTCGAGTCCTGTCGGCCCCGAGGGCTGGGCTGTGCCCATCCCGCCCCCCGTGGGGTGCAAGGAACCTTGGGACGGCCCGGCGGTTCCTTGGTCCCCTGCATCGCCTTCAGGCAAGGCATAAACCGTGATGTGGCCGCTGCCGCGTTTGAAGGCCACTTCCAGTGCCTCCATCACGCGGGGGCGGTCCAGATCGGCGCCGGTGGCATCGGCACCCATGCGGAAGCGGTCGGCCACCACATCCAGCACCAGGCGTTCATCTGAGGCCAAGTCAGCATCGGCCGTGTCTTTGGTTTTCTTGCCGGCGGCCTTGCTGGCCTTTTTGGCAGCTGGCTTTTTCTTGGCGGGTTTGGTGTCGGCGTCGTCCACCGACGCAGCCGTCTGGTTGGCCGTCAAGGCCGCCGAGGGCAGCAAGCTGGCCTTGACCACGCGTTGCGCCTGGATGCGCGAAAAGCCGCTGGCCGACAGCCACTCTTCCATCTGCTCGGGCGTGGTGTTGGCGGGCAACTCCGCCCCAAAGGTGATCACCACGCGGCGGCCACCCGGCGTGGCGGCGCAGCGCTTGAGCAACTCATCAAACACCGATTGGGGTGAGTCTTCGCGCACCAGTTGGCCCGTGTCCTGGTCATACAACTGCCCCGCACGTGCAAACAAGAGCTTGAGGTGGTCGTTCAGCTCCGTCATCGTGCCCACGGTCGAGCGGGAGGTGCGCACCGGGTTGCTCTGGTCAATCGCAATCGCGGGCGGTACGCCTTCCACGCGGTCCACGGCGGGGCGGTCCATGCGGTCCAGGAACTGGCGGGCGTAGGCGCTGAAGGTCTCCACATAGCGGCGCTGGCCTTCGGCATACAGGGTGTCGAACACCAGTGACGATTTGCCCGAGCCGCTGGGCCCGGTCACGACGGTCAACTCACCCGTCTGGATGTCGAGGTCGAGGTTCTTGAGGTTGTGCTGGCGGGCACCGCGGATGCGGATCACGGACATGGATCACCTTGAGTGGAGAGCCCGCCCCTAGGAGGATGCCGAGGGCGGGGCGCAAACATTCTAGAGGCGGAATTGCCCTGGAAAAGGGACTTCTCTTGATTGACCGCCATGACGCTCGGCGGGGACAATTTCAGTTGGACACAATCGCCGCCAGGTTGTGGTCAAAGGGTTGCATGTGTGGAGGTCGTCATCCCTGATTCCAGCAACGTCAGACGCCAACTCACGCGTTGGCTATTGGGGCCGGATCCCAAGCAGCAGCGCTATGTGTTGCGCACCTTGCTGGCCATTTTTGGCTATGCGGTGGGCACCGTCATTGTGGAGACCGCGCGCATCAACGGCCTGGCTGCGCAAAGCCGTGTCTGGCTCTACGACCTCATCGCGATGACCGGAAGCGTTGTGTTCTACGGGATCGTGCGTCTGGGCTTGGCTCGCAACCAACCCGATCCGGCCTTGACGCTCTGGCAAATGGTGTTTGCCTCCAGTTTTGCGACCTTGATCTATACACTGTTTGATCAGATTCGGGGTGCTTTGATCGCCATCCAGTTGGCGGTGGTGGTGTATGGCACCTTCAATCTGCGCCAACGCGCGCTGTGGGGCTTTGCGGTGTACGTGCTCTTGTCCATGGGCGGCACGATGTTTGTGCTGTGCCATCTCATGCCTGATCGCTTCACCCCGGCCACCGAGTGGGTGCACTTCATGGTCCTGGTGATGCTGCAACCCAGTGTGGCGGTTTTGGGCAGCCAGTTTGGCGCCATGCAAAACCAGTTGAAGAAACAACGCCGCGAGCTGGAGGCCGCGGTGGCGCGCATTCAGGAGTTGGCCAGCCGCGATGTGTTGACGGGCTTGTACAACCGCCGCCATGCCATGGCCTTGCTGGATCACCTGATCAAGGCGCAAGCGCGTGCGGCGCGCCCCTGTGCTTTGGCCCTGGTCGATCTGGATCATTTCAAACAGATCAATGATCGATATGGGCACAGCGTGGGGGATGAAGCCTTGAAGGGCTTTGCCTTGCAGGCGCAAGAGGTCTTGCGTGGCTCCGAGTTGATTGCCCGCTGGGGTGGCGAAGAGTTCTTGCTGGTCTTGCATGACACGCCACCCGATGGGGCCCTGGTGGCCTTGGCTCGCTTGCGATCGGCCTTGCAGGCCCAGCCGATTTCGTCCACGCAGTCGGCCTTGCGTTTGAATTTCTCGGCCGGCGTGACCAGTTTGTCGGCCACTGAATCTGCCGCGCAGACCATCCAACGGGCTGACCAAGCCTTGTACCAAGCCAAGGCCCAAGGACGGGGGCGGGACGTGGTTTGCGCAGAAATCATGTCAACATGAGCGATCTGTCATCGACTTGCTTGCCACGCCATGCTTTTCAAACGCGTTCTCCTTCCCTTGCTGATTGTGTTGGCTCTGATCGTGGGCTACTTTGCGCTGGCCTTGCGCTGGAGCTATTCCTCGGGTGAGCGCGCCGGCTGGGTGCAAAAACTCTCCCACAAAGGGTGGCTCTGCAAAACCTGGGAAGGCGAACAGGCCCTGGTGTCGCAACCCGGCGCCGTGGCTGAAAAGTTCCTGTTCACGGTGCATGACGATGCCGTGGCCGCTGACATCAACCGCCTGATGGGCAAGCGGGTGGCCTTGCACTATGAAGAGAAGGTCGGCCTGCCCACCAGCTGCTTTGGCGACACCCGCTACTTCGTGACCAAGGTGACCGCCGTGGATGAGATCTCCCTGACCCCTGGCGTGGTGGTTCACACGGCCCCGGCCTCTGCGCCAGCGAGTACGCCTTCGCCCTGAGCCGATCCAGGCTTCGCATTCCATGAGGTGAGCCCTTGAGTTCTGGTTTGTCCACCGGCGCCTGTCCTGCTCCTCTGCATCCCCAGGAGTCCCTGCGGATCAAGGCCTTGCATGACCTGCTGGTGCTCGATACCTTGCCCGAGCCGATGTTTGACGACATCGCTTTGCTGGCATCGCAAATTTGTGACACCCCGGTGGCCTTGATCTCGCTGATCGACAGCGAACGCCAGTGGTTCAAGGCCAAAGTCGGTCTGGACGCGCCGGAAACCCCCAGAACCTTGGCTTTTTGCGCTCACGCGATTTTGGAGTCGGACCAGGTACTGGTGGTAGACAACGCGCTGGAAGACGCGCGCTTCGCCACCAATCCCTTGGTGACGAGCAACCCCCACATTCGTTTTTATGCCGGGGCCCCCATCGTCACCGCCGATGGTTTGCCCCTGGGGACGGTGTGTGCGATCGACCGCGAGCCCAAGCACATCACCGAGGCCCAGACACGCAGCCTGCAGGCCTTGTCTCGGCAAGTGGCCCGCATGCTCACCTTTCGGCGAGCGTCCATGGCCCGCATTGAGGCCGCCGAGCAGGCCTTGTCCATGCGAGAGGCCGAGGCCCAGCGCCTGATGTCCTTCGCAGCGGTGGATCTGGACGTCAAATCGTTTGTCGATCGTCACTACGTCTACCGGGCCGTCAATGGGGCCTATCTGCGCCATTGGGGGCGCGATGTGGCCGATGTTGTGGGCAAGTCCGTGGCCGCCGTGCGTGGAGCGACGGTGTTTGAGACGCAGTTCAAACCGTTGGTCGATCAGGCTTTGCAGGGGCAGACGCTCAGTTTCGAGGTCAGCACCATTTACCCCGCCAAGGGCCTGCGGCGCATGCAGGTGAGGGTGGTGCCCGCACGGTCGCCAGAGGGCGACATCGTGGGGGTGGTCATTGACGAGCACGACATCCAGGACCTGGCCGATACCGCGCAGAAATTGCGGGACACGATTGCCGAGCTGGAAAAGAAGTCCCTGTCACAGCAGAAGGTCATCTACATGCTCTCGCACGATTTGCGCGAGCCGGTCAACACCATCATCCAATTCTCGGCCGAGCTGGAAAAGAAGCTGTCTGCCGATGGTGCCGATCCGGATTGGATCCAGTGGGCCGGGTTTGTGCACGGTGGCGGAGACCGGGTGAAAGCGCTGCTGGACGACGTTCGGCTGGAGCAGCACACCGTGAACCGCAAGCCCGTGGATCAGAACAAGCTAGCGTCCTAGGTGGGACGCGGCTCGTTGCGAGCCGACGGCATCGACTCGCCGTGGGTGTTGGCCTCAGCGCACCAGCAACACCGGCAGCTTGCTGCGGGCCAGCACCTGCGTGGCCACCGAGCCGGTGATCAGGTTCATCAAGTTGCTGTGGCCATGCGAGCCCATCATGATCAGGTCGTGTT
>JAGWTE010000217.1 GCA_028869095.1 Burkholderiales bacterium
TCGGATCAGCGCTGACGGAATACGGTGCGGGCCACCACATTGAGCACCAGCACACCCATCGTGATCAGGAACACACCTGCCCACGCGAGCTTTTGCCAGTTTTCATAGGGACTCATCGCAAACTTGAAAATCGTCACGGGCAAGCTGGCCATCGGATGGCTCAAGTCGGCCGACCAGAATTGGTTGGACAAGGCCGTGAACAACAATGGCGCCGTCTCACCAGAAACACGAGCCACAGCCAGCAACACACCTGTTACCACACCTGCGCGGGCCGACTTCAGGGTGATCGTCAAGATCACACGCCACTTGGGGGTCCCCAAGGCATAAGCCGCTTCGCGCAGGGCATGCGGCACCAGGGCCAGCATGTTCTCAGTTGTGCGAATCACCACAGGCACCACGATCAAAGCCAGCGCCAGCACCCCTGCCCAGCCAGAAAAGCTCTTGGCCCGGGCCACCACCGACGAATAGATGAACAGCCCCACCACGATGGAGGGTGCCGACAACAAAATGTCGTTGATGAAACGGGTCACACTGCCCAGCCAGCCGTCACGGCTGTATTCCGCCAGATAAACACCCGCCAGCACGCCCACCGGGGTGCCAATCAAGGTAGCCAAGCCCACCATCATGAGCGAGCCCATGATGGCATTGGCCAAACCGCCCGCCTCTTCGGGTGCAGGTGTCATTTGGGTGAAGGTCGCCAAGGTCAGCCCCCCCATACCCAGTCGGATCGTTTCAATCAAGATCCACACCAGCCACACCAAGCCGAAGGCCATGGCCGCCAAGGACAAAGCCAAAGCAATGGCGTTCACGCGCTTGCGGCTGTTGTGTCGCGCCAAACGGAAGGAATGGGTTGAACTCATGCGCGAGCTCCTTCTGCTTTCTTGAGCTTGGCCAGCAGCAGTTTGGAAAACGCCAAGACCACAAACGTGATGAAAAACAAGATCAGACCCAGGTAAATCAGTGAGGCTTGATGCAAGCCCTCACCTGCTTCAGCAAACTCGTTCGCCAGGGCCGAGGTGATGCTGTTGGCCGCCTCGAACACCGACAGAGAGTTGAGCTGGTTCATGTTGCCGATCACAAAAGTCACGGCCATGGTCTCGCCCAGCGCACGCCCCAGTCCCAGCATGATCCCGCCGACCACACCTGTCTTGGTATAGGGCAACACCACCTTGGACACCACCTCCCAGGTGGTCGAGCCCAGGCCATAGGCAGACTCTTTGAGCATCGGGGGCGTCACCTCAAACACGTCACGCATGACCGAGGCGATGAAGGGAATGATCATGATCGCCAGGATGATGCCGGCCGACAAAATACCAATGCCCACGGGGGGGCCCGAGAACAGCGCCCCCAGATACGGCACGCCTTCTGTCAAAGACTGAAGCGGTTGCTGAACATAGGTCGACAAAATGGGGCCGAACACCAGCAAGCCCCACATGCCGTACACGATCGATGGCACTGCTGCCAACAACTCAACTGCGATACCCAGCGGACGCTTGAGCCACTTGGGTGACAACTCCGTCAAGAACATGGCAATACCGAAGCTGACTGGCACAGCAATCAGCAAGGCGATGAACGAGGTCATCAAGGTGCCGTAGATCATGACCAGGCCACCATACTTGTCCTGGACCGGATCCCAATCCGAACGCCAAAAGAAACTCAACCCGTATTCCTTGATGGCAGGCCACGCACCAATCACCAAAGAAATGATGATGCCAACCAAGATAGACAAAGTCAGGATGGCGGCACCGCGCGCCAGCAGCGCAAAAAGCGTGTCAGCCCAAGGGGCGTTCACGCGTCGAACGGGAGGATTGGTCATAGGGTACAAACTCGCGTTTTGCCGGTTACTCGGCTTGGAGTCATCCATGTCGGCAGGCAAGATGGCGGTCATCAAAAGGCTCCGTCAGGCAAGACGCATCACTCTCAAAATCACTCAAGGCCGAAAGCTCCCGAATCAGGAGACATTCGGCCTCATCAACAACAATTACTTATACGAAACAGGCTTGCCGGCGGTGTCCACAATGGTTGCCCATTGCTTGCGAACCAGGTCTTTCACGGAAGCAGGCAGCGGCACGTATTCCAGATCAGCAGCGCTCTTGTCACCCGAGGCGTAGGCCCAGTCAAAGAACTTCAAGGTGGATGTGGCTTGAGCAGACTTGTCCTGGTGCTTGTGCATCAGGATGAAGGTGGCGCCGCTGATAGGCCAAGCAGCCTTGCCAGGCAGGTTGGTCAGGATTTGGTAGAACGACTTGTTCCACTCAGCACCAGCGGCTGCGGCCTTGAATGCCTCGTCGTCGGGCTGCACAAAGTGGCCGTCGGCATTGCGCAGAGCAACGTGGGACATCTTGTTTTGCTTGGCGTAGGCGTATTCCACATAGCCAATCGAGTTAGGCAAACGTTGCACGAAAGCCGACACGCCTTCGTTACCCTTGCCGCCAGCACCCGTAGGCCAGTTCACCGAAGTGCCATCGCCAACCTTGGTCTTCCATTCGGCGTTGACCTTGCTCAGGTAGTTCGTGAAGATGAAGCTGGTGCCCGAAGCATCAGCGCGACGCACGGGAGCGATGGGTGCGTCTGGCAGCGCCACACCAGGGTTCAGCGCCGTGATCGCGGGGTCGTTCCACTTCTTGATGGTGCCCAGGTAGATGTTGCCCAGCACTTCACCCGTCAGCTTCAATTGACCCGGTTGAATGCCCTTGACGTTGATCACGGGCACCACGCCACCGATCACGGTGGGGAACTGCATCAGGCCTTCCTTGGTCAACTCTTCATCTTTCAAAGGCATGTCCGAAGCACCGAAGTCCACGGTCTTGGCCTTGATTTGCTTGATGCCGGCACCAGAACCGACGGACTGGTAATTGATCCGGACGCCAGTCGCTGTATTGAATGCGGATGCCCACTTGGCATACACGGGCGCAGGGAAGCTGGCACCGGCGCCAGTGACGTCATCTGCGAAAACGCTGGCGCTCATCAAAGCCAAAGCAACAGCAGCAGCGGAGCGGATCATCTTCAAAGTCATGTGTTCGCCTTTCGATGTCGTGTGACAGACAAATTTCAGTACGACGCACTGTAGACGGGCATTGTGACGGCCAAATGACAGCTTGGTCACCGGTTGTCATATTCGCACCTGCCGTTGGGCTCACGAATTTATGACAAACGCGTCATTTCAGCGTCACCTATCTGTCACATGACAGTTTTATCGTGCGGCAGTTCGTTTGAAAAACCTGCGCCTTACCCTTCGGAGACCGAATGATGACCCAACAAACCGCCATGGCACGTGCCATTTCTATCCTGGTTTTGACAGCCGCTGCCGCACTCGGTGGCTGCGCCAGCATGCAAAATGCGCCCGCCACGGCTGCCGCCACAATCGCCCAGAAGGCTGAATTGTCCACATTCAACACACTGGCGCAACAGGCTGGTTTGAGTGATGTG
The DNA here is from genome assembly GCA_028869095.1 of Burkholderiales bacterium. Classification (GTDB taxonomy): domain Bacteria; phylum Pseudomonadota; class Gammaproteobacteria; order Burkholderiales; family Burkholderiaceae_C; genus Aquabacterium. The sequence goes on from JAGWTE010000217.1 coordinate 3,430, forward strand.
CTCAACGGCAGCACGCCTGTTACCGTGTTTGCCCCCACCAATGAAGCCTTTGCCGCATTGCCAGCCGCTACTTTGGACAAATTGGCCAAAGATCCCGCGCAGCTCAAGGCATTGCTAAGCTACCACATCGTCTCGGGCAACGTCTTGTCGTCCAGCATTCAAGAAAACACGACCTTGCCCACCATCGGTGGCACCAAGTTGGGCGTATCCAAGGCTGGGGACTTTGTGACGGTGGATGACGCCATGGTCACACAGGCCGACATCAAGACTGCCAACGGCGTGATCCATCAGATCGACCGCGTCTTGACCCCACCCGCAGCCAAGAAGTAATCAGGCTGAGCTCAGAAAAACGAAAGCGGACCTGAGGTCCGCTTTTTATTGCCCTGGCTCAGGATACTTTGCTTGATCTTTCAGCGGGCCACCGCATCGGCCAGCGCTTGGGCACATTCGTTGGCCAAGGCCTGCTCTTGCGCCTCCACCATCACCCGCAGCAAAGGCTCTGTGCCAGAGGGGCGAATCAGGATTCGACCGCGACCTTCCAACAAGCGCCCCACCCGCTCTTGCTCCGACGCCAGCGTCTGGTTGCTCTTCCAATCTTGTCCAGCTGACAAGCGGACGTTGATCAGACGCTGGGGGAACAATTCCACGCCACGAAGCCAATCGGCCAAGGAGCGCTTGGAGCGGACCACCGCCTGCAAGACCTGCAGTGCGCTGACGATGCCATCGCCCGTCGTATGCTGATCCAGCGCCAGCAAGTGGCCAGAGCCTTCGCCGCCCAACTGCCAGCCACGGCGGGCTAGCTCTTCCAGCACGTAGCGGTCGCCCACCTTGGCCCGCACGAACTCAACGCCTCGCTTTTGCAGCGCCAACTCGACGGCCATATTGGTCATCAAGGTGCCCAC
>JAGWTE010000218.1 GCA_028869095.1 Burkholderiales bacterium
CGTGCCCTACTACAACAAGCCCACGCAAGAAGGCATCTACCAGCACTTCAAGACCATTCTTGAAGCCGTGGACATCCCCATGGTGCTGTACAACGTGCCCGGCCGCTCGGTCGCAGACATGCTGCCCGAAACCGCCCTGCGTCTGGCCCAACTGCCCGGCGTCATCGGTCTCAAAGAAGCCACCGGCAACCTGGAGCGCGCAGCCTGGCTGATCAAGCAAGCCCCCAAGGGCTTCCACATCTATTCGGGTGACGACGCCACCGCTGTGGCTTTGATGCTGCTGGGTGGACACGGCAACATCAGCGTGACGGCCAACGTCGCTCCTCGTGCCATGGCCGACCTGTGCGCCGCAGCCCTTGAAAAAGACACCGCCCGCGCCGTGGACCTGCACATGAAGCTGCTGCCCCTGCACAAGCACCTGTTCATCGAGCCCAACCCCATCCCCGTGAAATGGGCGCTGGCTCGCATGGGCAAGTCTGGCGGAACCTTGCGCCTGCCTTTGACTCCATTGTCAGAATCGGCCCAACCCGTGGTCGAAGGCGCCCTGCGCGAAGCCGGGATCCTCTGATCCCGGTTTTTGGCCCGCTTCATTGCCCCCTTTTTCATCCACACCACGCCTTGAGCGTTTGGATTCAACACACATGTCGATCAAGCAACGTCGCCAGGTTTTTGCAGTTTTGAGCGTGATCGCGGCCACCAGCGCCTTGATGGCCGGCTGCTCCTCCGCTCCGTCCACGCCATCCATCCTGGGTGAAAAGGTGGACTACCGCACCGCCGGCGCCAAGGTCGTGAGTTTGGATGTGCCGCCTGACCTGAGCAAACTGCCCGGTCAGTCTCGCTATGGCCAAGTGACACCAGCCATCGTGTCGGCTAACGGCCTCAACACCCCAACTGCAGCCGCGGTTCAGTCCGACACCGTCGTGGCCCCCGGCCAGTTCGGCAACGTCAAGCTAGAGCGCCAAGGCCAAACCCGCTGGCTCTCGCTGAGCGTGCCGCCCGAGCAAATCTGGGATCAGGTCCGCGGCTTTTGGACAGACGCTGGCTTTGAGCTGGTGGTTGACCAGCCCACCGCCGGCCTGATGGAGACCAATTGGGCCGAGAACCGCGCCAAGCTGCCTCAAGACGTGATCCGCCGCACCTTGGGCACAGTCGTTGACGGCCTGTACGACACCGGCGAGCGTGACCAATACAAGACCCGTATCGAGCGCACAGCCAAAGGTTGCGAGATCTATGTGACCCACCGCGGCGTGACCGAAGAGTACGCCAACGCGCACAAAGATCAGACCCGCTGGGAGCCGCGCGTTGACGCCGCACTGGAAGCCGAGATCCTGTCGCGCCTGATGCTGCGCCTGGGTGCAACACAAGAAGCTGCCGCACAAGCCAAATCGGATGCCAAGCCCGCAGTCGCAACAGGCTCCGTGCAAGGTGCCGCAGTGCGTATGACTGGCGACCAGTCCGCCTTGTCAGTGGATGACGATTTCGACACCGTGTGGCGCCGAGTAGGCCTGGCACTGGATCGCGCCGGCTACACGATTGAAAGCCGAGATCGCGCCAAGGGCGTGTACGAAGTGCGCTTGCCTGGTGAATCGGCAGACAAACCCAAGCCAGGCTTCTGGGCTCGCCTGTTCCACTCTGGCGAAGCCGCAGATGCGGTGATCAAGCACCAAATCCTGGTGCAAGGCACAGGCAATCAAACCGCCATCAAGGTGACCGACCAAAACGGCCAGGCCCAGACCACACCAGTGGCCCAGCGCATTGCCAAAGACCTGCTGAATGAATTGATCTGAGCCCTAGGCCTTTCATCTCGCGCAAAACCCGGCCAAGGCCGGGTTTTTTGTTGCAGCAAGCCATTTGAGTGATTGACGCAAAATCAAAAAAAGGCGCAAACACAGCGAGCAGAAGCGATCAGCCATAAAAAAAGCCGCCCCAAAGGGCGGCCTTTTCGCTAAGCTGCGTTCGAAGGATTACTTCGAAGCGGCTTCCGAAGCAGCAGGAGCGGCTTCCGAAGCAGCGGAGGCAGCTTCCGAAGCGGCAGGAGCGGCTTCCGAAGCGGCAGCGCTAGCAGCAGGAGCGACTTCCGAAGCGGCAGATGCGGGTTCAGCAGCGGGTTCTTCTTTCTTACCGCAAGCGGCCAGGGCCATGGCAGCGATCAGCGAAGCCAGCAGGAGCGACTTTTTCATGCTTGTATCCTCAAAAGGAGTGTCAATAAACCGGGGGATATGGAACTATGTGCAGAGCCCACAGCCCCATAGTGAATACGAGACGAGGGCAAAGGATGCTTAGCAACATTAGTTGTTGCTCCACATTCAGCCATCGATTGTACAACACTGCGGGCATATCCCTATAAACCCAAAGTGGTCGCCGGCATCGCCTCGTGAGATCGTTGCGAAATAACGTCAATTTCTGACAACCAAGCCCGAATGGTGGCAGGGTCTCGTGACCAGATCCCGGTCCCTGAGCGCAGGTCCATGATCCGAATGGCCAGCTTGTCCTTCAACACGAAGGTGGGCAACATGCCTTGCGCGGCATCCTCCGGAATCAGCCAACATTTGACTCGATGCGTCCAGTGCTGGCGCCAAGCCAGCCAACGCGAGTGATGGCGAGGCATCTCATCAAAACTCACGGCCAAGAGATGGCAATGCGCGCCCGATCCGGCCATGACCCAACGGTGCAAGGCGTCCAAAGTCGATGTCGCGCCCAATGGCCAGTGAACAAAGTCAAAGTCACAGAAGTAGAGGTCAGTTGGCTCGGCTGCAGCCATGGCCATGCCTGCAGCCAGGTGATCCTGAAACGACAACCAGCCGTCAAAACGTCCAGATAGATCGCTCATGTGTGCCTCCTGCTCCACTTCCGTGATTCACCTCGGCTCCATCCCACGCATCAAGGGGCGGGATGCAGCCATCCGTCGTCCACCCATTGATCCAGCAGCGAGCGCAGCGCCGGGCTGACTTTGGCCACCGCTGCGGCAGACAGCCGGCGACGGTCAGCCAACTCACGCAACACCCGCGCATCCGCGCCAGCAGCACGCCACGACTCGCCATTGGCATAGATGCAATGGTCGTCATACATCATGCGGGTCTTGGCATCCAGCACCACACCCACGCCGTCGGCCAAAGGCTCGTCACTGATGTCAAACCAGACACGGGGTTTCGGTTCGGACAACATCTCACCCAAAGCGGTCTGCAAGGCGACCGGGTCTTTCAAGGCTCGGGTGATGGCGTCCAATGCAAATTGCTGCAACTCAGCCGGAATGCGGCCTGGCTCTGAAGTGGCCACCTGCTTGGGGTCCTTGTAAAGCTTGGGCGGGTCATCCGGCTCCAAGGCCTCGGTCAAACGGGTCAGCACTTCGCGCGCCAACTCCGTTGTCTCGGGCACGCGGAAGCCCACAGAACAGGTCATGCACTCGCCTTGCGCAATGCCGTCGTGGGCCCAGCGTGGCGGCAGGTAAAGCATGTCGCCGGGCTCCAGCACGTACTCTTCTTCCGGCTCAAAGTTCGCCAGGATTTTGACCGGCATGTCGGGCAGCAGAGTGGCATCTTTGATCGGGCCAATGCGCCAGCGACGCTGCCCATGAACTTGCAGCAAGAACACGTCGTACGAGTCGTAATGCGGCCCCACCCCGCCGCCATCGCTGGCGTAGGAGATCATCAAATCATCGAGGCGGGCATCGGGCACAAAGCGGAACTGCTTGAGCAAGTCATGCGCCGCCGGAACGTGCAGGTCCAAGCCCTGAACCAACAAGGTCCAGCGCGGCTGGTTCAATTTTGGGATGCGGGTGCGGGCAATGGGCCCATGGTGCAAAGCCCAGGCGGGGGCTGCCTTCTTGCCCGCTGCCTTGCCAGTGATCGCGCCGCCTTGAACAATCAGGCGGGACTCCACGTCATCACGCCCAGCCAACTCAAAGAGGTCGGGCCGCGCAATGGGGGGACGCACATTCGGAATGGCCTGTCGAATCAGCAGCGGCTTCTTCTGCCAATACTTGCGCATGAAAGTCTGCGCCGACATGCCGCCCAGCAAAGGCCAGGGTTGATCCAGCTCGGGCATGACCGATGCGGATGAAGCTTGGCCCTTAGCTGCGCTTTTCTTGGATGTTTGAGTCGATTTCATCCTGCCATTGTGCGGTGTACAGCCCTCTCTTGACCATGACCACGCGCAAGGCCGACTCAAGGCCCATTCAAGGGCGACACCAGCTCATGAGATGATCGCACCATCATGATGATTTCCTCACCCTGCGTCGTCAGCCTGACCTGGCGACTTGAAGATGCGCAAGGCGCCCTGATTGACGAGCTGA
>JAGWTE010000219.1 GCA_028869095.1 Burkholderiales bacterium
ATGTCGTGCTGCTTGATCCGGATCTCGATGTACAGGTCGCCAGCGGGGCCGCCATTGGTGCCAGGCTCGCCGTTGCCGGCCGAGCGAATGCGCATGCCTTCGTTGATACCGGCTGGGATCTTGACTTCCAGGGTCTTGGTCTTCTTGATCTTGCCTTGGCCGTTACACGAGGTGCAAGGGTCGGGAATGATCTTGCCCTGGCCGTGGCAGTGCGGGCAGGTTTGCTGCACGCTGAAAAAGCCCTGGCGCATGTGCACCGTGCCCGAGCCATTACAGGTCGGGCAGGTTTTGGCGCTGGTGCCGGGCTTGGCGCCGCTGCCGTGGCACACCTCGCACTCATCCCAGGCAGGGATGCGGATTTGGGTGTCTTTGCCTGCAGCCGCTTCTTCCAGGGTGATTTCCATGGCGTAAGACAGGTCGCTGCCACGGTAGACCTGAGGGCCACCGCCACGGCGTGCGCCGCCTTGTCCAAAGATGTCGCCAAAGATGTCGCCAAAGGCTTCGGCAAAGCCACCGCCAGCAAAGCCACCGCCTGGGCCTCCACCCATGTTCGGGTCGACACCCGCGTGGCCGTATTGGTCGTAAGCCGCCCGCTTCTTGGGGTCGGTGAGCATCTCGTAGGCCTCTTTGACCTCTTTGAACTTCTCTTCGGCTTCCTTGGCCTTGTCGCCCTGATTGCGGTCAGGGTGATGCTTCATGGCCGCCTTGCGGTAGGCCTTCTTGATCTCGTCTTCGGACGCACCTTTGGTGAGCCCCAAGACTTCGTAGTAATCGCGTTTTGCTGCCATGATTTTTTGGTCTGGGTCCAGATCCGACAAAGGCACAGGGCATGAGCTGATGCTCACACGGCCTGTGCCCCTCGCTCAGACAGGCTCGAAAGCCCGTGTCAGATCAGTCCTTCTTGACTTCCTTGAACTCGGCATCCACCACGTTGTCGTCAGCAGGCTTGGCTTGTTCGGCACCGGCCGAAGCGCCGTGACCTTCCGCGCCTGCAGCACCGGCCGCACCTTGGTTGGCTTGCATGTCGGCGTACATCTTCTCGCCCAGCTTCTGGCTGGCGGTCATCAGGGCATTGGTCTTGGCTTCGATGTCGTCCTTGTCGTCACCCTTGAGGGCTTCTTCAACGTCCTTGATCGCCGCTTCGATCTTTTCCTTTTCACCGGCATCCAGCTTGTCGCCGTATTCGGTCAAAGACTTGCGCACGCTGTGGACCATGCCGTCGCCTTGGTTCTTGGCTTGCACGATTTCCAGCTTCTTCTTGTCTTCGGCCGCGTTCAGTTCAGCGTCCTTGACCATCTTTTGGATCTCGTCTTCCGACAGACCCGAGTTGGCCTTGATGGTGATCTTGTTTTCCTTGCCGGTGCCCTTGTCCTTGGCGCTCACGTGCAAGATGCCGTTGGCGTCGATGTCGAAGGCCACTTCAATTTGAGGCGTGCCACGTGGTGCAGGTGGGATGCCTTCCAGATTGAATTCGCCCAGCATCTTGTTGCCGGCCGCCATTTCACGCTCACCTTGGTAGACCTTGATGGTCACGGCAGGCTGATTGTCGTCGGCGGTCGAGAAGGTCTGTGCGAACTTGGTCGGGATGGTCGTGTTCTTGCCGATCATCTTGGTCATGACGCCGCCCATGGTTTCGATACCCAGGGACAAAGGGGTCACGTCCAGCAGCAACACGTCGGTACGGTCGCCAGCCAGCACTTGGCCTTGCACAGCAGCGCCCACGGCCACGGCTTCGTCAGGGTTCACGTCCTTGCGTGGCTCCTTGCCGAAGAATTCCTTGACCTTTTCTTGCACCTTGGGCATGCGGGTCATACCGCCAACCAAGATCACGTCCTGGATGTCGGACACGGCCACGCCAGCGTCCTTGATGGCCATGCGGCAAGGGGCGATGGTGCGCTCGATCAGCTCTTCCACCAGCGACTCCAACTTGGCGCGGGTCAGCTTGACGTTCAAGTGCTTGGGGCCCGTGGCGTCAGCGGTGATGTAGGGCAGGTTGACGTCGGTCTGAGCCGAGTTCGACAACTCGATCTTGGCCTTTTCTGCGGCTTCCTTCAGGCGTTGCAGGGCCAGCACGTCCTTGGACAGGTCAACGCCTTGTTCTTTCTTGAACTCGGAGATGATGAAGTCGATGATGCGTTGGTCGAAGTCTTCGCCGCCCAGGAAGGTGTCACCGTTGGTCGACAGCACTTCGAATTGTTTTTCGCCATCCACGTCGGCGATTTCGATGATGGACACGTCGAAGGTGCCGCCGCCCAAGTCATACACAGCGATCTTGCGGTCGCCAGCGCCGTGCTTGTCCAGGCCGAAGGCCAGAGCGGCAGCGGTGGGCTCGTTGATGATGCGCTTGACGTCCAGACCGGCGATGCGGCCAGCGTCCTTGGTGGCTTGACGTTGTGCGTCGTTGAAGTAGGCGGGCACGGTGATGACGGCCTCGGTGACTTCTTCACCCAGGTAGTCTTCAGCGGTTTTCTTCATCTTGCGCAGCACGTCGGCCGACACTTGGGGTGGCGCCATCTTCTTGCCGCGCACTTCAACCCAGGCGTCGCCGTTGTCGGCAGCCGCGATGGTGTAGGGCATCAGGTCGATGTCCTTTTGCACTTCTTTTTCGGTGAACTTGCGGCCGATCAGGCGCTTCACTGCGTACAGGGTGTTCTTGGGGTTGGTCACCGCCTGGCGCTTGGCCGAGGCGCCCACCAACACTTCGCCGTCTTCTTGGTAAGCGATGATGGAAGGGGTGGTGCGAGCGCCTTCGCTGTTCTCGATCACCTTGGTGGTGTTGCCTTCCATGATGGCCACGCACGAGTTCGTGGTGCCCAAGTCAATGCCAATGATCTTGCCCATGTGTATTTCTCCTGGAAACTGTGGGAAGCGTCTTGCTTCCGGTTGTCTCTAAAGTGGTGTTTTGAATAGGGGTTTCAAGAGCCGCTGAGCGACTTTTTGAAAATTCTTTTTGAAGTCTTTTTACTTGGGCGCCGCCACGGTGACCAAGGCTGGGCGCAGCACGCGCTCGGCAATGGAGTAACCCTTTTGGAGCACGCCCACCACGGTGTTGGCTTCCTGCTCGGCAGGGACCATGCTGATGGCCTGATGGAAGGCTGGGTCGAATTTGGTGCCCGCAGCGGGGTTGATTTCCAACACCTTGTTGCGTTCCAGCGCCGAGGCCAGTTGGCGCAGGGTGGCATGCACGCCTTCCAGCACCGTTTCAACGGGGGTGTCGGGCTTGGCCACGTGCGAGGCAATGGCCGCTTCCAGGCTGTCGCGCACGGGCAGCAGGCTTTCGGCAAACGATTCCACGGCAAATTTGCGGGCCTTGGCAATTTCGTCTTCTGCGCGGCGGCGGATGTTTTCGGCCTCAGCCTTGGCACGCAGGTAGGCGTCAGACACCTCGGCGTGCTTGGCCAGCAGTTCGGTCATGTCCTGGCCGACCGATTCCAAGGGCAGGGCGCCGGCGTTTTCGGCATGGCCTTCGGTTTGGTCGGGCGTGTTAGGCGTGTCGCTCATGTTGTATTTCGCTCGGTTTGTTTCTCAAAACCCTGCGCAAGTCAGGGCGAAGCCAGGCATTTCAAGAGCCCTGGCTCAAAAAAAGTTGTAACAGTGCGCCGTCCGGGCGCCAGCCAGGCTGTGGCTTACTCGTCGGCGCTGGCTGACCAGCGTTGCCAGTCGGCCAATTGGCGGCGGTCGCGCTTCGTGGGCCGGCCTTGCTCGATGGTGGCGGCGGGCTCGACCGCGTGTTTGCGCTGCTCGGTCCACTCTTTGCGCCGGGTCTGGCTCTCAGCCGTTTCTTCGTACAACTGTTGGGCGTGGGTGGCGGGGCCGCGAATGGTGCTCAGGGCTTTGACGACCACGGTTTGGGTCAAATAGCCTTGGCGGATGTCGATCCGGTCGCCGGCTTTCAATTCGCGCGAGGCCTTGGCCACTTGCTCGTTGACCATGATCCGGCCCTTGTCGATCTCGTCCGAGGCCAGGGCGCGGGTTTTGAAAAAACGCGCCGCCCACAGCCACTTGTCCAGACGCAGGCGCTCTGTCAGCCCAGGCAGGGGGCGTTGGTTGGTGTCAATGGGCACGTAGTGGCTGCTCATTTGGCATTTTTACTATGGTTTCGGGCCACAAAGCGAGCGGGGTCCATGGCGTCGCGCAAGTCGGCTTCGACGGGGCAGGGCGTGCCCGCTACCCAATGCGCCAGCAGGCGTCCGGCCAGC
>JAGWTE010000220.1 GCA_028869095.1 Burkholderiales bacterium
AACATCGCATTGGCGCCATAGGCGGCCGAGTTGGCGCCGCGTAGCACCTCAATGCGCTCGATGTCTTCCAGCATGACGTCCAACATGCCGCGGTGGGTGTCGCCTTTATAGCTGGACGAGTAGACAGAGCGGCCGTCGATCAGCACCAGATTGCGGGTGCCGTAGTCGTCCAGCGGAATGTGATACGAGGCATTGGGGTTGGCGCCATTCCAGCCACCAGACAGGTAACCCGGTACCAACCGCAAGACCTCCGCCACCGTGCGCGCACCAGACAGGCGTATGGTGTTGCGATCAATGACAGTGATGGAACCTGGGGCCTCATTGAGCGGTTGGTCCAGACGGCTGGCCGTCAACACCACCGGGACGTTGGCAAAGTAGTCCTCTTCTGTGGCGATGCGGTCAGACTCCTTGGCTTGCGCCAAGGCTGCACAAGCTAAAGCCACGCAACCGCCCAACAAGTTGCAAAACATCCGGGCACGAACCAAAGGCAACGTCATAGAGAACCGATAAGCCACGCACCCGATCAATTATGTACGCCGGACACGATTGCTTACACAGGGTCAATGACAAATGTCGGCCACTCGTCACACAAACAAAAAAGACCGATGGATAACCCTAGGGACGCTCAAGCGCCCGCTTGCTGGTCGATCCATTGGGTGGCGAGCGCAAAGCCGTGGTCTTCGGCATCCTGGATCAGCGCAAAGCGCCGCCCTTTCGTGTCCATCTGGACTTCTTCCTCGGTTTCGGATCCGCGCACAAAAGCGCTCACGATGAACTGGCGGCTGGAGGCATCCCACGCCGTGACAACGCGGATGCGGAATCCACTGTGCGCGCCAATGGCCTCTTCTTGGTCCACACCCCGGGTGATTTCATGGTCCATGACAAAGCTCCTCGCAGCGGGTTGCCGTGAGGAGACTCTACTGCAATACGGCCTTTTCGACCCGATTGCGTCCCAGACGCTTGGCCTGCAGCAAGGCGGCGTCTGCCGCTTCCGTGAGGCCGGCTGCCGTGTCCAGCATGGGATAGGACGCGATGCCCGCGCTGAATGTGGCGTGCAAGGCGCCACCGGGATGCGCATGCGGCAAGGTAGAAAAATCCCCCCGGATGCGGTCGATCACGGATCGGGCCTGCTCAGGGCTCACGCCAGGCAGCGCGACCAAAAACTCTTCCCCGCCATAACGCCCGATCAGATCGCTGGACCGCAAGCGCCCTTTGAGCAACCAGGCTAAAGCCCGGATGACCTGATCGCCGACGGGATGGCCGTAGGTATCGTTGATCGACTTGAAATGATCGATGTCGATCATGGCCACGGTCAAGGCCCCATGCTCGGGCATCTGGCTGACGATGGCACTCAAACGCGACTTGGCCGCCGTGTGGTTGAACAACCCCGTCAGACCATCCAGTCGCGTCGAGCGCTGGGTCTCGCGGAACCGTTCGATTTTGGTTTTGACCACCGCTGCCAGCAACACCGGGTTGAATGGCTTGGTCAGGAATTGGTCGCCGCCCAGGCGCAAGGCCTCGACCTGCATCCCCACGTCGGATGCGCCCGACAGGTAGACGATGGGCATGGTGCTGTAGGCCGACATTTGCCGCAGCACGCGGGTGGCTTCGACGCCGTTGAAGCGCGGCATGAACATGTCCATCAACACCAGATCGGGGCGATAGGACTCCAGCACGTCGAACAAGGTCCCAGGGTCTCGGATGGCATGGCTGTCGATGCCATGCTGGGCGAGTGTGCGCTGAATCAAGGCCACCGCCACCCGCGAATCTTCCACCACCAGCACGCGGTGTTTTTCTTGCTCGAAGTTTTGGACCAGATCCAAAATGCGATCGAGCACCATCGCGGGCTGCTCTTCAGACGGAATCGCCACGTCAATGCCCGCTCGCATCAGCGCCACAATCGGATCAATGGCCGATTGAACACCCAGGTAGAACAGCTGGCTGGCTGGACAGGTAGACCGCACCGAGGCTATGCAGTCGAAGTCTTGGGGGCTGGTCGAGCCATGAGCCGGGATGAACAGCACGGCCAGAGGCATGTCTCCGGCGGGCTGCGCCCCGCCCCAAGTCATCTCAGCGACCTGAAACCCAAAAAAACGCAGCTGACCGCACAGCGCGTCGACCATCTCACGTCGCTCGGGCGCACTGACCAGCCAGACCGACCGTGGCTTGATCCAGTCAATGTCGTGCTGGGCGCTTGCCTGGTCCTCGGCCCGCCGCTCGGGATCCGGGACGTGGGGCTTGGCGCTGGCCACGGCGCCAAACAAAGTGTCCATCTGGCGCTGCAAAGCCAGCACATCGCGATCACCGATCGGATGCGATGACTGCTTGCCCAGATGTGCCAATACAGCGTTTTCCAGCCCTTCGCAGATTCGCATCAAACCGGGCAGACGCATCCGGTTGAAATGCTCAGCCAGGCTGTTGACCGCGACCGCGAATTCAATGAACTGCTCGAAGAGCCCCTCGGCGACGTAGAGTTCCCAGCGCGTCTTCAGGACCTCAATTCGGTCTTCTATCGAACTCGGCGGCAATGCGGTCATGTCGATCGGAAACAAAAACAAAGGCACATTATCGGAGATCACGACACGCCGCTCGTTAAAACATCGCCTTGTCCCGATCGCTCAATGGCCGCTCCCGTGCACAATCCATGAAGACAGGGCTTTTACGCAACAAGCGGTTACGCCTTATCCTTGGAACACCTGAAACTTGAACAGCTCGGACACTCCCGCTCTGCTCTGGCCGCATGTCGCTTTCATCCACACATGTCATGGTATCCGCCACGGATATGTCGGCCTTCGTGCTGGGCTTGTTGGCCGTGATGTTTGGCGCAGTCTGGCTGAGGGACCGGGAAAAAGGGTTGGGCTGGCTGGCGCTGAGTTTTGGCCTGTTGGCCATCGTGTTTGCCACCAACGACTTGCACATGCCCAAAGGGCCCTACGTCCTGGCGCGCGGATGGTCCAGCACGGTTCTGAGCGCCATCATGCTGATGACCCTCGGGATCTTTGAATACCTCTACACCGATCCCCGCAAGCAATGGCGCTATTTGGTCGCCATGCTCTTGCCCAGTGTGGTGTTGATGGGCGCATACGCAGCGGGTGTCATGGTGTTGCGGACACAAGCCAACCTGGCAGGGACCATCCCCCTCATTGGCTGTGCGCTCATGGCGTTTTCAATGTCCCGGGTTGAAAAAGGCGCAGGCCATGCCCTGGTCGGCTTTGCCTTGCTGTCGATTCCCATGGTCAGCCTGGTCTCGTTCGCTCTGGGTATCGACGCCGTGGTGGTTCGCCACTTTGGCGCCTTTCCGCTCATTTTCTTTGGACTCACGCTGTTCACCACCAGCTTGCTGCGCAAACGACGCGTCTTGCAAGCCGAAGTGGCACGGCGCGCGCAGGCCGAGGCGGATCTGACCGCGCTGAACCAATCGCTGGAAGATCAAGTGGCCGCCCGAACGGCTGACCTGCAAAACATCATCGCGGGGCTGGAAAGCTTCAATCGCAATGTGTCTCACGATCTGCGTGGCCCGCTGGGGGGCATTGCGGGCACGGCTCGCCTGGCATTGGATGCCCTCCAGGCGGGCGATGACAGCATGGCGCGCAAGATGCTTCCCATCATCGTGGACCAAGCCGACACATCGACCCGACTGGTGACCGCCCTGCTGGACCTGGCCCACATGGGCCATGACAACCTGGAGCGCATGGACACCGATCTGTGCGCCCTGGTTGAACAGGCTGTCCAGCAAATCACCCTGGGGGGCGCCGCGCCGATGAGGGCGAGCCTCACCCTCCACGCCCTGCCCCGAGTCCATGCCGACCCCCATCTGCTGTTGCCCGTGTTTGTCAACCTGATCGGCAATGCCCGCAAGTTCACCCAAGCCACAGAAGATCCTCGCATTGAGGTGGGCGTGCTACCTGAGCAGCGTGACGTCACGATTTTTGTTCGCGACAACGGCGTGGGCTTTTCTGCCGAATCGGCATCGCGACTGTTCGAGCCTTTTGTGCGCCTGCATGGGCAAACGTTTGAAGGCACCGGCATCGGCCTGAGCATCGTGCGGCGAGCCATTGAGCGACATGGCGGCCGAGTCTGGGCGGAGTCTCAACCCGGAGCGGGCGCAACCTTCTATTTCACGTTGCCCCAAGCTCATGCGGCTTGAGCATGGGGCTAGAGCTCCTTGCAACCGGGTAGAAATCCTC
>JAGWTE010000221.1 GCA_028869095.1 Burkholderiales bacterium
CTGACCAAGTTCAATCAGCAATACGTGGGCAAATCGGTTGCCCAAAAAATCGAAGTCGGCCATTCCCGTCCGGATGAGGGCGTGGTGGGCGTCGACGCCATTTCCGGGGCCACCGTCACGGTGATCGCCCAAAATCAAGTGATGACCACGGCGGGCGCGGCGGTTGCGCGGCAAGTGGGCATCCTCAAGCCGACCATCCGCAAGCCGGCGCAATTTGCGTCGAACGCGTCGGCCACATCGAATGGCCAAGCGGCCGATTGGGCCACCCTGGTCAAAACCGGCGCCGTGCAGCATCTGGTCGTGCAGCCCGAACAAGTGGGGCTGGACCACACCGGCACGCCCTTCATCGAATTGTGGTTTGGCTACCTGAACCACCCGGATCTGGGCCGCGCGATCCTGGGCGCGACCAGTTGGCAAAACCTGATGGCGCGCCTCAAAGACGGCGAGCATGCGATCTTTGTGATCCGCACCCAAGGCGCCGAGTCCTTCAAGGGATCGGGCTTTGTACGGGGCGGCATCTATGACCGCGTGCAAGTGCGCCAGGACATGGACTCCTTCACCTTCCGTGATCTGGACTATGTCAATCTGTATGGCATCGAAGCCGCCGGGGCCCCGTCCTTCACCGAGTCCGCCATCTTCATCATCCGATCCAAAGCCTTCTCGGCAGCCTATCCCTGGAAGCTGAGTCTGCTGGGTAACAAGGTGGACCGTGCGACCGGCACCCGGACCTTTGCCAACTTCGACACCGAATACTGGCTGCCCGCCGCCTACCTGCAAGGCGGCCGACCCGAGATCATCAAGCCCGATGCCCCTTGGGTCAAAGTCTGGAAGACGCGCGCTCTGCCCATTGCCTTGTTTGCCGTGCTTTTGGTGGCTGTGGGCGTGGTCTATGGCTTGCGCGATCAGCTGACACGCCGCTCTACCCGCAAGAACAAGTGGCCCGTCAACGCCTTCAAATACAGCGCCTGGGTGCTCAGCATCGTGTTTGTGGGCTTTGGCGTGATGGCGCAGCCCTCGATCACCCAAGTGTTGACCTGGTTCCATGCCCTGCTGTTCCAATGGACCTGGGAGCTGTTCCTCACCGATCCGTTCATCTTCCTGTTCTGGATCTTCATCATCACCACCGTGTTCGTCTGGGGACGCGGCTTGTTCTGCGGCTGGCTGTGCCCATTCGGGTCTTTGTCTGAGTTGCTCTACAAGGTAGGCGGGGCGATCGGGCTCAAGCGCTTCCAGTTCCAGTTGCCGCGTGTCTGGCATGACCGCCTCAAGTGGGTCAAGTACGCCGTGTTCTTCGGCTTGCTGGCGGTGTCCATGTTCTCCATGACACGCGCCGAGATGCTGGCCGAGGTCGAGCCTTTCAAGACCACTTTCCTGGTCGGCCTGTTCAACCGGTCTTGGCCTTACACCTTGTTCGCATCGGCCTTGTTGGGCTTGTCCCTGTTCACCGAGCGGCCCTATTGCAAATACCTGTGCCCCTTGGGTGCATCCTTGGCCATGCCGTCTACCTTCCGCTGGTTCGGCCTCAAACGCAAGCAGGAGTGCAATTCGTGCAAGGCCTGTGCGGTGGGTTGCGGTTCGCAAGCCATTGACGAGCATGGCCGCATCGACCACCGCGAGTGCCTGCATTGCCTAGACTGCATGGTGCTCTACACCGATGAACATGCCTGCCCGCCGCTGGCGCAAGAGCGCAAGCGCCGTGAACGTGCCGGTCAGCCCTTGACCCCCATTGGGGTCGATGGCTACTACATCCCGATCTACCCCGTGTCCACCACCCGTGCCACGTCAACAAAGCCAGAGGGGCAGTCATGAGCCGTTCTTCTGTCGACCCCCGCATGCCCACCGATCCGGTGGCGCCGCCCTATGCCCAACAGCACCATGTGTTGGGCTGGTTGTGGGCCGAGTTGTGGGACCACCTCTGGCCCTGGAGCCCGCAAGGCATGGCACGCAACCGGGCCATCCAGATCGCGGGTGCCTCCTTGGCCTTGGCCGCCACGGTGGCCTGGGTGATGGCTGCAACCGGCCGCCTGCAATCGGGCGCCATCATCGGTTGGTGGTTTGGCTGGAGCGTGTACGAGGTGCGTGTTCGCCTCAGCGGCAAACGCTATGTCAAAGACGGCCCCTGGTGGCAGCGTCACTACCGCGTCGCCAGCGTGATGGACATGCTCAGCTACGTGGGCTTCAAGAATCTGCTCATCGGTGCCGTGTTGTTCCTGTCCCTGAAGTCGCTGGGCTGGATGGTGGTGTAAGTTCAACCCCATGACCTCCCATTTATGCCGATCCGGCCTCACCTTCATTCTTGCACTGCTGTGTTGGCTGACGCCAGCCTGGGGTGCGACGTGGACGGTGCATCCGGGGCAGTCGGTTCAAGCCGCCCTTGACCAGGCCCGATCCGGCGATGTGGTCGAGGTGCTGCGCGGTTTTTACACCGGCTCATTGCGCATCACCAAACCCTTGACTCTGCGCGGTGTCCAGCGCCCCACCATCAGCGGTGCGATGCACGGCGACACCATTCGAGTCGCCTCTCCGGACGTCGTCATCGAAGGCCTGATTGTGCGTGACTCGGGCGACAGCCTGACCGACCAGAACGCCGGGGTCTACATCCAGCCGGGATCCCATCGCGCCGTGGTGCAGCATTGCGACTTGACCTACAACCTGTTTGGCCTGTGGATCGAAAAGGCCAATGACGTGCGGGTGGAGGGCAATGTCATCACGGGCAAACGTGATTACGCCTCGTCGCAACGCGGCAATGGCGTCGAGCTGTACAACACCAATGGTGCCCGCATCATCGGCAACGAGATCAGCTTTGTGCGCGATGCCTTGTATGTGGACGTGTCCCACCACGCGGTGTTCAGCCACAACAAGCTGCATCACAGCCGCTATGGCTCGCACTACATGAACTCCTACTACAACGTCTGGGAGTACAACGACACCTGGATGAATCGGGGTGGCCTGGCCTTGATGGAGGTGCGCAACCAGGTTGTGCGCCACAACCGCGCCTGGTCCAACTCCGATCACGGCATCATGTTGCGCACGGTGCAAGACTCGGTGATCGAGGACAACGTGGTGGCCGGCAACCAGCGTGGCTTCTTCATCTACGACGTCGAATACACCACCCTTCAGCACAACCTGGTTGTCGATAACACCGTGGGTGTGCATCTGGCTGCCGGGTCCACACGCAATCAGGTAGAAGGCAATGACTTTGTCTCCAACCGCGAGCAGGTGCGCTACGTGGGCGCGCGTGACGAGACATGGGGCGCAAGCCAAGGCAACCACTGGAGCAACTACCTGGGCTGGGATCGCAACGCTGATGGCGTGGGCGACATCCCCTACGAAGCCAACGACATGGTGGACAGGTTGACCTGGCGCTACCCCATGGTCAAGCTCTTGCTGTCCAGTCCGGCGGTGCAGGCCCTGCGTCTGGTGGGCCAACAGTTCCCCGTCTTGCGCGTGCCCAGTGTGGTGGACCCACACCCCCGCATGCAACCCTTCAACCCCAACTGGAGACAGTGGCTTGGTCACCATTACCCAACCGTCCAGTGAGCCGGCGATAGCCGTCTGCGGGGTGCACAAACATTACGGTGCCCTGCATGCGGTCGATGGCGTCGACCTGAGCGTCCAACGCGGCGAGGTCTTTGGCCTCATCGGCCACAACGGTGCAGGCAAGAGCACCCTGTTCAAGATGATGCTGGGTTTGATCCCCGTCAGCCAGGGCGAGATCCGCATCCAGGGCGCTCGCGTCGATGGCCCCGGCTTTCGCGATGTGCGCCGCCACATGGGCTACCTGCCCGAAAACGTCGTGCTCTACGACAACCTCAGTGGCTTGGAGACCCTGCAGTTCTTCGCCCGCCTCAAGGGTGTGCCCGTGGACACCTGCGCGGCCACGCTGGAGCGTGTGGGGCTGACCCATGCCGGCCACCGTGCGGTGCGCGAGTATTCCAAAGGCATGCGCCAGCGTCTGGGCTTTGCGCAGGCCTTGTTGGGGCAGCCCCAGGTGCTGTTTCTGGATGAGCCGACGACCGGCCTGGACCCCGAGGCCATTCGGGCTTTTTACGCCACCTTGCGGGACTTGCAAGACCAAGGTGTCACCTTGATCCTGACTTCCCACATCCTGGCCGAGTTGCAAGAGCGGGTGGACCGGCTGGCCATCATGGCTTCGGGCAAGATTCAGGCGGTGGGCAG
>JAGWTE010000023.1 GCA_028869095.1 Burkholderiales bacterium
AACGTGCAGGCTTCAGCCCTGTCCACCGCAGCGCGCCGCGCCGGGAAGAACGCTCAAAACTTGCTGGCCTTGTACCAATCGCTCATGGCGAGCCAAACCTCGGCCTCTGCTGTGTTCTCGATGTCCGCCTCTACCAGTCAGCTGGCATTCAAGGGATCCGTGTCGACCAGTGCCTAGGCGGCCGCTCTGGCCTGTCGGGCCTGGGGCACTGAAGGGAGAGGGCTTACTTGGGTTCCCAAGCGTTGCACCAGCCGATGGCTGTGACGTCCTTGCCCATGAACAGGGAGCAGGCGCCCGATGCCGCGCCTTTGTCGCCAAAGTACAGCGCGCAATTGGTGCAGGTCTGGCCAGGCTTGTATTTGGGCGATTTGGCTGCATCGACCTTGGCGGCATCCGCGTGGTAGTCCATCGCCAGGGCTTCTTGATCGGTTTCTTTGAGCAGCGCGTCAGCACGCACAGGTGCTGACCACGCAGCCAGCCCGATGGCGGGCAGGGCAGTCATGAACTGGCGCCGAGTCCAGTTATGCAAAACAGCATGCTTGTTCATCAATGCCTCCACCCATCGGGAATGCGATGTCAGCCGACCACTTTGGTCATCTGATCTTCGGTGACGAAGTCGGTGTACCAGGCATCCAGCTGGCCGCTCATCAGCACGGATTCGACTTCGGGGCGCTTGCTCAGCCATTCGATCAGGGCTTGGCGGTCTTCTTCGGTCACGCTGCCGGGGCCGGACTTGGAGACAAAGCCGCCCGCGGCCCAGCCGCCGAATTCCAGACCACGTGGGTCGATGAATTCATCCAACAGGGTGTCGACAAACACGACCTCGTTGCTGCCAGCCTTGATGGTGGCTTTGTAGGCGAGGCCGAATTCTTGAAATTCGCCCACGTGCAGTTTCTTGCGCAAACGGCGGCTGCGTTGCTTGGACATGGTTGTTTCCGTTCTCTTTGAGTTGAATGGCGCGATTGTAGAGAGGTACGACCAGCGCGTCCGTGCTAGGCTGATCGTTGCCTTGATGAGGAGACCCAATCGTGGACCTGCTGACCGTGAGCCAGATGAGCCAAGCCGATGCGCGCACGATCGCGGCGGGGACGCCCGGCACGGTGTTGATGGAGCGAGCCGGGCAAGCCGTGGTGAACGCACTGGTGGCCCGCTGGTCGTGCCGGCCCGTGCTGGTTTTATGCGGACCAGGCAACAACGGGGGCGACGGGTTTGTGGTGGCGCGGCTGCTGCAAACCCAAGGCTGGCCGGTTCACGTGGCCTTGCATGGTCAGGTGGCCGCACTCAAAGGCGATGCGGCATGGGCTGCGCAAGGGTGGATGCAGGCCTGTCGCGACAAGAGCGTGCCTGAAGCGGACGCGGTGCAGGTGCTGGGCGCCGTCTCCGTGGACGAGATCGGGCTGGTTGTGGATGCGCTCTTTGGCGCGGGCCTGGCACGGGCCTTGGATGACACTTGTGTCAAGGGCTTGAAGCAAATTCAGGTCCGGCAGTTGCCTGTGGTGGCGGTGGATGTGCCCAGTGGCGTGTGGGGTGACACAGGCTTGGCCGATGGCGCCATTGAGGCCGCGTTGACCGTGACCTTCTTTCGCAAGAAGCCCGCGCACTTGTTGTATCCGGGCCGAGGTTTGTGTGGTGAGATCGTGGTGGCCGACATCGGGATTGCGGATGCGGTGTTGCCCAATCTGCATGTCAACACGTTTGAGAATGAGCCCAGCCTATGGCGCCAGCAGTGGCCCATGCACATCGCCGTGGGACACAAGTACACCCGCGGGCATGCAGCCGTGGTTGGCGGGGCCACGATGACCGGGGCCTCGCGCCTGGCTACGCGCGCTGCCGCAAGAGTGGGTGCGGGGCTGACCACGGTGGCGGTGCCTGCTGAAGCCTGGCCGATCTATGCGGCGGCTTTGGATTGCATCATGGTCCACGCGCTGAATGGGGCCAGTGCCGATGAGCGGGCGCAGGCCTTGGGGCATTGGCTGTCGGATACGCGCTTGTCAGCCGTGTTGATTGGACCGGGTGCTGGCGCGGATATCAAATCATCCACCTTGGCGGTGCTGGCCAGTGGGCGGCCGGCGGTGCTGGACGCCGACGCGCTGACTTGCTTTTCCGAGACCGCTCACGAGTTGTTTGAGGCGATTGCGCATACACCTGCTTCGGTGGTATTGACGCCCCACGAGGGCGAATTTGGGCGTTTGTTTGGCGCGCCCATGATGTCTGCCGGGCAGACCCAGGTCAGCAAGTTGGACCGCGCACGGTTGGCGGCGCAGCGCAGTGGGGCCGTTGTGTTGCTCAAAGGGGCAGATACGGTGGTGGCCCATCCCGATGGGCGTGCCGCCATCAATGCCAATGCCCCCTGGTGGTTGGCAACGGCTGGATCCGGCGATGTGCTGGCCGGCTTGATCACCGGTTTGCTGGCCCAAGGGATGCCGGCCTGGGAAGCCGCTTGTGCTGCAGCGTGGCTGCATGGCCAGGCGGCGCAAGCCTTTGGCCCTGGTTTGATTGCGGATGACTTGGCCGATCAATTGCCGTCGGTGTTGAGGTCTTTGCTGCCGCTGCTGAATGCATGATGCAGCGGCAGCGGCGTGTCGACTTTACGCCGTGCAGGTTCGATTCTTGCCCGTACGTTTTGCTTCGTACAGTGCAATGTCTGCGCGTTCCAGCGCAGCTTCAATGGGCTCTTGCGCACGGTATAGCGTCACGCCGGCCGAGAAGGTGATGAACACCTTCTTGTCTTCGTGCGTGAAGAACTCGGCGCTCAGTGTGCGTTGCAGGCGAGTCAGCACCTGTTGTCCTTCGTCCACTCCTGTCTCGGGCAGCAGCACCACAAATTCTTCGCCACCATAGCGCGCGACCACATCACCGGGGCGTAGCAATTCACCCACCCGACGTGCGAGGAACTTCAAAGCCTCATCACCGGTCTGGTGACCCATCTGGTCGTTGAGCTTCTTGAAGTTGTCCACGTCCAGCAAGCCGATGGACAAGGTGCCGCCAGTGCGGTCCATGCGCGCTGTTTCGGTTTCGAAGGCGCGCATCATGCCGCGGCGGTTGGCAATCTGTGTGAGCGGGTCGGTCGAGACTTCATCAGACAGACGTCGGATTTCGTCTTCCAACTGCTTGACCTTCTCGGTCAATTCGGTGGCCTTGGAGTGCTCGTCATTCAAACGGTTTTGTGTTTGAGCAACCACCGACTGAACCGCGCGGCTCTCTTCCACCATCTCACGCACCACGCCCGTCAGGCTTTCCAGGCTGTCTGCAGCACCGATGGTGTCTGCATAGCGGGTCAGATTGGACTGGAACCGGTCGGTGGTGGACCCCAGTTCTGCAATCTCTTGCAGCATTTGATGGATCAGGTTCTTGAGCGCGGTTCGTGCCGCAGCGCGTTCAAGCTTCAAGGCCTGCTGGCGTTCACGCGTGTCAGCCAGCAATTGCTGCACATGGCGTACACCACGGCTGTTCATGCCTTCGCTGAGGTGATGGCGCATGGCTGTGCATTGGCCTTGCACCCATGAATCCTCTTCAGCCAGATCCACCAGGCTGTCGGTCAGCGAATGGCACAGGTCGGTGAGCTGATCCAGCAAATGATGGCGATGCTCGATGATGCGTCGGACCTGATGACAGGCCTCGGTCACTTCGCCACGAACCAATTCGTAGCGGGTGTTGGGCAGAGGCGTTTCTTGGCTGTGCTGCAGCGCGCGGGTCAACTCCAGTGACACCTCTGCCGCTTGAATGTTTTGCGTGGGCAGGGCGACGGAGATGGTCGCGTGCAACTGGTTCAGCGCGTGGGTGGCGATGGCTGGCCATTGGTCACTTGCTCCGGCCGGGGCTGCGCTTGGTACTGAGGCCGATGTGTTGGCCGCATTGGATGCGCCTGTCGCATGGCCATTGGCCGGCATGGGCGAGTCAGATGCCATCGGTGCATCGGGTGTGTCGGCCACGGCATCGACCAGGCTGGAGTCCAAGGTGTCACTGTCCCAACTGGCGACCAACTGGCTCAATCGCTGATGCAAAAGCTGGCCAGAGCTTTTGCTGCTTTGCAAAACGCGCTGCAGGCTGTCTTTTTTGCGCGCGGCTGTCCATTGGCGTCCACCGCGCTCCGATCCTTTGAGGATGCGGGTGATCAGCGAGGACCAACGCTCACCGTCGTCAGGCTCGGGCGCTGCAGATGTGGGCGCGGGTGTGGCCAGGGGCGGGGTGTCAGCGGGTAGGTCCGCTGGCACGGTCACAGGTGCATCCACAACGGCCGGGGGCGGTTGGGACACACCTGATTCGGCTTCGTAGGCTTTGCGGTAGTTCTCGGGCGTGGGCTCCAGGCGCTGCTCAGCGATGCGGCGCAAAGCCCCTTTGGCAATGGCCGCAGGCGTGTTGGGCACCATGCTTGACGCGGCGGGGCTACTGGCCAGCGGCTTGGCGCCTTGGGTGGATTTGGCCGCAGCTTGGGGCGAGGCCGGTGTTTTGACCGGGGGCGAATGAATCGGTGATTTGCGCATGGCCCAGTCTGAAAATCAGGAAGCCTTTACAAAGGCGAGTGTGCCGCTACCAGTGTTGCCGAGCCATCGTTGGCGTGTCCCACCCGAGGCAGGATCAAGCCCGATTGCGTGTCGGCCAGCCATTGTTCCACCTGAGCGGGCGGCATGGGACGGGCAAACAGGAATCCTTGGCAAATATGGCAGCCCAGGTTGTAGAGGACTTCCATTTGCGAGATTTTTTCCACACCTTCCGCGATGACGCGCAGCCCCAAGGCTCGAGCCAAAGCGATGATGGCAGACACCACGGCCGAGCTTTGAGGGGTGTCCCCCAGATCACGCACAAAGGACCGGTCGATCTTCAATTCGCTGATGGGCAGGGTGGTCAGGTAAGCCAGTGACGAGTAGCCCGTCCCGAAGTCATCAATCGAAATCTCGGTGCCCAGCTGATTGAGGCGATGCAAGGATGGCACCACGCCCTGCAGGTCCTTCATCAAACCGGTTTCGGTGATTTCCAATTCGATGGAGCGCGGGGCCGCGCCCAACTCGGCCAGGATGTTCTGGATCTTTTCAACCAGATCGGGCTGTTCAAACAGGCGGCTGGGCAGGTTCACGGCGATGGATGCGTTGAAGCCAAAGCGCTGCTCCCAGGCCTGGGCTTGTTTGGCTGCCTCGCCGATGGCCCACAGGCTCATCTCGTTGATCAGGCCGGTGGCCTCTGCCAAGGGGATGAAGTCCCCCGGTGGGATGATCTTGCCGTCACGCACCCAACGCATCAAGGCTTCGGCGCCCACCATCTTGCTGGTGCGCACATCGATCTTGGGCTGATAGTGCAGCACCAATTCATTGCGCTCCAAGGCCTTGTGCAAGGCGGTGTCCAGATCCAAGCGAACACGGCCCTTGCTGGCCTGCTGCGGGTCATAGAGCAGGGCGCTGTTGCGGCCTTGGCTCTTGGCCAGATCCATGGCCACATCGGCATGGCGCAGCAGGTCTGCCACGGTCAAACCATGGGCCGGGAACACCGAGATCCCCACGCTGGCCGTGATGAAGCATTCTTGGCCCGACGCCATCATGGGTTCGCGCAAGGACGCCAAAATGCTGGCGGCTGTCGCCATGGCTTCGGCTTCGTCGGCCACTTCGGGCAGCAGCACGACAAATTCATCGGCCCCTAAGCGGCCCACGGCTTCCAGTGTGCGATGGACGCGCTGGCCCGTCAGGTCCAGGCTGCCTTCCATCACTTGCTCGGAGTGTCGAACGCAATTGCGCAGGCGGCGCGAGACCTCGATCAGCAACTCGTCGCCGGCATGATGGCCCAGGTTTTCATTGATGATCTTGAAACGATCCAGTCCCACCTGAAGCAGTGCCACGCAATGATTCAGACGCTTGGCATGCTCAATGGCACGCTCAGTGCGCCAGAAAATCTGGCGGCGGTTGGGCAGGCCCGTGAGCGTGTCGAAGTTGGCCAGGTGCTTGATCTTGTCCTCGGCCACGCGACGGTCTGTGACGTCCTGCACGATCCCGGTGTAGCCAATCAGGTTGGCCATTTCATTGAACTCGGGCTCGGCTTCGATGTGCAGGATGCGTTGACGCCCGTCGGGCAAGCTGATCTGGATGTCGTTGCACAGCACGGTGCCGTGGTCCAGCACCTCGTGCAGGATGCGGAACATGCCTTTGCGTTCGTCGGCTTGCATCAGACGGGCAATGCGGCGCAGGCCCATCTGGTCGCTGGGGCGCATGCCAAAAACACGCATGCCTTCCAGCGAGAAAACAATGTCGCCAAAACCTTTGCGCCAGTCAAAACTGCCCATGCGCGCCAAGTCTTGCGCGCGAGCCAGCTTGGCCTTGCTGCGCTCCAGCTCATGGCGGGTGCGAGAGGCACGCAGCAGGTAACGCAGGCGCCCGGCCAGCAAACTCCACTGGTTGCACTTGACGAAGAAGTCGGTGGCGCCCACTTCGTAGGCACGGGTGATGGACGCTTCGTCATCCAGACCGGTCAGCATCAAGACGGGGACGGATTCATAGCCCGGCAGCTGGCGCAACTCCATGCAGGTCGCAAAGCCATCCAGCCCCGGCATCACGGCATCGAGCACGACCACATCGGGCATGCACTCGGGGATGATGCGCAAGGCTTGGTCGCCGGAACTGGCTTCCGTGATCGAGAAACCCCTCTCGCGCAGGGCGATGGAGGTCAACAGCAGGTTCACCTCGTCGTCATCGACGAGCAGCACCTTGGGCTGCATCTCGCTGTCGTCGGCCAGGAACGGGTTGTTGCTGCCGGTCATGCCTTGGCCTCCAGCAACAGGCGTAAGCCAGCCAGTACCCGGTCAACTTCGATCGGGATGTCGCGGATACGAGGGCTCAGGTCTTCACCTGACTGGCGGCGGATCATGGCCTCAACTTCGGCACACTGGTGAGACAACTTGAGCGCCCCAATGCTGGCCGACGACGACTTGAGCGTGTGAACCACATGGACAATGCCGGCGTTGTCTTGGGCCTTGATGGACTCGTCCAACTGCGGCAGCAGGCGGCCCACGGAGGTTTCAAACGCCTTGGCCACACGTTCGATCAGCTTGTTGTCGCCTTTGGGGTCCAGCTCCCTTAAACGGCGCAGGGATTCGCTGTCGAAAATGGCTTCAATCGAGACCTCGGCCATTTCAGGCGCAGTGGCAACTGGGGCGGGCGGTGGCACCACGGTCGGTGTCGCCTGGCTGACCGGCGGCGTGATCACCGCTGGTGCGGTTGGCACAGGCTCTTGAACTGGCGCGGTGGCGGGGGATGGCGTGACCGGCCCGGCATGCTCCAGCAAGACCTTTTGCAACTGGCTCTGACGGAAGGGCTTGGACAGGTAATCGTCAAAGCCTTGATCCAGGAAGCGTTGCTCATCGCCTTCCAGCGCGTTGGCCGTGACGGCGATCACCGGTGTGTCCGATGGGGTAACAAAGGTGAAGCGGTTGTTGGAGCCCTTGCGGAACCAGGTCAAGGCTTCGATGCCATCCATGCCAGGCATCTGGATGTCCATCAGGATCAGGTCATAGCGCTGCTCGCCCAGGCGGCGCAGGCCTTCGAGGGCTGAGCTGGCCACTTTCACTTCGCAGCCCAGACGGCGCAGCATTTGGCTGCAGACCTCTTGATTGACCGCGTTGTCTTCCACCACCAGGATGTGTTTGTTCAGGCGTGGGGTCTCGCTGGGCGCGTCACCCAATTCGGCAGAGATGCCCAAAATGGCCTGACGCAATTCACCTTTGCGCAAGGGCTTGGGCACAAAGCGCTGGAAGCCGGCTTCTTGCGCGCGACGCACGTCGTCAGGCGAGGACACCGAAGACAGCAGCACCATCTTCAGATTGGGGTAGCGACCGCTGGCCTTGATGGCTTCAGCCAGTCCCTGACCATCCAGGCGGGGCATGCTCATGTCCACCAGGGCCAGATCAAAATCGGCGTCCTGCTTGGGGTGGGCCATCAAGATGTCCAGCGCGTCCTGGCCGTCATTGGCCAGGGTGACCCGCATGCCCCAGGCGGACATCATGTTTTCCAGCACGGTGCGGTTGGTTTCGTTGTCGTCCACCACCAGCACGTTGAAAGAGGGCATCTCGGGCTCTTCCAGCATGGCCATGTCGACTTGCGTCACGCCCACGGTGATGGGAATGCGGAAGACGAATTCAGAGCCCACACCAGGGGCGCTGTGCGCCTCGATCTGCCCACCCATCAACTCGACCAACTGCTTGGAAATGGCCAGGCCCAAGCCAGTGCCGCCATAGCGGCGCGCCATGCCCACATTGGCCTGCACAAAGGCGCTGAACAGGCGCGGGATCATGTCCGAAGGGATGCCGATGCCGGTATCGCGGACCATGAATTCCAACTCAAGCGCTTCGCTGCCTTTGGCTGCAACGTTGTGTGATTGCGAGCCCAGAGCGCGGCGAATGTCGACCACCACTTCACCGTGTTCGGTGAACTTGATGGCGTTGGCCACCAGATTGGTCAGGATCTGACGCAGACGCAGCGGATCGCCGTGGATGACGGCAGGCAAGCCTGGTTGCTCGCGGAAGCTGAGTTCCAGACCCTTTTCATGGGCACGTGGGGCCATCAACTCCAGGGTGTCTTCCACCAGGGTGCGCAGCACAAAGTCGCTGTTGGCCAGCTCCAGACGCCCGGCTTCGATTTTGGCGAAGTCCAGGATGTCGTTGATGATCTCCAGCAGGCTCTCGCCCGAGCGGTAGACCGCTTGCGCAAACCGGCGTTGCTTGTCGTTCAGCGGGGTGCCCAACAGCAATTCCGTCATCCCCAGAATGCCGTTCATGGGGGTGCGGATTTCATGGCTCATATTGGCCATGAACTGACTCTTGGCCTGGCTGGCGGCCTCGGCCAGATCACGGGCACGCTCCAGCTCCATGGCTTGGCGGTGCTCGTCCGTCACATCGGAGACCAAGCCATAAATCCGAGACTGGCCGTCCGGCAGACGGCGGGCACGGGTGCGGTGACGCAACCAACGCAAGCCCTTGCTGGGGTGTTGCAAGCGCAGCAGCGTGTCGGTCGGCTCGTTGTTGGCTTCTTGAATCTCTTGTTCGGCCAGCAAGTGTTGGTCTTCGGGGACCACCAGCGACCTGACGCGGCTGGGGTTGCTGCGGATGTCGTCCGCCTCAACGCCCCACAGATCCTGCGTACGCGGGCTCAGGTAGATGTAGTTGTTGCGATGCTCGGTGGCGACGTAGACGCAGTCTTCCATCGACTCCACCAATTCGCGGAATCGACGTTCGGACTCTTCCAAATCAGCCTGAGCTTGGCGCGATGCAGTGATGTCTCTCACCAGGGAAATGAGCAATCGAGGGCGGCCATTGCTGTGACGCAGGGCGAAGTGCCGTGCATTGACCACGCGTGAACCTTGTTCATTTTGCCATGTGAAATCATGTTCAATGGTCTGGCCCGACTCAACCGCCTGTTCCATGAATGGCTGTGTCATCCGCAACACAGGTGCGCCCAGCGCATGGGCAATGGATTTGCCCACCACGCGGTCGCGTTTGAGGTTGAACTCGATCTCGGTGTAGCGGTTGATGGCCACCACGTTCAGGTTGACCGGGTCCAGTACGAACAGGCTGACGGGCAGGTTGCCCAACAGGGCTTCCAGGAACTCGCGCTCTTGCTCGCGGACATGTTCTTGTGCCTTGCGCTTGGTGATGTCGGTGAACAGGCAGACGTATTGGCTGCGGGTGCCGGTTTCGTCCAGCATCTGGATGGCATCGATCTCACCCCAGTAGCGGGTGATGACCTGGCCATCCTGGCGAGACGCTTCGTAAGGCAGGCGGAAAGGCACGCCCTTGGCAAATTGCTCTTCCAACTCTTTGACGGCGCTGCCATCGGTCACTTCTTTGGACAGCAACTCGGACAATTTGCGACCAATGACTTTGTTCTCGGCCCAGCCGGTCAGGGTGCTGAAGGCGGTGTTGACCCATTCGACCGTGCCGTCGCGATCCGTCAAAGCCACGCCACTGCTGATGCGCGAGGCCACCAAGGTCAAGCGGCCCAGGTGTTCGGCGCTGTTGGCCATGTGGGCCAGGTTGGCATCACGTTGGGCGACAAAACCCAACTGGATGGCGGCGATGTCCAGTACCGGCGTCAGCTCGTGCGTGATCTGGGCGGGGTCGTCAAATTCCAGCAAGGCCAAAGGCCAGCCTTCCACCGCAACAGGCACGGCCAGCACGCGGCGCGTATTGGGGGCGCGCCAAGGGCAGTTGGCCGGTGTTTGTGGCGAGACCGCACCCACGGTGGGTCGCAGGGTCGACAGGGCTTGGCCCAAAGGCCGCTCGTCACGATGTGTGGCAGCAATGGCCGAAACGTCAATCAACTCGCTCTTGTCCGATCCCACATCGATCCAGGGACGCAACAGGGCCGACTCTTTGTTCCAGCCATCCACGCGCAGGCACACCCAGGCGCGAGAGCCAATGTGTTGATGCAGCGATTGACCGACCCGGTGCAAAGCCTGCGCCAAGGAGGGGGCGCTTTGGGCCGCATCGGCAATGTCTCGGCTCAAGGCCAGCCAGCGTTCAGTCGCAGCCAGACGCTCGCGCGCCAAGTCATCTTCTGTTGACATCAACAGGGTGTTGTCAGGAGGACGCGTGCTTCCGGGTTGATCCGGGGCCGGTTCAAACTGTTGTCTGGCTAAATAACCGATACCGGCGGATGCCCATCCGGAAAGAGCCAGGCCCAGGCCAGCCCACCCCCACAGCCAGGCAGCTGCGGTGGTCATGGCCAGTGCTCCCAGACCGAAAAACAGGGTCCAGGGGGAGCGCGTCGAGTTCAGTTCCTGCGGCATCGCCTTGTCAATCCTTGGGAAAGTCACCCCCCACCGCCAGGATTACGGCGGGGCATACTAGGGACATTCGTCAGTTAATTCACGAACTTTACCGTGATCGAGAAAACTTTAACCAGCAGAACAAACCCCTTGCAGACGTCCTTACAATGATTTGGATGCGGAGCGACGAAGATTTTTCCTCCCTCGCCAGTAGATATTTCAACGGGCATTTGGTGGGTTTTACCTGCTGGGCGCTCAGCGGAATAGCTGTTCTTGCTGGCATGTCTGCACTAGGCCTGGATGCCTGGGTGCTGGTGGCGTGTGCCCTGATTTGGGGCGGTTTCGGCGCCTTGTGGCTGCAGCGCGACGTCCAGTTTGTTATTTCGCAAAGCGCAAACCATTCCCCTGCAAATAAGGGGGATGAGGTCGATACGGTATGGGCCGAATGGATTACTGGTTGGTATTGGCGGACAGATGCTGCACATCGTTTGGTGGTTTTAAAACCCGGTTTGGGGTTGGATCAAGATTCAACCAATTGGACGGGCGCCACCCAATTAATGGCTCAGCAGCCCATCTGGTTTGATTGCTGGCCCTCATCGCCGGACTCCGAACCCGCTTTGGGGCGCTTGCGTTTTGCCATGACGCACCAGCAAGTGCTGGCCGATTCCGTGCGTTTGGTCTTGCCGAAAACCTTATCGCTCCAAGACGCCCAGTGGTGCGAGATCAAGGCGCAACCCCGTTGGGACTCGGAGGGGCAATTTGTCGGCTTCCACGGCGTGATTGATCCGGCTCGTCAACCGGTGGTGGCCCCCGCAGTCGTCGAGGCCGCGTCGACTCCGGAACCCGTTGAGGACCATGGTTGCGGCGATGGGGTGGTCCCCACGCCCATGACCGAATCCGATCAGGAAGTGCTGCGCTATGCGCTGTCTCACGACTTGCGGGCCCCTTTGCGCGTGGTCGATGGCTTCACCCGCATTGTCAAGGAGGACTACAGCAAGGTGCTCGATCGCATCGGGGTGGATCACTTGGATCGTGTGCTGGCCGCCGCAGCTCGCATGAACGGCATGATCGACGCCATTTTGGCTCAGGCCCAGTTGGCTGGTGCGCCTTTGCGGCGTGATGTCATTGACCTTACGGCACTGGCACGGGATATTTCCCTGGAAATGGGCCACTTGCCGGGCGCTTGCCTGGCGGCTCGTTTTGAGATTGCCGAGGGAATGACCGTCGAGGCCGACACGATTTTGGTCCGCCGCGTGCTGGAAAACCTCATCAGCAATGCGCTGAAGTACAGCGCCAAAGTCGAAGCACCTTTGATCGAGGTGGGTGTCATGCCTGCCACCAACCCCGCCGTGTTTTTTGTGCGTGACAACGGTGCGGGCTTTGACATGCAACGGGCGGACAAGCTGTTTGGTTTGTTCCAACGCATGCACAGCGCCAAGGACTTCCCGGGGACCGGGGTGGGCTTGGCGGGCGTGCACAACATCATCCGCCGCCATGGCGGCCAGGTGTGGGCTGAGGCCAGCCCAGGCAAGGGGGCTTGCTTCTACTTCACCTTGATGGGAACCGCCGAGGCGCAGCAGCGCGCTGCGAGCCGCGCTTGAGGCGGCCTCACGCCGAGCAAGCCTGAAAATCTGAGAGCAGGGCTTAAATCGAGCCCAGTCCCGCCAGCACTTCTTGTGCACCGAGCAAGCGGTCGCACAAGGCTTCGACGCTGCGGTTTTCTTGTTGCGCCTGATGGCGCAGTTTGTCGAGCGCAGCCTGTCGCGTCAACGAATGACGGTGCATGACGATGCCGACCGCCAGGGCCACTGTGGCCTCCAATGGATTGCTGGAGACGGCTGGCACGCTGACCGCCACAGGCGCCATCTCTTCAAAAGTTGCCTGTGTGGGCATGGGGGCCGGCGGCGTCACGACTGGCGCAACAACGGGAGGCACAGCCTTGAGCGGTATCGGGGCGACGACAGGTGCTGGGACTGTGGGAGCCGGTGCAAGCACAGGTGCATCAGCCACAGGCGCTGGCGCCTGAGCCAGCGAAGGCGCCTTGGCCCGGTTGGCAAACGCAGCTTCGACGGCGGGTACGATCTGCTGGATGTCCAGCGGTTTGACCAGATAGGTCAGGGCTCCCAATTTTTTGACCTGGCTGACCGTGGCCTCGTCGGTGAAGGCCGACAGGAACATGAAGGGAATCTGGCAGTACTCGCGCAAATAGGCGGCCACGTCAAAGCCGGACTTGCCTTCCATGCGGATGTCCAACAAAGCCAGTTCGGGGCGATGTTGGCGGGCGAGCAAGATCGCATCGTCGCCATTGTCAGCGTCGATGACTTCATAGCCAGCTTGCGATAGCCCATGGGTCAGCGTGGCAAGAACCAGCCGATCATCGTCTACCACCAAAATTTTGCCTTTGTTATCCACTCACACCCTCTGTGACTGCACGTCATCTGATTTCGTGGGCAGCCATTATGACCGTTTAACGAGTCGAGGCTTTGGCTACTTCGCCCCTTTTGTCTGTCCCTATTGTGGCCAAAGAGCGATCTGATGACCAGAGGCTGCACCTGATACGTGGGGGGTCGGCGGCAAATTGATGCCAGGCGGCACCAGTTCGATGCGGGTCAGCACCTGTTCACCATCCTGGGTCAGGGTGAATTTGGAACTGCGTCGTGGCAGCAGGGCCCGCACCAGCCCCAGGCCAGACACCCCGCCCGGCACGCGGGCCAGATTGAAGCCGTCTGGCAGTTGGCCGTGGTTGCGAAGCTCAATGCTCACTTGGGCCTCATCACTTTGGACCAGGCAACTGAGCGGGGCCGAATGGTTGCCATGCTTGTGAGCGTTGGTTAGCAACTCGTTCAGACTCAGGGCGATGGGGATGGACTCCGCCTCTGGTAGCAGCCAGTCTGGCGCATTGACGCCTTCGAATGTCAGCGTGATGGGGCGTCCAAATGTGCGCTGGACCGAGTTGGTGATGGCCTCAATGACGTTTTTCAGATGCAGGGGGCCGCCTGCCCCCACTTGCAGGCCGTAGACCTGGGCAATGGCCTGCACTTGGCCGACCACTTCGGCAATGGCCGAGGCCATTTCAGGTTTGCGTACCGCAATTTGCTGCAACAAGCCGGCCACGCCTTGCAGGTTGTTCTTGATGCGGTGGTGCACCTCTTTGACCAGCATTTCGCGTTGGGCAATGGCCGCATCCAGCCGCGCTTGCTCAGCCTTGCGCTGTTCGCTGACGTCGGTGGCCACCAAGAGCAACTGGTCGATGGCTTGGCCTTCTTTGTTCAAGGGCAGGTAGTTGACGTCCCAGATCTGGGCTGCCACCTTGCCGGCGACGGTGTATTCGCGGTGCACGGACTGGCCATTGTCCAGGCTGGCCAGCATGTCCGCACGCAGCATCCGGGCGCGGTTGGTGTCAAACAATTCCTCTGGCGCCTTGCCCAGCGCCTTGCTGGCATCCATGTGCAAGAAGGCCGACGCGGCCTGGTTGCTTTCCAGCACTTTCAGGCTCTTGGCATCCATCAACGTGATGGCCATGGGCGCCATCTCGATGATGCGCTGCAGGGTGGCTTGCGCTTCGGCGGTTTGCGCTTCTGCTTGGCGACGCCGGTCAATGTCAAGCAAAGCGTAGGTGATGTGGCGTTGGTTGAATTCGCCATAGGTGACCACAGCGTTGCCCACGACCCAGAACACACGGCCGTCTCGCCCCACAACCTGGCATTCGAAGGTGTGGGTCTGGCCATCTTGCAAGTGGTCTAGGTAGTCGGTCATCCGGAAGGGATGATCAATGTCGGATGTGGCCACTGTGCTCAAGGGCTGGCCCACGAAGTCGGCCAAATCGCCAGCAAACATGCGGCGTGCAGAGCGGTTCATCCAGGCAATACCTTGGCTGTCCAAGGTGACGATGCCGACAAAGACCGAGTCCAAAATGGCGCGGGTTCGGTCTGCCTGCAAGGTCAGGTTTTGTTCGGCGCGATGGCGATCGTCCACATTGACGAACGAGGCAATGAAGCCTTCTTCCGGGCGATGTGGATTGACCAGGCGCAGGGCGACTTCGGCCCACAAGGCGGTACCGCGGCGGTGGCGCAAGGCTCGCTCGCCTTGCCAGTGGCCCAGGCTGCGCAAGACACTCATCACGTCGGGTTCGGAGTTGGTGTCGATCTCGGTGGCGTACAGGCTGGTCAGGGTCTTGCCAACCAGGCTGCCCGATTCGTCTCCGATCAGGTGAGACAAGGCGGGGTTGGCGCTTTGGATGCTGCTGTCGCGCACAAAGGCGATGCCCACGCCTGATAGGGAGAACATCAGGTCACGGTCGCGTCCCAACGCATGCAATTGCGCTTGTTGTGCCCGGATGCGGGTGATGTCGGACAAGACGGCGATGACCTCCATCGGGGTGGTCGACTCGCCGATGCGCCGCAAGGACAGACCGTACCAGCGGGCATGCTGGCCGGGCACCACGATCTCCAACTCGCTCTCAAACTGTCCGCCGTTTTTCAATTCGGTTGTGGACTGGGTCATGACCCGGTTGATGCGAGGGTCGTGCGTGAGCAGGGTGTCGATGCGCTGCCCCGCTGTGGTGCCGGGTGTCAGGCCGAGCATGCGTTCAAACCGGCGATTGCAGCGCAGCACGACGTCACCACGCATGTAGGCGATGCCGGCCGGCGTGCTGTCCAAAATGGTGCTCAGCTCGTGCAGCAGCTGTTCCTGGCTGAGGGCTTTGTCGGCACTGGTCTGGATGGTCGACGGGATGTGGGCCGATGGCGTGGGCAGGCTTCGTTCTTCCTGAATCGAGCACAAGAAGCGACGGGGGCGGGAGGTGTCCGCGTGGGCTTGGTTCCAGACCTGGCTGCACAACAATTTGCCAAGGCCATTGCCGTTTTGTTTGGGCACGGCGGCCTGGCCGGAGAGGGGGCCGTCTTCAGGCCCTAGGGCCAGCAAGGTCAGTGGCGCATCCCAGCCGCACAGGCGCTGCAGGGCTGCACCGGCGTGGGACAGGCTGGCCCCGGCTTTGACGGGATGGCCCAGCAAAGAGGTCAAGGCCGCGTTGCTGCGAATCACCTTGCCGTGCTCGTTGAATTCGAGCATGGCCAGGGGCACCAGATCAAACCAGGCGTCGTCGACGTGCACGGCAGGGGTCATCAATCGATCACGCTTTCGGTTGAACGGAGACGCCAGGCATCTTGCCCGAATAGTCTTTGGGAAGCTTGGACAGGCCTGCAGCCAGGCGCTGTGCCATGCCACGATACATCTGGCCGACCTTGCCGTCAGGCTCGCTGACCATGGTGGGCTTGCCGCTGTCAGCCTGCAGGCGGATGTTCAGATCCAGAGGCATAGAGCCCAGCACAGGTACGCCGGTTTCTTCAGCCAGACGCTTGCCGCCGTCTTCGCCAAAGATGTGCGCCTCGTGGCCGCAGTTGGGGCAGTGGTAGACGGCCATGTTCTCGATCACGCCCAACACGGGCACGCTGACCTTTTCAAACATGTGCAGGCCTTTGCGGGCGTCCAGCAGGGCGATGTCTTGCGGCGTGGTCACAACGACCGCCGCAGTCAAGGGCGCGCGTTGGCTCAAGGTCAGGTGGATGTCGCCGGTGCCGGGGGGCATGTCCACGATCAGGTAGTCCAGCGGCTGGCCGCCTTCATCCTTGGTTTGGCCCCAGTTGGACAAGCGCAGCAACTGCTCCAGTGCCTGGGTGGCCATGGGGCCGCGCCAGATGGTGGGCGCCTTGTCGTCAATCAGCAAGCCAATCGACATCATCTGGATGCCATGGTTGATGGGCGGGGTGATGGTCTTGCCATCAGGGCTGTCAGGCTTGCCACTCAGGCCCAGCATCAGGGGCTGGCTGGGGCCGTAGATGTCGGCATCGAGCAAACCCACGCGGGCGCCTTCAGCCGCCAAGGCCAAGGCCAGATTGACGGCCGTGGTGCTTTTGCCCACGCCGCCTTTGCCAGAGGCCACGGCGATCAGGTTCTTGACTCCAGGCAGGGGGGCTTGTCCGCGAGGGGCTGCGTGGGTCTGGATCTGGGTGTCCCATGTCACCTGGACTTGCTTGATGCCGGGTACTTGGCTCAAAGCCTGTTCGATCAACTGGGAATAGGCCGTCCAGCGGGAGCGGGAGGGGTAACCCAAGGCGATCTGTACGGTGGCGACCCCGTCTGATACACGCAGCGATTTGAGCTGGCGGCCACTGACCCAGTCTTGTCCGGTCAAAGGGTCCAGCACGGCCCGCAAAGCGTCTTGCGCGGCAGATTCGGTGGCAGTCAGGGGGGTAGAAGGGGTCGAGTTCATGCAGAAATCAGGTCGAAGGGTGCAAGTTTGGACCGTGTTTGGTGCATCGGGTCCAGGTGGGCAGTCTAGCGCGGCCTAAAATCAGGGTCTCCCCCCAATTTGCCGAACCATGCCACGCCAGCTTTTTGTCACCACCGCGCTGCCCTACGCCAATGGCCATTTCCATATCGGCCACATCATGGAATACATCCAGGCTGATATCTGGGTTCGGTTCCAGCGCATGCAAGGCAATCAGGTGCATTTTGTGGGGGCCGATGACGCCCACGGCGCCCCGATCATGATTGCCGCAGAAAAGGTCGGCAAGACGCCGCAGCAGTTCGTGGCCGACATCGCTGCGGGCCGCAAGCCCTATCTGGACGGGTTTCACATCAGTTTTGACCACTGGTCGTCGACGGACAGCCCTGAAAACCATGAACTGGCTCAGAGCATTTACCGTGCGTTGAAGGCGGAGGGCTTGATCACCGTTCGCCCGATTGAGCAGTTCTTTGACCCTGAAAAGGGCATGTTCCTGGCTGATCGCTTCATCAAGGGCGAATGCCCCAAGTGCGGAGCCAAGGACCAGTATGGAGACTCTTGCGAGGTGTGTGGTGCCGTCTATGCCCCCACCGAGTTGAAGAACCCGTTCTCGGCTTTGAGCGGCGCCACGCCTGTGCTCAAGACCAGCGACCACTATTTCTTCAAGCTGTCTGATCCCCGCTGCTTCGAATTCTTGGAGAGCTGGACCCAGGACGGCAAGCTGCAAGCTGGCGTGGCCAAGAAGATCCGCGAGTGGTTCACCAAGGATGAAAACGGCGAAGGCGGCCTGGGCGACTGGGACATCAGCCGCGACGCGCCTTACTTTGGCATCGAGATCCCCGATGCGGCTGGCAAGTACTTCTACGTCTGGCTGGACGCGCCCATTGGCTACCTGGCCTCGCTCAAGAGCTACTTTGCCGCAGGTGGCCCCAAGGCCAAGTATGGCGAGGCCCGCAGCTTTGACGAGTTCATGGCCGATCCGAAGGTGGAGCAGATTCACTTCATCGGCAAGGACATCACCTACTTCCACACCCTGTTCTGGCCTGCGATGCTGAAGTTCAGCGGCCGCAAGTTGCCCAATCAGGTCAATGTGCACGGCTTCATGACCGTCAACAACGGCGAGAAGATGTCCAAGAGCCGTGGCACAGGGCTGGATCCGCTCAAGTACCTGAGCATTGGCATGAACCCAGAATGGCTGCGTTATTACATCGCTGCCAAGCTCAATGCCAACGTGGAAGACGTGGACTTCAACCGCGATGACTTCACCGCGCGCGTCAACAGCGATTTGGTGGGTAAATTCATCAACATTGCCAGCCGGGCTGCGGGCTTCTTGAGCAAACGCTTTGGTGGTCAGTTGACCGCCAACCTGGGCAGCGATGGGCAGACTTTGCTGAGCACCTTGCAAGCCGGTCGCACTGGCGTCGGCGAGTTTTACGAACAGCGCGAGTTGGGCAAGGTGCTGCGCGAGATCATGCTGCTGGCCGACCGTGTGAACGAATACGTCGACGCCAACAAGCCATGGGAGCTGGCCAAGCAGGAAGGGCAGGACACCCGCCTGCAAGAGGTCTGCACGGTGTGCATTGAGGCCTTCCGCCTGTTGAGCATTTACCTCAAGCCCGTGTTGCCCGCTTTGGTGGCCAATGTGGAAGCCTTCTTGAAGGTCGAGCCGATGACCATGATGGATGCCAGCAAGCTGTTGGGCGCCCACGCCATTGGCGAGTACAAGCACCTGATGCAACGTGTGGACCCCAAGATGCTGGATGCGCTGTTCGAGCCCAAGGTGGAAGAGGTGCCCGTTGTTGAGGCCGTCAAACCCGGCGGAGAAGACATCGCCCCCACCATCACCATCGACGACTTCGTCAAGGTGGACCTGCGCATTGCCAAGATCGTCAACGCCGAGCACGTGGAAGGCAGCACCAAGTTGCTGCGCCTGACGCTGGATGTGGGCGAGGGTCGCACCCGCAATGTCTTCTCTGGCATCAAAGAGGCCTACAAGCCTGAAGACCTGATCGGCAAGCACACCGTGATGGTGGCCAATCTGGCCCCGCGCAAGATGAAGTTTGGTGTCAGCGAAGGCATGGTGTTGGCGGCATCCCATGCCGATGAAAAGGGCAATCCTGGTATCTATGTGCTCGAACCTGTGGTGGGCGCACAGCCGGGGATGCGCATTCGCTGAGGTCGATCCCGCATCGAATCAAGGTAGAAAAAGCCCGGCATGTGACCGGGCTTTTTACGTCGTGTCAGTCACGACGCGAAGGTGGGGCATTCTTGATGCTCGCTGATTGATCGGGGATCAGTTGATATAAGGAATCGTCAGGCTGGACAGCAGGCTCGACGAAAACATGAAGTCCATGCCAAAGGTGCTGTTGCTGGCCGGGGCGTAATGCGCGTCCTGCGTGTCGAGCACCAGGCTGAGGTGATGCCCGGCCGGTACGGTGTAGGCGGCCATGTGCATGCCAATCGGGTAGCTGATGGTCTGACCCGCCGTGGCCGTGTGAACCGAGCGCGCGCCGTGCGAGATCAGGGTGCCAATGCCCAGATCGTCCACGTCATACAGATAGGCCAGCACCTGTCCTTGTGA
>JAGWTE010000024.1 GCA_028869095.1 Burkholderiales bacterium
CTGCGCTTGCGGTGTACTTCGTGGCCAGCTCGTTCAGCGTGTTGTTCATGGCGCCCAACACGGCCTCGCCCTATTTCTTGGCCAATAACTTGCTGTGGATGCCGGTCATCGCCTTGGTGCTGCAATTGGCCTTTCCCTGGCGCTGGGCGTTTGGCATTTCACTGGGCTTACTGGGACTGGTGGCCTTGCCTGCTGTGTTTCTGGAGTGGATTGCCAAAGACGCCGCCTGGCGCGGCGTGTTGCAGTCATTCCTGGTCAATGGCGTGTTGATGCAGTTGACCTTTCTGTTTTGCCTGATGAGCGTGGACCGCCTCAAAAATGGCATCGGCCTGATCGTGGCTGGCCGAGACGACGGCCCGCTGGATGCCCAGCATGCCCTGGAGTCGTGGGTGCAGGAGCGCACGGAAGAGTTGGCCCAGGCCAAAGAAGAAGCAGAAGCGGCGTCCCAAGCCAAAAGCCGGTTTCTGGCCGTCATGAGCCATGAACTGCGCACGCCTTTGCACGCCATGCTGGTGTCTTCAGATCTGCTATCGGACCGCATTGGCTTGCCCATTGATGCCGAGCGGGATACCCGCCTGGTCAACACCATCCAGACCAGCGGCCATCACTTGCTGAGCCTGATCGATCAGATCCTGGAGCTGTCTCGCATTGAGTCCGGCCAACTTCAGCCCCACGTTCAAGTGGTGGACCTGGCCAATGTGCTGCGCAAGGCCTGTGATGCCATCAAACCCCTGACAGAAGCCAAAGGGCTGCGTCTGCTGACAGGGCTGCCAGACGACCTGCCCACCCTGCGCATGGGCGACGAGTTGCGGCTGACCCAGATCCTGATCAACCTGCTGGGCAACGCCAGCAAGTTCACGATGCAAGGGCACATCGCGGTGTCCCTTCGCCAAACACCCGATGCCCCGACAAACGAAAACTGGGTCCGTTTCAGTGTGATCGACACCGGCCCCGGTATGGAAGAGGCGCACCAGGCCAAGGTGTTTGAAGCGTTCTACCAAATCGACAACCAGACCACGCGCCAACACCAAGGCGTCGGCCTGGGCCTGACGATCACCAAGGAATTGGTGACCTTGATGGGCGGCCATTTGCAGCTACGCAGCGCACCAGGTCTGGGCACGCGCATCGACATCGACCTGCCTCTGCCCATTGCACAAAGCCCTGAATTGGCCACGTCGGCCAAAGTTGAAACACTGGCCAGCCTGGTGGGACACACCGTTTTGGTGGCCGATGACGACGCCCTGAACTGCATGCTCGCCAGCGACGTGCTCAGCCAGGCTGGCGCCATGGTGCAGACCTTGGACAACGGTGCGGCGGCACTGGACTATCTCAAGATTCATCGCCCATCTGTGGTCCTGATGGACTGGCAAATGCCAGGGATGGACGGACTGGAAGCCACGCGGCGCTTGCGCGCGGGAGAGGCTGGCGAACTGGCCCGAGACGTGCCGGTGATCGGTCTGACGGCCAATGCGTTCTCACAAGATCGCGAGTTGTGCCTGGGCGCAGGCATGAACGCCATTTTGACCAAACCTGTCAACCGCCAACAGTTGCTGCGAGAGTTGGCCTTTTGGGCGTCGAAAGAGCCTTTGCGAGAGGCCCACACCGAGCGTCCACCCAAAGCGCAGCCCCCTGCGCCCAATGAGGCTTGAGGGGCAGCGTCATGCTCGCGCCCAGGTTCGCTGCGATCCTTGAATACAATTGGGCTATCGATTCAAAGGATTTTTCATGAGCCTCAAATGCGGCATCGTGGGTTTGCCCAACGTTGGCAAATCCACCCTCTTCAACGCCCTGACCAAGGCCGGCATCGCGGCGGAGAACTATCCCTTCTGCACCATTGAGCCCAATGTAGGCGTGGTCGAAGTGCCCGACCCCCGCCTGGACAAGCTGGCCGAAGTCGTCAAGCCTGAGCGCATTTTGCCTGCCATTGTTGAATTCGTCGACATCGCTGGCCTGGTGGCAGGTGCATCCAAGGGGGAAGGTCTGGGTAACCAGTTTCTCTCGCACATCCGCGAAACCGACGCCATCGTCAACGTGGTGCGCTGCTTTGAAGACGACAACGTGATCCACGTGGCTGGCAAGGTCGACCCCATTGCCGACATCGAAGTCATTCAGACCGAATTGTGTCTGGCTGACTTGAGCACGGTCGACAAAAGCCTGGTGCGCTACAACAAGACGGCTCGCGCCGGCGACAAGGAAGCGCAAGCGCTGGTCAAGGTGCTGGACAGGTGCCAGGCCTCGCTCAACGAAGCCAAGCCTGTCCGTTCGATCGATTTCAGCAAGGAAGAATGGGCGCTGCTCAAGCCCTTGTGCCTGATCACGGCCAAGCCCGCCATGTTTGTGGGCAACGTGTCAGAGACGGGCTTTGAGAACAACCCCCTGCTGGACCGCTTGAAGGAATACGCTGCCGCCCAAAAGGGTGCAGTGGTGGCCATCTGCGCCAAAACAGAAGCCGAACTGGCTGAAATGGACGACGAAGACCGCGCCATGTTCCTGGCAGAAATGGGGCAGGACGAACCCGGCCTGAACCGCCTGATCCGCGCCGCATTCAAGCTGCTGGGTCTGCAAACTTACTTCACAGCAGGTGTCAAGGAAGTGCGCGCCTGGACCATCCACGTGGGCGACACCGCTCCGCAGGCGGCCGGCGTGATCCACACCGATTTCGAGCGCGGCTTCATCCGTGCACAGACCATCGCTTATGAGGACTTCATTCAGTACAAGGGTGAATCTGGCGCAAAAGATGCCGGCAAGATGCGCGCAGAAGGCAAAGAATACGTGGTGAAAGACGGCGATGTGCTGAACTTCCTGTTCAACGTCTAAGCCCCACCTTTCGCATTTGAACGCCACCGTGGCTCACGCCCGGTGGCGTTTTTTCATGCCTTGACGGCGTGGCGTTTGTCTCAAGTGCGTGAAAAAAATGCCGAAACGGCTCAGGTCAAGGTGTCCGGACTCACGTGGGCGCCACGTCATTGCGATTAGTTTTATCGGGATCGAGTCATGAATTTCTTCAGCATCATGCGTGGATTTACCATCCAGACCCGCATGTACAGTGCCATCGGCGTCGTCCTGGGCTTGCTCATCATGGTGGGTGGCGTCGGCCTGCTGGGCCTGAATCAGAACCACCAGGCCGCTCAGACTTGGATGGCCACCGCTCAGGAGTCGCAAACGATGGCCACGCTTCATGCCGCAGTGGGCCAGTTGCGTCTGCATGAGAAGCAAATGCTCTTGTCGGCCGGTGATGCCAGTGCGGTCAACGCCGCCTCTCTGGCTTGGCAGGCCGATGTGGAACACGTCCAATCGGCCAGCGCCAAAATGCTGGAAGGTGCAGAGGACGAGGACAACCCCATCATCAAAAGTTTCCAGGCTCAACTGGCCCAATACAAACAAGGCGTAGAAGCCGCCAAAACTGGCTTGAGCCAAGCGGGCATGACCCCCAAGGACGCCGTGGCCGCTTTTGCGACCCCAAGCACCCTGGCCGATCAGTTCGAAACCCCTTTGGCAACAGCCGACCAAGTGATCACACGGGCGTTGGCTGCGTCCAGCCAGGCTCATGACAACAACATTGATGCCACCATGGCTTGGTTCATTGCCTCGGTGGTGTTGACCATCTTGGTGGTGGCGCCGCTGACCATCCTCAATCAACTGTCCATTTGCCGTCCGATTGAGCAGGCCCGCCAGATGGCACTGGGCATTGCACGGGGTGATTTGGGCCATCGTGCGGACATCCTGGGCCAGGATGAACCGGCTCAACTGCTGGCTGCGCTCAACGACATGCAGGAATCGCTCAAGGCCATCGTGGGCGATGTGCGCCGATCTGCTGAATCCATCTCGGTCGCGTCGACTGAAATCGCCAGCGGCAACATGGACCTCTCCAGCCGGACGGAAAGCACCGCATCCAGCCTGCAAGAGACAGCATCGTCCATGCATCAGCTGACCGAGACGGTGCGCCAGAGCGCCGACTCAGCCGGCCAGGCCAACGTGCTGGCCAGTGGCGCCGCCAATGCAGCCCAACGCGGCAGCTCGATCGTCTCGGAAGTCGTGGCCAATATGGGCGAGATCGACAGCACCAGCAAACGCATCAATGACATCATCAGTGTGATTGACGGCATTGCCTTCCAGACCAACATCCTGGCGCTGAATGCGGCCGTCGAGGCGGCCCGCGCAGGCGAGCAAGGCCGCGGTTTTGCGGTGGTAGCAGGTGAAGTGCGCAGCTTGGCGCAGCGTAGTGCCACCGCCGCAAAAGAGATCAAACACTTGATTCTTGCATCTGGTGAAAAAGTAGAATCTGGAACCCGATTGGTTCACGATGCCGGTGCCGCCATGCAAGAAATCCTCTCCAGCGTCCAACGTGTCTCAGACATCATCAGCGAGATCACGACCGCATCGACCGAACAAAGCAATGGCATTGGACAGGTCAATCTGGCCGTCAACAGCCTGGACCAGATGACGCAGCAAAATGCAGCCCTGGTTGAGCAATCGGCCGCCGCCGCCGCCAGCCTCAAGGAACAGGCCAATAAGCTGACCCACTCGATGTCAGTGTTCCGTATCTGACAAGGCATGCACAAAACCTTGGCCTTCGGTTTGCTGGCCATGGGCTTGCCCGTCTGGGCTGGCCGCCCTGTGTCGACTGACGATGCCAGCGTCAACGACCGGGGCATTTGCCAACTGGAAGGCTGGGTGGACCGTGCCAACGATGCGCGGCACAGTCATATTGCCCCCGCCTGCGGTGTCTACGATGGTCTGGAATTGGGCGCGGAATGGGATTTACCAGCACCAGCCAGTGTGGCCCAACACGGCATCAGTGCCTCGTTGAAATGGGCGCCTGAATTTTTGGGCTGGAACGGTTGGCGATTTGGTGCCAAGGCGGGCCTGGTCACAGAAAAAGCCTTTGGAGAAACTGAGCGTCATTTCGGCCACTGGACCGCTTTGGCCCTGGCCAGCTACCCGATCAATGATCGCTGGACCATCCACCTGAATTTGGGGCACTCCCACCCCCAAATCCCCGTAGAAAAAGCCACCACCTATGGTGGCGCGCTGGTTTATGCCATCAACGACCGAACCATGGCTTTTGCTGAATGGCAGGGAGACAGCCGCACGCCCGCTACACGGGTGGTCGGCGTACGTTGGTGGCTGTTGTCTGACGTATTGGGCCTGGATCTGACCACATCAGAGGGCAATGCCACGCCACACAGCCGTGGCTGGGGGCTGGGTCTGGGTTGGTACGGGCTCCATTTCTGAACCACCTGCGTCAGTTTTTTTCTGGACTGGCCTTTAGTTTTCCAGCCAAAGTCCGATAGTCAACGTGGAGAGAGTCAACCACGGTGTGCGCCCCGCTCGGCGCACGACGACACGATTGAGGACGAGCATGGAAGCCCTACTAGAAGCATCCCCCAAGGCCAACCGCGCAGCACCTGGGGCCGCCCCTTCCGGTTTCGGTGCCCGAGCTAACCAGGCGCGTCAAGTGCGCCATGTGCCTGCAGGCCGCGAATACCTCACCTTCCGCCTGGGTACGGAGGAATACGGCATCGATATCCTGAAAGTTCAGGAGATCCGATCCTATGAGCCCCCCACCAAGATCGCCAACGCGCCCTCCTACCTCAAGGGCGTGGTCAACCTGCGCGGTGTGATCGTCCCCATCGTCGATCTGCGCGTCAAGTTCAATTGCTTCAACGAAAACGGCGAAGCCGGCATCGACAGCTTCACCGTGGTGATCGTGCTCAATGTGCGCGGCCGCGTCCTGGGCGCGGTGGTGGACTCGGTCAGCGACGTGATGCAATTGTCTGAACAGGTGATTCAACCCGCCCCCGAAATGAGCAATTCGGTGGTGGACACCACCTACATGACCGGCATCGCCAACGTCAACGACCGCCTGCTGATCCTGATGGACATCGAATCCCTGATGGGCAGCTCGGAAATGGGCTTGATCAACAGCCTGACGGATTGATCACTCGGCGCGGCGCAGCACGGCCATCACCGGCTGCTGCAAGACGCCGCGCAAGCTCCACCAGCCGGCGCCGCTGGCCAGCAAGGCGCCAATCACCGCGCCAAGCGCAGGCCACCACCACTGGGCATGCCATTCGAACTCGAAGACCTTGGCCGCCAGCGCCCAGCCAATGAGCAGGGACGCACTGGCCGCCAAAGCGCCCGCCAGCGCACCCATCAGCATCAACTCCCCCCACTGAACCCGTGCCAGCAAGTGCTGGCTGGCGCCCATGGCCCGCCAGATGGCCCATTCGGACGCGCGCCGCTCACGCGAGGTCAGCAAGCCGGCCATCAACACGATCAGGCCCGCTGCCAGGGTGAAGGCGAACAAAAACTCCACCGCCGTGATCACCTGCCCCAGGATGGATTGGATCTGAGCCAAGGTGGCCGACACGTCGACCACGGTCAGGTTGGGAAAAGTCTGCACCAGATTGCGATCGAGCGAGCCCTGCGCAGGCGAGCGAAAGGCACTGATGTAGGTGACCGGCCACTGAGGCTCGGACACCATCGGCGCAATCACGAAGAAATTGACCCGCATGGATGACCAGTCCACCTTGCGCAAGCTGGTGATGCGTCCTTCTTGCTGCGTGCCCGCCAGGTCAAAACGCAGCCGATCCCCCAGCTTCAGGCCCAAGGTCTTGGCCAGCCCCTCTTCCACGCTGAACGCGTCGGGCTCATTGGGCCGATAACGCCCTGCCACGATCTCGTTGTGCTGAGGCGCCTGGGCTGCGTAGCTGACGTTGAATTCGCGCTCCACCAGGCGTTGCGCCCGCTCCTCGGTGTAGTCCTGCGAATGGATGGCCTTGCCGTTGACACCAATCAGGCGAGCTCGGACCATGGGATACCAGTCGAATTTGGCCACGCCCGCCTCTTTGAGCATGGACCGAAAGGTGTCCTGCTGGTCA
Organism: Burkholderiales bacterium; assembly: GCA_028869095.1. Lineage (GTDB taxonomy): Bacteria > Pseudomonadota > Gammaproteobacteria > Burkholderiales > Burkholderiaceae_C > Aquabacterium. The sequence goes on from JAGWTE010000024.1 coordinate 6,885, forward strand.
GGCTGGATATTGATGACAAAGCGGTTGGGCGCGTCCGGCGGCGTGGCATTGCGCCAGCTGTCGATCAAATCCGTGCGTAGCAAAACCAGCAGCATCAGCGCCAACAGGCCCACAGCCAGGGCCGACACCTGCACCACGGTTTGCATGGGTTGGGCGGTCAACTGGCGAATCGACAGGGTCCAGGCAATGGGTAAACGCGGGCCCCAGCCATGACTGAGCCGACGCAACAACCAGACCAGCGCCCCAGTCAAAAAAGCAAACACCAACACGGCACCGGCAAAGCCGCCCAGGGCAATGCCCCCCAGCTTCCAGTCACGCGCCACCAGCAACAGCAAAGCCGTCAGGCTGCCAATGCCCGCCAGCCAGGCCAGCAAGGACATGGGTTGCAGCGTGCCCAGATCACGGCGCATGACACGCAGGGGTGGCACTTGGGCCAGTTGCAGCACGGACGGCAGGCCAAAGCCCAGGGTCAGCAACACGCCCACGCCCGTGCCCACGGCAAAGGGCCGCCATCCGGGAGGCGGCAATGCCACGGAGACCAGGTCGGCCAGCAAGGCCACGAAGACCTGGTGGCACAGCCAGCCCAAGAGCAGCCCGATGGCGCTGGCCAGCAGGCCCACCAGCAAAAATTCAATGGCGTAGATTCGCGCCATCAGGCTTTGGGGCACGCCCAGCACGCGCAACAAGGCGCAGTCATCCAGGCGGTTTTGCGCAAAATCGCGGGCCACCATGGCCACCGCCACGGCAGACAACAAGCCTGCCAGCAAGGCCACCAGGCGCAGGAACAGGCCGGCGCGGTCCAGAGTTGAGCGCATTTCCGGGCGCCCTTGTTCCATGGTTTCGACCCGCACGCCGCGCACCTTGTCTGAGTGCTGCTGGGCCTGTTTCACAAAGCGATCCAGCACAGGACGTTGATCGTCCCGTTCTTTGTCGCCCGGGCCAAAGCCTGCGTCTTGCGGTCGCGCGGGCCCCGCCACCAGCAGGCGGTAGGTCACCCGGCTGGCGGGCTGCACCAGGGCGGTGGCAGCCAAGTCGGCCGCGCGGATCATGACCCGTGGCGCAAAGGTCATGAAACCGGCGCCACGATCGGGCTCGGTGGCGATCACGTCGGCCACAGTGAAGGTTTTGTCGCCCAACCACAAGGCGTCACCCACGTGCAGATTCAAGGCCAGCAAGACGCCCGCGTCCACCCAGGCCGAGCCAGCTGGCGGGCCACCCAAGGGCGCCTCGCGCTCTGCCCGCACCGAGCCATCGGGCTGCACCGAGCCCAGGCGCAGCTTGCCGCGCAGGGGATAAGCCGTGTCCACCGCCTTGAGCGCCACCAGTTTGCTGTCGCCACCTTTGTCGTCCGGGGCACGCGCCATGCTGGCCAAGACCGCCGTGTGGGCCAATCGCAGGCCCGTTTGCTGGGCTTGCTCAACCAGGGCATCTGGCACGGGCTGGTCGGCCACCACGACTGCGTCGCCGCCGATCAGTTGGGCAGCATCACGGGTCAGGCCCGCCTCAATGCGATCGGCAAAAAAGGCCACGGCACTGAGCGCCGTCACGGCCAGGACCACCGATACCAACAAGAAGCGCATGCTGCCTGAGCGCCAGTCGCGGCGCATCTGGGTCCAGGCCCAGCGCCAGACGGAAACGCGCACTCCGATGAAATCACTCTGGGTGTTGGGCATGCAGCGGTATATTTAGGCGATGATGGAGATGTGATTGTGACGCCCCTCGCCTACCCTTGCCATGCCTGTTGATTACCTGCGAACCCTGACGGCCCCCGAGCGCACCCGACGCACCAACATCCACCTGGGTTTGTCGCTGGCATTCATCGCGGGGGCCACCAACGCGGGCGGTTTTCTGGCCGTGGGGCAATACACCTCGCACATGACGGGCATGGTCTCCAGCATGGCCGATGCCTTGATCCTGGGTGATCACGATCTGGTGTGGTCTTGCCTGACAGCGTTGATCAGTTTTCTGGCCGGTGCCGCGACCTCGGCCATCATGATCAACTGGGCGCGACGCCAACGCAGTCGCCATGAGTACTCGCTGCCTTTGTTGCTGGAAGCCTCATTGCTATTGGCTTTTGGCCTGTTGGGCGGCAAGTACAACGACCATGGCTTCAATGCACTGGTGTATTGGACGGTGGGCTTGCTGAGCTATGTGATGGGCTTGCAAAACGCCATGATCACCAAGATCTCGAATGCGGAAATTCGCACCACCCACGTCACCGGCATGATCACGGACATTGGGATCGAGATCGGCAAGATCCTGTACTGGAATGGCACGCCGGCTGACCCGACCATGATGCGGGTGCAAGCCAACATGGCGCGTTTGCGTCTGCATTTGACCTTGGTGGGTGCATTCAGCGTTGGCGCCATCTTGGGCGCCATGGGCTTCAAGCACCTGGGCTACATCGCCACGGTGCCCCTGGCCATTGCGCTGGCGATTTTGTCGTCGGTGCAGTTCATTCCCGCCAAAGGCCCCACCACCCAAACGTTTCGCCAGTGAGCTCAGGCCTCAGGCCGCAAAGCGTGTGAAGGTCTGATCCAGTTGGGCGATCCAGTTGGCCTTGTCCGCCTCTGAGGCAAAAGCCGCTTCAAAGCTGTTGCGGGCCAGGGTGTAGGCATCCTGGGCCGTCAAATCCAGCGCGGCAGCCGTTTCCAGGTAGTTCTGGTTCAGGTAGCCGCCAAAGTAGGCCGGGTCGTCTGAGTTGATGGTCACCTTGACGCCCTGACGCAGCAGGGTCTTGAGGTTGTGTTGCTTCAAATCCTTGAACACACACAGCTTGACGTTGGACAGCGGGCACACCGTCAGGGCCGTGCCTTGCTGGATCAGGCGTTGCACCAAGGCGGGGTCTTCCACACAACGCACGCCATGGTCGATGCGCTCAACGTGCAGGATGTCCAGCGCGTTGTAGATGTATTGAGGCGGCCCCTCCTCGCCCGCATGGGCCACCAAGTGCAGGCCCAGCTCTTGGCATCGGGCAAAGACGCGGGCAAATTTCTCGGGTGGATGGCCGCGCTCGCTGGAGTCCAGGCCCACGCCGATGAAATGGTCCTTGTAGGGCAAAGACGCCTCCAAGGTGGCCAGTGCCTCGTCTTCAGACAGGTGCCGCAAGAAGCACATGATCAGGGCAGCGCTGACGCCGAGCTCGGTTCGCGCACGCTCGCACGCCGAGCTCAGGCCTTTGATGACGACCTCAAACGGCACGCCGCGATCGGTGTGGGTCTGCGGGTCAAAGAACATCTCGGTGCGCAAGATGTTCTCGGCCTTGCACTTGCTCAGATAGGCCCAGGCCATGTCATGAAAGTCCTGCTCTTTGAGCAAGACCGAGGCACCGGCGTAGTAGATATCCAAAAAACTTTGCAGATCGCTGAACGCATACGCTGCACGCAAGGCTTCCACGCTGGGGTAGCTCAACTGCACGCCATTGCGCTGCGCCAGGGCAAAGATCAATTCGGGCTCCAGCGAGCCTTCGATGTGCATGTGCAGCTCGGCCTTGGGCATGGCTTGCAACAAAGCAGGCAGCTTGGATGAGTCAATGGTGACAGCAGGCATGGCGGCCATGGCAAATCCTTTTTTCAGTGCGGCTTCTTCAATGAAGCTTCTTCAATCAAAAAAGGGCCACCGGATTCGGCAGCCCTCGTACAGATGCGCGATGGCGCTTACTTGCCCGATGGGATCGAACCTTCCACGCCCTTCACGTAGAAGTTGATGCCATGCAGGAAGCCGTCGTCTGCAATGGTGTCCTTGGCCACCACATCCTTGCCATCTTGCCCCTTGATCGGCCCCTTCCAGATGGCGAAGCTGCCGTCCTTCAAGCCGGCCTTGATGGTGTCAATCTTGGCCTTGACATCACCGGGAACCTTGTCCGAGATGGAGACGATATCAATCGCGTCTTCCTTCACGCCCCACCACACGGCGCCGGTCTTCCAGGTGCCTTCCAAAGCGTCTTTGGTCGCTTTGATGTAGTACGGGCCCCAGTTGATGATGCTGGACGCCAGGTGAGACTTGGGCCCGAACTTGCTCATGTCAGAGTCCCAGCCGAAGGCAAATTTGCCGGCCTTCTCAGCGGTCTGCAGCACGGCGGGCGAGTCGGTGTTCTGGAACAGGACATCGGCCCCCTGATTGATCAGGCTTTGCGCGCCTTCGGTTTCCTTCGGGGGGTCGAACCAGCCATTGACCCAGACCACCTTGGTCGTGATCTTGGGGTTGACGCTTTGGGCACCCAAGGTGAACGCGTTGATGTTGCGAATCACCTCTGGAATGGGAATGGAGCCCACCACGCCCAGGGTGTTGGTCTTGGTCATGCTGCCCGCGATCACACCGGCCATGTAGGCGCCTTCATAGGTGCGCGAATCATAGGTACGCATGTTCTCGGCCGTCTTGTAGCCGGTGGCGTGCTCGAACTTCACGTCCTTGCTGTCGGCTGCGACCTTGAGCATGGGCTCCATGTAGCCAAAGGTGGTGCCAAAGATCAGCTTGTTGCCTTGGCCCACCAGGTCGCGCAGCACGCGTTCGGCGTCAGGGCCCTCAGGCACTTTTTCGACGAAGGTGGTTTCCACCTTGTCGCCAAATTCCTTTTGAATGGCCAGACGGCCTTTGTTGTGTGCAAAGGTCCAACCCGCGTCACCCACTGGGCCTACGTAGGCAAACGCCACCTTCAAGGGCGCTTGTTTGGCCGCAGATGCAGAGGCAGGCGCGGACGCAGCAGAAGCGGCATCGGCCGCTGGGGCTTCCTTCTTGCCGCAACCAACCAGCGCTGCTGTGGCAGCCACACCGGCCAAGCCAGCCCATTTCAACAAAGCGCGTTTGGACACTTGTGAAGTCATGTCATCTCCAAGTTTGAAAAAACACCAAACAAAGCGGTAAAACAAAGGTCAATAGCGGGCGATCGACAAGGATGATGCCCTGTCAGGCGCCCGGATGGAAGGGTTTACCCAAGGAAGCAGGCATGTTGATGCGTATCCACATCGGATTGCGCGAGATCAGCACCAGCACCACGATGGTGGCCAGATAAGGCAAGGCCGTCAGCAACTGGCTGGGCACGTTGATGCCTTGGCCTTGAAGCTGGAACTGCAACATCGTCACGCCCCCAAACAACAAAGACCCCAGCAAGACTCGGGCCGGGCGCCAGGTGGCAAAGGTCGTCAGCGCCAGCGCGATCCAGCCTTTGCCAGCCACCATGCCGTCCACCCAGAACGGGGTGTAGACCAGGGACAAGTAAGCGCCCGCCAGACCGCACAAGGCCCCACCCGCCATGACGGCGGCCAAGCGAATGCGTTGTACGGGGTAGCCCAGCGCATGCGCCGATTCGGGGGACTCGCCCACGGCACGCAGCACCAAGCCGGCGCGCGAGCGGTACAAAAACCAACTCAGTGCCAGCGTCAAGGCCAAGGTGCCATACACCAGAGGATGGTGCCGGAACAAAGCGGGCCCGACAAAAGGCAAGTCAGCCAAGCCTGGGATGTCGAAATGCGGCCGAGCCGGCAGGCGCTCTTGGGAATACGGCAAACCCAGGAAGGCCGACAGTCCCCCGCCAAACAAGCTCAAGGCCAGCCCCGTGGCGTACTGGTTGGTATTGAGGTAGATGACCAGCACGCCCAACAAGGACGCCATGAGCGAGCCAGCCACGGCCCCTGCGATGAAGCCCAAGGTGTCGCTGCCCGTGTGCACGCCTGTGGCAAAGCCGGCAATGGCGGCCACCAGCATCATGCCCTCGGCCCCCAGGTTGACAACCCCAGAGCGCTCATTGAGCAACAAGCCCAAGGAAGCCAGCGCCACAACCGTGCCGGCATTGAGCGTGGCCGCTATCAGCAAGGCAGCCGAATCGGGTGTGATCATGCTCATGCGTGTTGATGCTTGGCAGATGCTTTGGTGGACGCCTTGGGCACCCAGCGCAAACGTTGATGGATGAAGGTGTCGCAGGCCAGCAGGGCAAACAACAGCAGGCCCTGGAACACCCCCGTCATGGCCTTGGGCATGCCCAGGCGCGACTGAGCCAATTCACCCCCGATGTAGAACATGCTCATCAAAATGGCCGACAAGACGATGCCAACCGGGTTGAGGCGCCCCACAAAGGCCACGATGATGGCGGCAAAGCCATAGCCCATCGGCACAAACGGGGTCAACTGACCTTGAGGCCCTGCCACATCCAACGCCCCCGCCAACCCGGCCATGGCACCCGACAGCAGCATGGCCGTCCACAAAGATCGGCTGGACGAAAAGCCCGCGTATCGCGCTGCGCTGGGCGCCAAGCCACCCACCTGCAGCTGGAAGCCCGCAAACGTGCGGAACAAGAAAATGGAAAATCCCACGACGGCCACCGCCGCAATCGGCAAGCCAATGTGAGCACGAAGCCCACTGAACAATTTGGGCACCCGGGCGGCATCCACGAAGGTGATGGTTTGCGGGAAGTTGTAGCCCAGCGGGTCCTTCCAGGGGCCGTAGACCAGGTAGCTCAAAAGCATCTCGGCCACGTAAACCAGCATCAGGCTGACCAGGATTTCATTGGTGTTGAAGCGCTCGCGCAACCATGCCACCACGCCCGCCCACACCGCGCCGCCAAACGCCCCCGCCACCAACACCAATACCCACCAGTGGCGGGATTCTGGTGAGGCCTGCATGGCCACACCGCCCGCGCAAATGGCCCCCAAAACAAACTGCCCTTCGGCCCCGATGTTCCACAAATTGGCCCGAAAGCAGGCCGCCAGGCCCAGTGCAATCAGCACCAAAGGTGTGGCCTTGACGCTCAACTCCGACCAGGCATAGCCGGACTTGATGGGCTCCCAAAAGAACATGCGCAAGCCGTCCAGCGGGCTTTTGTCCAGCCAGCAGAACATCACGGTCCCGACCAGCACGGTGATCAACAGCGCGATGAACGGCGAGGCAATGGACAGCCAACGGGACGGGGTCGGACGCTGCTCAAGCTTGAACATGCGAGACCTCCGCTGGCTGATCCCACAAGCCGCTCATCCAGACCCCGATCTGATCCACCGAGGCCTGCTCAATGGGCACGCTGGGCGACAGGCGGCCCTTGGCCATCACCATCAGCCGGTCGCTGATTTCAAACAATTCGTCCAACTCCTCACTGACGACCAAGATCGCGCAGCCTGCGTCACGCAACTTGAGCAATTCGCCCCGGATCTGAGCCGCCGCTCCCACGTCCACACCCCAGGTGGGCTGCGACACCAGCAGCACCTCGGGCTCGGCATCGATCTCGCGGCCCATGATGAACTTTTGCAGGTTGCCGCCTGACAGGCTCTTGGCAGGCGCCTCCGGGCCACTGGCCTTGACTTTGAAGCGCTCGATCAACTCCAGGGTCATGCCCTTGATGCCCTGCACGCGCAGCCAGCCACCGGGGCCAATGGCATCGGTGCGGGTCAGCAAGGTGTTATGGGCCAAAGACAGGGTGGGCACGGCACCCCGGCCCAGCCGCTCTTCCGGCACGCTGTTGAGGCCCAGGTGTCGACGCAGGCGGGGCGAAGCCCGACCAATGTCATGCTCAAACAAGGTCACTTGGCCCGGCTCGGCCCGAGGATCTTCACCGCTCAGCACGGCCATCAGGGCTTGTTGGCCATTGCCTGACACGCCAGCGATGCCCAGGATTTCACCGGCGCGCAGCTCCAGGTTGATGTCATGCAGGCTGACGCCAAACGGGTCGTGCTTGGGCACGTTCAGGCCTTTGACCGACAAGGCCACGTCGCCCAAAGCAGGCGCCGTCCGCTGCAACTCAGGCGGCTCTTTGCCAATCATCATGCGCGACAGGCTGGCGTTGGATTCAAGGGCGGGATTGACCTCGCCCGTGACCCGCCCGGCCCGCATCACCGTGCAGTGATGGCACAAGGCGCGGATCTCGTCGAGCTTGTGGCTGATGTACAAAATGGAGCAACCCCGGCTGGCCAATTGGCGCAGGGTCACAAAGAGCTTGTCCACCGCCTGCGGGGTCAGCACCGAAGTGGGCTCATCCAGAATCAAGAGCTGCGGGTTGGTCAGCAGGGCCCGCACGATCTCCACCCTTTGGCGCTCGCCCACCGTGAGTGAGTGGACGGGGCGCAAGGGGTCGACTTCCAGACCGTAGTCAGCCGCCACGGCGCTGATGCGTTCGGTGATGCCCGCCAAGGAGTGGCTCTTGTCCAGCCCCAGCCAGACGTTCTCGGCCACGGTCAGGGTGTCGAACAAAGAAAAGTGCTGGAACACCATGCTGATGCCCAAGGCCCGCGCCTCGTGGGGCGAGCGGATGTGCACCGGCGTGTCGTTGAACAGCACTTGCCCGCTGTCGGGTTTGACCGCGCCAAAGATGATTTTCATCAGGGTGGATTTGCCGGCGCCGTTTTCACCCAAAACAGCATGGATCTGGCCGGGGCGCACCTTCAGGCTGACGCGATCATTGGCCAGCACGCCCGGGTACTGCTTGGTGATGGCCTGTAGCTCTAGTCGATAAGTCATGCGGCTCAAACCTCTGCCAGCGGTGCTTCGTAGACCGGACGGCCCGCGATCCAGGTCGAAATCAGGTTGCGTTCGTCGCCCAGTGTCATCCAGGCAAACAGGCGTTCATGCAAAGAACGTTGCGCCAGGGTGTCGCGATGCGTCGCCACCGGGCCAACCGCCCATTGCCACACGGCCAGGTCGGCCATGCAGCCGGGCTCGATTCGGCCGATTTCGTGCGACAGGCCCAGGTGATTGGCGGCGCCCAGCGTGGCGGTGTACAGCGCCTTCCAGGCCGTCAGGCGAGTGCCTTGCAGGGCCTGGATTTTGTAAGCGTCGCCGATGTTGCGCAGCATGGACAGGCTGGTGCCGCCGCCCACATCGCTGGCCAGGCTGACTTTGACCCCTTCTTTTTGCGCCGTGGCCCAGTCAAACAGGCCGCTGCCCAAAAACAGGTTGGACGAGGGGCTGTGGGCGATCTGCGCGCCACTGTCGCGCAACACGGCGCGGTCACACTCGTCCAGCCAGATGCCGTGCGCCAACACGGCCCGGGGGCCGATCAGGCCATCGCGGTCGTACACGTCCAGGTAGCTGCGAGCGGTTGGGAACAAGTCGGCCACCCATTGGACCTCGGCCCGGTTCTCGGCCACGTGGGTTTGCATGTAGGTGCCGGCATAGGTTTGGCACAAGCGCCCGGCCATGCGCAATTGCTCAGGCGTGCTGGTGGGGGCAAAGCGCACGGTCACGGCAAAGGCCTGGCGGTCTTGGCCGTGCCAGCGGTCGATCAGGTCGACGCAGTCTTTCTCGGCCTGATCGACATCGTCACGCAAGCCATCGGGGGCGTGGCGGTCCATCAGCACCTTGCCGGTGATCAGGCGCATGTGCTGGCGGGCCGCTGTCTCGAACAAAGCCTCGGCGCTGACCTTGTGCACCGTCGGGAAGACGACGGCGCTGGTGGTGCCATGCGCCCACAGTGCAGCCAAAAAACGCTGGGCGCCGTCGTACGACACGGCCGGGTCCACATAACGCCGCTCGGCCGGGAAGGTGTAGGTGTTGAGCCAATCGAGCAATTCAGCCCCAAAACTGGCGATCACGTCCAGTTGGGGGCAATGCACGTGGGTGTCGATGAAGCCGGGCAGGATCAAACGGCCACGGTGATCAGACTGCGCCACGTTTTGCCAACTGTCGGGCAAAGCGTCCTGGGCGGGCTGGACTGACACGATGCGGCCCGCATCCATCAGGATTAAGTGATCCGGCCGATACCGCACGCCCTGCGCTTCGTGAGGGGCAACAAAGCCCGGATCTTCGGTGAAGTCCAGCAAGTCGCCGCGCAGGATACGTCTGTCGATCATGGGAGTCATCGATGTCAGTGTGAGGGCGGACGGATGTGTTGAAGATTGCGAACCACCTCGCGCACTTGCTCTCGCAACCAACGGCTGGCAGCGGAATGGTGCGTCAACTCGTGCCAGAGTTGATAGTAGTTCATCGCCGGGAAGGCCACCGGGCAACGGATGATCTTGACCGGCAGTTGTTGCACATACCGCTCACAAAACCGCCGCCCTGTGGTCAACACCAATAGCGAGCCGGCGACCATGTAGGGCAACTGGGCAAAGTGGGGGTTGCGGACCACGATGTTGCGGCGCAGCCCTTGCACCGCCAGGTGCTCGTCAATGATGCCCAGGGCGCCAGGGTGCATGGGGGGCGGGGCCACGTGTTCGCTGCTCAAATATTGATCGACCGACCAGGCCCGTTTGCCCTCACGGGGCAAGCGCGCGGCAGGATGGTTTTGGGACACCAGGCACACCACGTCATCGCTCAGCAAACGGCCTAAATGCAACTCGTCCGATGGCTCCAGCCAGTTGCCAATGACCAGGTCGACCTCGCCTCTGGCCAGGGCGCGCCGGTAATCCAACTCAGCCGACAGCTGGATCACCTCGACCCGGACCCGGGGCGCCAGGCGACGCAGGTGCAGTGTCAACTCGGGCAGGAAATACGGGTCCAGGTAGTCGGTGGTGGCGATGCGAAAGGTCAGGGTCGAGGTGGCCGCATCAAAGTCACGCACGGCATTGGTCTGCCCGAACATGCTCTGGGCGTGTTGCAAGATCGCCGCAGCGGGTTTGAGCAGGTTCAGGGCCACATCGGTGGGCGCCATGGTCTGCCCGGATCGAACCAGCAAAGGGTCGCCCGTCAACTCGCGCAGGCGGCGCAACTGGGCGCTGACGGCGGGCTGACTGGATTGCAGGCGAATGGCCGCCCGAGAAACGCTGCGTTCGGTGATCACGGTGTGGAGGACCCGGATGAGAGACAGGTCGATCTTGTCGAAAACCGCGTGCGTGCTCATAAGCCGAAATGGATGATGCTTATAAGCGACATCGTATATCCGATCCCCTCAATCGCATTACGCTTTTTTGACCAAACAGGCGCAGCGCTGTACAACCTGTTTGAAGATCCTGCTTGAGACACCCTGGGATCTTTGCCCGTTTTGGTCCCCTCCCCCGCATCCCTGTCCCTGCTCCTGTCCATCAGGCCGCCCGCTGGAGTCCGTAGATGAGCGAGTCCCAACCGCCGCTTCCCGCCCGCCCCATCCGCTTTGTGCATCGGGGTCGGGAGCAACAGGTGTCGGGCCTGCCGCCCACCACCACGGTCTTGCAATGGTTGCGCGAACAAGCCCACTGCACCGGCACCAAGGAAGGCTGCGCCGAGGGCGACTGTGGCGCGTGCACCGTCATGGTCGGCGAGCTGAACGGGCAAGGGCAATTGGTCAAACGCACGGTCAACAGCTGCATCCAACTCCTGCCCACGCTGGACGGCAAGGTGCTCTACACCGTCGAGGACGTGGCCCAGGGCGGACAGCTCCACCCCTGCCAGCAAGCCATGGTCGATTGCCACGGCTCGCAATGTGGCTTTTGCACGCCAGGCTTTGTGATGTCCTTGTGGCATGTCTATCAGACCCATGATCAAGCCCCCTCTCGACCCGAACTGGCCGATGCCTTGGCGGGCAATCTGTGCCGCTGCACGGGGTACCGACCCATTCTGGATGCCGGGCAGCAGATGTTCGAGGCCCCCCGTGTGGAACCCGACGACACCGCCAACTTGAAAGCACTGGCACACATCCAGCACCACGCCACCCAGCCCCTGGTCTACGTGGGCCCCAGCGAGGCCCACGGCGGGCACGCGCAACGCTTTGTCGCCCCCACCACCTTGGATGAGTTGGCCAACTGGCGCCTGCAGTGGCCACAAGCACGCTTGCTGGCCGGCAGCACCGATGTGGGCCTGTGGGTGACCAAGCAGTTCAAGGACCTGGGCGACATCATCTACATCGGACAAGTCCAAGCGCTGCGGCAGATCGAGCACACCGCCACGCACTTGAACATCGGCGCCGGCGCCAGCCTGGAAGACGCCTGGTCGGCACTGACCGAGGCCGTGCCCCACTTGCGTGAGATCTGGTTGCGCTTTGCCTCGCCCCCCATCCGACATGCGGGCACCTTGGGGGGCAATGTGGCCAACGGCTCCCCCATTGGCGATGGGGCGCCGGTTTTGCTGGCGCTGGACGCCACCCTGGTTTTGCGCAAAGGCCACCACACCCGGGAGCTACCGCTGTCAGCGTTCTACGTGGACTACATGAAGAACGCGCTGGAGGCTGGCGAATGGCTGCAGAGCATCCGCGTGCCCCTGCCCCAGGCCGATCAAGGCGCTGCCGGCCGCGACTTGGTGCGCGCCTACAAAATCTCCAAACGGCGAGACAGCGACATCTCGGCGGTTTGCGCGGGGCTGTTCATCCGCCTGCAAGGTGACACGATCCAAGCCGCGCGCTTGGCTTGGGGGGGCATGGCCGCTACCGCCAAGCGGGCCAGCCAGGCAGAAGCAGCCATGATCGGCCAAACATGGACCGAAGCCACCTTGCGGCAGGCACAGGTGGCTTTGGCACAAGACTTCGCCCCCATGACCGACCTGCGCGCCAGCGACCGCTACCGCTTGAAAGTCGCGGCCAATTTGCTGGAGCGCTTCTGGCTGGAAACCCGGCCCACCGCCCCTCTCGCACCCGAGCAAGTGCAAGTCTGGCCCGCCACCTTGTCGGGAGAGCCCACATGAGCGCCGGCCGCCCACTGCCGCATGAGTCGGCCCATCTGCACGTTCAAGGCAGCGCGCCCTACATTGACGACCTGCCCGAGTTGACGGGCACCTTGCACGCCGCTTTGGGCTTGTCTCCGGTGGCCCACGGCAAGTTGCTGTCCATTGATGTGGC
>JAGWTE010000025.1 GCA_028869095.1 Burkholderiales bacterium
CAACAGCACGCGTGCTACCCGTGATGCCTTCGCGGTCGCCCACCGTGTCCGTGAACGAAGCCAATGTATCGCTGCCCCGATTGGGCAACTTGTCAAACTGCGCCACGTCATCGCGGTCATAGCTGACCGCACTGCTGGAAATGACCAACGTGTTCAAGGGGCGGCAAACGCTCTTGCCATAAACCTGGCCACGCGTCAGTCGCCCTGCGCCAGACACCAACGCAGTGTCATTGAGTGGGTCTTGCCAATCCGGCGCAGGCAAGCCCAGCGCCGTGTCAATGGTGATGGCAGCCGCACCGCTGTATGTAGACGCGCCTTGATGCGCGTAGTAAGACAAAGCCTCTATCAGCATCTCACCAATCGGGTTGCCCCACGACGGAAACTGCTTGTTCACCAAAGACTCTGGCATCACCCAGTTATACGCACCCTCTGCGTAGTATTTGGCACCCGCGTCATACAAGCGGAAAGCATCAAACGATTTGATGATGCCGCCGCTGCATGGCGTCGAGGACTTATGACAGAACGTGCCATCGGCATTGACCTCATCGTTGAGGTTACTCATGTTCTTGCGCAACACGCCGCCCGAAAGGTTGTTGTCGTAGCTCCCGGATACGAGGCCGAACTCAGCTCGAGCTGAGTCGGTTGCCGATGCCGCAAAGCCATAGTCCACCAAAATGCCAGACGGCTTCAGCGACGTTCTGACTAAGCCGCTTGCGTCAAGATATTCGAAGCGCTTGCAATTCTCTTGCCCCATCAAATCAACGCTGGCACAAGCTTGAACGCGAATGCGCAAGCCATCAGAGCCCATACCAACAGGTAGATCATCGGCATCATTGAACGGCGCCATTTCTGCGTGATCCGGCATGCCACGCAAGTCAGACCCAGCAATCGCCGCATCACGTTTGAAGTATTGAACCAGCTTGACACCAAACCAGTAATCGGCATTGGCTGCATTCGCAGTGTCTTTATAAGGACGCCAACGACACACCTTCTTGGCCGTGGTAGACCAAAGCAAATAGTTGCCCTTGACCATGCGCAAAATGGGCACGCCAGTTGCGGCATCGCTGGTGGTCGACATGGCGCAGGTGGTCAAGCCCACATACGAGCCATCTTTGGTCAGATCCGAGGTCGCAAAGGGGGTGTACAGAGCAATATCGCTGCCGCGGTAGTACTTTGCAAAAGCATGAGCATCGGTCCCCAATTGAGCCAATTGCAGCACGGTAGATGTCGCGGTGTCCTCTTGTCGATAGCCGCCGTAAAGCATCTTGCGCACCACATCGACTCGCGTCATGGTGGCCCAGTTCAGGAAGTTGCCACTCCAACGGGCAGCCCCTCTGGTCTGGCACCACGTGGTGTCATCGCGAAAAGCCTCAGGCACAAACTTGTTGCCATCGTGGCTGTAGCACTTGCTGGGATCAAAGTAACCGTAATAGCTGAAGTCGGAGCGATAGGTAGGATCGATGCGGCCACGTCCCGTCAGGTCTTCGTAGTCCGTGTACATCGGACCAAACAAGGTGTGATCACGGGATGAGGCCAACATCATCATCGCCGGGAAATCTCGGGCCGAGATATTGGGTGGCACAGCCTGAATGGGCGTCGACGAATACGGGGCCGTCTGAGCCCACACCGATGCCGCCATCAGCAGCATGGCCAGCAATGGTGCAATCCAGCGTTGAAAAATATTCATGTGGCGCTCACTCGGATTCAGGCGGAACGTAATAGCTTTGGACCACTGCCTGTGTGCCGCGGTCATACCCAAAGCCTCGGGCCGTGATGCGAAACAGGGGACGCTCGTTGCGCGTGCCCATGTATTCAATGAGGTACTCCGGCTGTTGAGACACCTCGGCAATGTGGGCAACGCCGGTATAGGTTCCCAAAGGCACGCCGCCCGTGAAGGTGACACATTGGTCATTCTTGGCTTGCGGCTTGCTGCTGAAGTCGTTGTTCCAGCGTCCGCCTTTGTCCACTGCCCACCAAACCTGACCTGTCGCGGCAGAAGCAGGAGCAGTTGCGGCCGTCGCCTTGGTCAAATCCAACGCGGCATACTGGGCGTCGGTCAAACGACAGATACCCCCTCGGCAAGTCTGTTGATCCACCAGCATGGCCACATTCGCAGCAATCGGGCGCATGCCCGTGCGCAAGCAATATGCGTCAGCAGGGGTTTTGCCGTCGGGCATGGCCAGATCGGCCTCGGCATCGCGCAAAGCGGCTTCAGCCGCCTGATGCGCCACCTGGGCATCGAGCACATTGCGAGCGATCTTTTCGCCAAACACGGCCTGGCGTGCGCCATACAGGCTGATGGCCGTCAGAGCCAGCAAGAACACCAGCACCACAATCAAGGCCACGCCTTGTTGTAGACGAGCACTCTGGGCGGCGTAAACGGGGCGGGACACAATGGGATTCTTCATGATTCGCCTACGCCGTTCATGACAAGCGATTCTTGACGGCAAACACTTGCATGAACCGCCGGCGCTGCACGCCGTCATTGGGCAAAGTCGCGCCATCGCAATCCACACGGGTCTCCACACCAGCGCCGCGGAAACGCGTCTCAGACAAGGATCGCGCCACAACGCACACCTGCACAGACACCACGCGTTCCCAGCCTTGCAAGCTCGTATCGTTCACCACCACCGCCACTGCAGCATTGGCTGCGGCCGCATCGACGTACTGCGAAGCCCGCGCAGCACTTGCATCACGCAGGCCATAGCGCACTCGGAACTGTTCAATCCCGGGAACGAGCATCTGGTACGTAGGCTTGGCTGAACCGTTACCTTGACAAGCCAGACCAAAGGTAGAAATGCTTTTCCCTCCAGGCATGATGTATCCATAACGTTGCAAGGTGTACCGGTTGGAGACAAACAAGGGATGGTCTGGTACCAAGTTGGGATTGCCACTGGCCGCGCCCTCACGCGAGGCATCATTGATGAGATCGTTGTCAACCCGAAACCCTAAGCAATCGCCTCGCGCGCCAGCCGAAACGGTTAAGGCATCTTCAGTGAAATAGTTCAAAACCAGGCCATCGCCCTTATAGGTTGTGCCGTCGGCGTTCTTGCACGCACCCACATCAAAACGGCCATCGACACAACCAAACACGCCGGCATTGAATGCGGCTGTAGCCGGCTGAGGATTGACATACCCTCCCCTGTTGACCGTCAGGGTGACGCCAGGCTCGCGCATATGCGCTGGATAGTAACCAGCATTGCCGATTTCTTTACCCAGCAACTCCAAAGCCAATTGCCCGTTCTCGAAGACTGCCGACCTCTCTTCCACGGCGCGCTGGGTATTGCGACCATTGAGATAGAGGTAGGCCGCCACCATCACCACCACAAGATTGAGGGCGATGGCGACCATCAACTCGATCAAAGTCAGGCCGCGCTGTTGCCTGCGCATCGGATTGAACATGACGGAATTCATGGCGAGATCAAAAAATTGGCACAGCGCACACCGGCAGACAACTCGACTGGACAACACTGGCGCGCATCCACCGGCGACTGACCGGGCGCACAAACCAATGACTTCGCGCCAAACTCGTTGTCTTGCCACATCAGTGTCACCGTCAACCCATCCGCGACCGTCCCCGTGACTTGAACAGAGCCACGCGGCAACTCATCGCGCACGCGCTGACGCCACTGAGCCATGTCCCATTCCGCCAAGAGGTCCGGAGCAGTACAGACAGTGGCAGCGCAATCCGTGCTTGACGCAACCGGCGCATCCGCTTGGGTGGCCCAATCAGCCGCGTACAGGTATTTCGACGTTGACGAACCGGCTGCAACCTTCTTGGGGGCCGCATCTAAATTGGCCCGCACACGCTCTGCATAGTCACTGACCAACATCGACAGCACAGCCCGATTGGCACTCCCCAGTTGGTACTTGACGGTGTAGGACTGCAAGCCAGCCAGGCTGATCAAAGCCAGGCCAAGAATGAGGATGGAAACCAGCACCTCAATGAGTGTCACGCCAGATTGATGCCGACGATGAGGCTGATCATTCACCACTGCCGCCCTCCAAGCCAGCCACTGTCCTGACTCGCCCAGCTCCACTCACGATCACGGATCGGTTCATTGACCCGTCCGAGAAGCGTGAATCGCTGAGCCACATTGTGGTGTTTGACCACGCAACGGTCACGCCACGCGGCGTAAAACTGATCACCGCGGGGGCAGTACTGTCCTTGGTGTTGACGCTGATCGACGCAGGCACAGCCTCACGTGCGCGCAAGGTCGTGCCCGCAGGAGGATCGGTCGCCGCTACCGATCCGATGCAAGCGGCGTTTTCGTAAACCAGCCAGCCCGAACTCCAAGCCCCGTCGTCACCCGCACATTGCGCCGCTCCCGACGTCGCCCGACGGCAAATCGACACGCAGGTATTGCGCGACACGGCCTCCATGCGTGCCATTTGGATGGCACCAGTCAAATCATTGACCACCGCATTCATCTGGCTGCGCGCCAGAAAGCTGCTCAGCATGGGAGCCGCCATCGTCGCCAAAATGGCGGCAATGGCCAAGGTCACCATCAACTCAATGAGGGTGAAGCCCAATTTTCGTGAAATATTTACACCCCGATTCATGGGAGCCGAATGTAGCCACATCAGGGCCGATCGGCATCACCGTTGATCAGGGGGGTGTTGCCGCTTGTCGGCATGCGTTGACCGCTTGTCGGTCACCTACGCAATTTTACACCCCGGCAAAACCCTAGTTGACCGATTTCTTGCCCGTCTCTTTGATCGCGGCCACAAACTCGCTCACGTCATCAAAGCTGCGGTACACCGAGGCAAAGCGCACGTAGGCTACTTTGTCCAGCTTGCGCAGCTCTTGCATGACCCATTCGCCCAACTGGGTCGAACTGACTTCTTTGTCGCCACATTGGCGCAAGCGGGCCTCGATGCTTTCGATGGCGGTTTCCAACGCCTCCGCGCCCACCGGACGCTTGCGCAAGGCGATCAGCAATGAGCCCTTGAGCTTGGCTCGGTCGTAGTCCGTCCGGCGGCCATCGCGCTTGACGATCACCGGCAGTTCGATTTCGGCGCGCTCGTAGGTGGTGAAGCGCTTGTCGCACGATTGGCAGCGACGGCGACGACGGGTCGAGCCCCCTTCGTCCGAATCACGGGTTTCAACAACCTGGGTATCGTGGTGTCCACAAAAGGGGCAACGCATAAAGGTCCGCTCTGGCTGCGATAAAAAAACCCGGCACGAGGCCGGGCTTGCTTACAAAGGGTCGATCAACGGTAGACCGGGAAGTCGCGGGTCAACGCGGCCACTTGCTCACGCACGCGAGCGATGGTGGCTTCGTCGTGCGGGTTGTCCAGCACGTCGGCGATCAGGTTACCCACTTGGATCGCCTGCTCTTCTTTGAACCCACGGGTCGTGAAGGCAGGGCTGCCCAGACGGATACCGCTGGTGATCATGGGCTTTTGCGGGTCGTTGGGGATGCCGTTCTTGTTGCAAGTCATGTGAGCCTTGCCCAAGATGGCTTCGGCTTCCTTGCCGGTCAGGTTCTTGGGACGCAGGTCCACCAGCATGACGTGGCTTTCGGTGCGGCCAGAGACGATGCGCAGACCACGCTTGGTCAAGGTGTCAGCCAACGCAGCGGCGTTCTTGACGACTTGCTCTTGGTAAGCCTTGAACTCGGGCGATGCGGCTTCCTTGAAAGCCACGGCCTTGCCAGCGATCACGTGCATCAAGGGGCCGCCTTGGATGCCAGGGAAGATGGCGCTGTTGATCTTCTTGGCGATTTCTTCGCCGCGCATCAGGATGATGCCGCCACGAGGGCCACGCAGGCTCTTGTGAGTGGTCGAGGTGACCACGTCCGCGTGAGGCACGGGGTTGGGGTACACGCCAGCAGCGATCAGACCGGCGTAGTGAGCCATGTCGACCATGAAGTAGGCGCCGATTTCCTTGGCGATCTTGCCGAAACGCTCGAAGTCAATACGCAGGGCGAAAGCAGAAGCGCCAGCGATGATCAGCTTGGGCTTGTGTTCACGAGCCAGGGCTTCCATCTTGTCGTAGTCGATGTCTTCTTGGGCGTTCAGGCCATAGGAGACAACCTTGAACCACTTGCCCGACATGTTCAGGGGCATGCCGTGGGTCAAGTGACCGCCTTCAGCCAGGCTCAGACCCATGATGGTGTCGCCAGGTTGCAGCAGGCCAAAGAACACAGCCTGGTTGGCTTGCGAGCCGGAGTTGGGTTGCACGTTGGCGTATTCGGCGCCAAACAAGGCCTTCAGGCGGTCGATGGCCAATTGCTCGACCACGTCCACGTTTTCACAGCCGCCGTAGTAACGCTTGCCGGGATAGCCTTCAGCGTACTTGTTGGTCAACTGCGAACCTTGCGCCTGCATGACGGCGGGCGAGGTGTAGTTTTCAGAAGCGATCAGCTCGATGTGATCTTCCTGGCGCTGGTTTTCAGCTTGAATCGCGGCCCACAGGTCGGGGTCCACATTGGCCAGGGTGTGTTGTGCACGGTCAAACATGACTTGGCAGTCCTCTTCATGGTTGAAGACCCACAGGAGCACCATGCTCCATGAGGGCTGCCCAGGCGAACGGCGGAACCACCCGGGTGGGCAGCGAGCTGCTCGCCCTGGGCTGGCCGCGCTTCCCGGTGGTTCACCACCTCAGGCCTCACCCCAGTTAAAGGGATCAGGCCATGTATCGCCAGTCGCGCGGCAAAATTCGATTGTACGGGACTGGCGGCTTATGGCGCCAGTGCCAATTGCTCAGGTCGGCGAGGCGCAGGGGCCGATCCGCCAGCGGCTGGCGCATTGGGCATCGCCTCAGGCGCTGCGTGATCCGCCACGCCAGACGGTGCGGCAGCCGGTGCGGCCGTTTGCACCAACGAGGCTTGCGGCAAAGGTGCCGTCACCGCCACCTTGCGACCAGACGCGACTTGGCGCAGGTTGGACAACTCGGCCATGACCTTGGTGGCATAGCCACCGTCATCCGCCAAATTGGCCGCCCCTACATAAAAGCGCAGACCGTTCTCCAAGCTACCGGCTTTACGGATGCAGTCCTTGAGCACCTGCACACCCACGCGCAGATTGGTCACCGGGTCAAACGCAGCGTGCTGGCCACCAAAGATCTGGTACTTGTCCTGGTGAATGCGCGTCATCACCTGCATCAGCCCTTGCGCGCCCACATGGCTTTGCGCAAAAGGATTGAAGCCAGACTCCACGGCCATCACAGCCAGAACCAGATTCGGATCCAGATTGGCCGCCTTGCCCGCAGCCCACGCTTCTTGAACCAAGCGGCTGATGGGCTCAGGCGCCACGTTATAGCGGCGCGAAATCCAGAACGCGACCAAAGACTGCTGGCGATTCAATTCAGCGGGGTCCGCAGCCGTTGCTCGGGTAATGGCTTCAGGCTCGGCCAGCGCCAACAAGACATCGTCGTCCGCCTCATCCGCAGACGCCACCTGACGCCCATTGACGCGCTCAGTCAGCCAGGTCAGAGCATGGGTCTCCAGATCCAGACGCCATTCCGGCTTTTCTGCCAAGAAGACGACACCAACGATGGCCAGCAAGCCCACCATGGCCAGCGTGTTGTGGCTGACCAGGCGCACGCCAGACAAGACATCAGCCAAGAACAGTTGAACTCGGTGCCCAACAGCGGCACCCCCTTGTCCAGCACTGCGAAGGTCAGCCAGCCCTGTTGCGGACGCAACGGAGGCGGGCGACGACTCGCCGGACCATGCACGATCAAACGCTGTCATGCTTCTCCTTTCCTCACCTCCCGCGTTGCACCATCGGTCTGACCTTGGCCAGACTGATCGCACCCCACATGGCTGTGATAATGGCCTTGGCAGACGGGTGACACGGGCTGTGCAGGCCGGTGTGCCACCTGGGACTGGCGCACGTCAAACGCGCGCTAGACCATGCCAAGGCTGGCAGCGTTGCACCCCAAATGAGGCACAAGGGTAAACCCGAATAAAGTTCCTTCGGGATCGACGGGGCGGATTCTAGGCACCCGCCAAATAACCAGTCAAGAATAAGACAGAAGTTTTTAACTACTTTTTGATATGAAATACCGCGATCTGAGGGACTTCATGGCCGGCCTGGAGAAGGCTGGCGAGCTCATTCACGTACAGGAGCCCGTGTCTGTGCGCCTGGAGATGACCGCTTTGAGCGACCGTATCCTTCGTTCAGGGGGGCCTGCCCTGCTTTTTCAACATCCAAAAGGGGACACAAAGCATTACAAAACACCGGTTTTGGCCAATTTGTTTGGCACCCCTAAACGGGTGGCCATGGGCATGGGCGCCAACGACGTCAGCGAACTGCGCGACATTGGCCGCGTGCTGGCCAGCCTGAAAGAGCCAGAGCCCCCCAAAGGCATCAAGGACGCGGGCAAGTTGCTGCACATGGCCAAGGCCTTGTGGGACATGAAACCCGCCACGCTACGCCGTGGCGCCTGCCAGGATGTGATCATCAACGGCCCAGACGTGGATCTGACCGAGTTGCCCATTCAGTTGTGCTGGCCAGAAGATGCCGCCCCCCTGGTGACCTGGGGCCTGGTGGTCACACGCGGGCCGCAAGGCGTGCCCAACCCACGCCGCCGCCAGAACCTGGGCATCTACCGCCAGCAATTGATTGGCAAGCGTCAATTGATCATGCGTTGGCTGACGCATCGGGGCGGCGCCTTGGACTTCCGCGAGTTTGCACAGGCCAACCCAGGCCAGCCCTTCCCCATCGCCGTGGCGCTGGGCGCCGACCCGGCCACCATCCTGGGCGCAGTCACCCCGGTGCCTGACACCTTGGGCGAGTATCAATTTGCCGGCCTGCTGCGTGGCAGCCGTACCGAGGTGGTCAACACGCGTGTAGGCGAAGCCACCGCTGAGGGCGAGCACTGGCTGCAGGTGCCCGCCAGCGCCGAGTTTGTTCTGGAAGGGCACATCCCGACCGCACCAAAGGGCTACCAAGGCACGAGCGAGCACGGGGTGCCCCTGATGGAGCGGGGCGGCTATTTGCACGCCCTGGAGGGCCCGTTTGGCGACCACACGGGCTATTACAACGAGCAGGATTGGTTCCCGGTGTTCGAGGTCCAGCGCCTGACACACCGCCAAGACCCGATCTACCACTCCACCTATACCGGCAAGCCACCCGACGAGCCGGCCGTGCTGGGTGTGGCACTCAATGAAGTCTTCGTGCCGATCTTGCAAAAGCAGTTCCCCGAGATCGTGGACTTCTACTTGCCGCCCGAAGGTTGCAGCTACCGCATGGCCATCGTCAGCATGAAGAAAGCTTATGCCGGCCATGCCAAGCGCCTGATGTTCGGGGTGTGGAGCTTTTTGCGCCAGTTCATGTACACCAAGTTCATCGTCATCGTGGACGACGATGTGGACACACGCAACTGGCAGGAAGTGATCTGGGCCATCACCACCCGCATGGACCCCGTGCGAGATACGACCCTGGTGGACAACACCCCCATTGATTACCTGGACTTCGCCTCGCCCATCAGTGGCCTGGGCGGCAAGATGGGGCTGGACGCCACCAACAAATGGCCGGGTGAGACCAGCCGGGAATGGGGGCGCACCATCACCATGCCGTCAGATGTCACACAGCGCGTCGATGCATTACTAGAAAAGATCTTGCCTGATCCGAAAAACTGAATTACTCTTCAGTCGCCAACTGATTGTTGGCGCAAAACTGAGGTGTAGTCACTACACCTTGGGGAGTGGCAAACCAACACCTTTGCCCTTTCCTCGGACGGCCCGCGCGCCGCTCCAACCCCCGGCTTTGTCCGGGGGTTTCTCATTTCTGGGGCCACCGAACCCATCTCTTGAGCCCTCAAGACGTTCCGTGCTTTCGCCGAAAAGCACGAATGCCCCACATTACCCCCACCCCAACCGAGGTGCCGGCCCCCGCGCCCAGCCCATGGCTGTTTGGCGACTCCAAAGGCCAGCGTTACGCCACCAAGCGGCTGATGTTGACCTGGCCCTGCTACGCCTTTGCCGACCTGATCCTGAGCTTGGCGGCGGGCTTTGGCTACCTGGAGCCCTGGAAGGCGGCGGTCCAGGTGGGCTATCACATGCTGGGCCTGACAGTGTTCTATTTGCTGCTGCGCTCAGGCCGCTACGAAACGCGGGACGAGCCCACACTGGCCTACCCTCAAGTGCTGTTTGGGTGCAGCGCCGTGGTCTTGAGCTATGCGCTGGACCATGCCGCCAGCGCCTCCGCCCTGCAAATGCTGCCCTTGATCCTGGTATTTGATTTGCAGCGTTTGAGCATGCGCCAACTGGTGTCCGCCATGGTGGGCACGCCTGCCGCCTTGTGCGCCGTGCTGGGCGTGACCTGGCTGATCGCACCCGAGACCATTCAAGGTCGGCGCGAGTTACTCGACCTACTGGCCGCCAGCATCTTGCTGCCCGCCCTGGGCATCATCGCCAAAGACGTAAGGGACTTGCGCCAGCGGCAACTGGATCAACGGGTCGAATTGCAGCGCACCCTCAAGCAGTTGCAAGACTTGTCCATCCACGACAGCCTGACCACGCTTTACAACCGCCAGCACATGCTGGGCTTGCTGGACAGCGAGATGAAGCGCCAAAAGCGCAATGGGCGGCCCTTCAGTCTGGCCATCCTGGACATCGATCAGTTCAAGCAGGTCAACGACCGCTTTGGCCACGCTGCGGGCGACAAGGTTTTGACAGAATTTGCCAAGCTGGCCAACCAGACCATTGGGGCCGCCGACACCCTGGCACGCTGGGGCGGCGAAGAGTTCTTGCTGCTGATGCCTGAGCACTCACCTCAAGAAGGGCTCAAAACCCTGGAAACGCTGCGCGAAGCGCTTGCCCAACACAACTGGTCGCAGACCGCAGAGGGCCTGGTGGTGAGTTTCTCTGCCGGGATCACCCAGCAGCGCGCCAAGGACGAACTCAAAGACTCGCTGGAACGCGCCGACCGCGGATTGCGGCAAGCCAACCAACAAGGCAAAGCCCAGTTGGTCATCGTGGAGGCCAGTCAATGACCCCAAGCTCACGCAGCTGCAAGCTGGTGAATTGGGTTTTGGGCACCGACCCGCGCATGCGGGGTCGAACCCGCCTGTGTTTGCTGGCGTCCGTGCTGTACCTGGTGTGGATCTGCTTGATCTCTAGCGGGATTGAAGCGGGGCTGTTCATCTCCGACCACGCGGCGCAATGGGCCATCGCCCTGAATGTGCTGGCCATGTTGATCGGCTACCCCCTGGTGCGCAGCGGCAAATCCATGCACTGGGCTGACCCGGCCTTGGTGTTGCCCCAGATGCTGGGCGCCCAGGCTCTGGCCTGCTTTGCCTATGCCACCGCACCCGACGCACGCGGGGCACTGATGCAATGGATGTGCTTCATCCAGGTCTTTGGCCTGTTCAGCCTGAGTCCGCGTGAGGTCAAGCTGTCCGGATCAGGCTCGATCTTGATTCTGGTGCTGATGCTGTTCATCGCTTCGAGCATCGGCCTGCCCTCGTTCAACCCAGGTGAACAAACCCTGCGCGTGGTGATGCAGGGCTTTGTCATGGGCATCTTGTGCTGGGTGTCTTATCACTACAGCCTGATGCGTGGCCGGGTGCGTGCTCAAAAGCAAGAACTGACCCTCACCGTCAAAGCCGTACAGGACATCATTGAACACGATGCTTTGACGGGCCTGTACAACCGCCGCCACATGCAGATCTTGCTGCAGGCAGAGATGGACCGCTGCCATCGTTCAGGTCACCGCTTTTGCATTGCCCTGGTCGATCTGGATCACTTCAAGTTCATCAACGAAACCTTTGGCCCTCACATTGGCGACGAGGTGCTGAAGAACTTTGGCCGCCACACCCGCATGATCCTGCGGGAGACCGATGTCATCGCGCGCTGGGGTGGTGAAGAGTTTCTCTTGATCATGCCCGACACCAACCCGTCCGAGCGCGCCAAGGTCGGCCTGGAGCGTTTGCGCCGTTCTCTGTTGCTGCAGACCATGTCCAACAAGGCACCCGATCTGCGTGCCACGTTTTCGGCAGGCATCGCGGTCTACCACCAAGGTGAAACCATGGACCAGGTGCTGGACCGGGCTGACCGGGCCTTGTACCAAGCCAAAGACCAAGGCCGCAGCCGCACGGTTTTGTCGGCCGACGACGTGCTGCTGCAGTCACAGGCTCAATCACAAGCCCAACGACAGCCCTAAGACCTCATGCAGGGCCAGACGCACATTGGTCAAGCCTTCTGCTGAAGGCATCCAGTCCAGCACCGTGCGGTCACCCGCGCTCCAATAGCCCATGGGGGCAGGGGTGATGCGAGGCGTGGGCCAATCCGCATGCGTGATCGACGATTGAGCCACCGCGCGCTCGAATGCCCGCTTGGCGCGAGGCATGTGAAAGGCCTCCGTCACCAGCACAATTTCAGAGACCCCTTCTTGCGCCAGCATGGCCACGGTCAACATGGCATTGCCCTTGGTGTCAGACGAGTGGCTTTCTGTCCAATGGATGGTCCAGCCATATTGCTGTTGCGCCACGCGAGCGGCCACATCAGCCTCAGGTGACCCGCCGCCCTCTTGCTGTTGGGCCCAGCCGATGCCACCACTGAAGGCCATGGGCAAACCCGTTTGACGGCTCAGCCAGACGCCGTAGCGCAGTCGCTCGGACGAGTGCGTGGACAGATCAGAGACCCCGTACTCACGAGCCAACGCCTCACGCCCGCCCCCCAACACCACGATGGCTGTCTTGGGTGCAAGGGGTTTGATGCCCAAACGCCCCGCCAATCGATTGGCGCCATAACCACCACTGCCCTTACCCAGGTCCTTGAGGCGCTGCATCTCGGCCCCCACCATCGGCGCGGGGGGCTTGAGAACCCCGTTTTGCAACCACAGCGCCGTGACGTTGCATCCGCTGAACCAGATCGACAACACGCCCAGGAACAGGATGAAGTAACCCCAACCCCGCTTGGGCTGGATCAGGCGTGCGCCAACCAAGATCAACACCAGCGCCGGCACGGGCGGCAAGATCAAGGCAGATAAAACGGGCTTCCAGGCGGCGAGTTCCATATTCATCCTCGATCAGAAAATCAGAAGAAAGCCTGCAAGCCCGTTTGAGCCCGGCCCAGGATCAAGGCGTGCACATCGTGTGTGCCTTCGTAGGTGTTGACGGTCTCCAGGTTCACCATGTGGCGCATCACGTGGTACTGGTCATGGATGCCATTGCCGCCATGCATGTCACGCGCCTGACGCGCGATGTCCAAAGCCTTGCCACAGTTGTTGCGCTTGATCAGGCTGACCATCTCGGGGGCGGCCTTACCGGCGTCAAACAGACGCCCCACCTGCAAGGCCGCCTGCAGGCCCAAAGCGATTTCGGTTTGCATGTCGGCCAGCTTGCGCTGCACCAACTGGGTCTGGGCCAAAGGGCGCCCGAACTGTTGTCGATCCAATGTGTACTGGCGCGCCGCGTGCCAGCAAGCCTCCGCCGCCCCCATGGCGCCCCAGGCAATCCCAAAGCGCGCCTTATTGAGGCAACCAAACGGGCCTTTGAGCCCCTTGACGTTGGGCAGCATGTGGTCGTGAGGCACGAAAACCTGGTCCATCACGATCTCACCGGTAACCGAGGCCCGCAGGCTCAGCTTGCCTTCGATGCGGGGCGTGCTCAGGCCCTTCATGCCACGCTCCAAAATGAAACCGCGAATCTCGCCATCCAGCTTGGCCCACACCACCATCACGTCCGCAATGGGCGAATTGGTGATCCACATCTTGCTGCCTTGTAGCAGGTAGCCGCCATCCACCGCCGTGGCGCGCGACGCCATGCTGCCAGGGTCGGACCCGAAATCAGGTTCGGTCAAACCAAAGCACCCCACCCATTCACCGGTGGCCAATTTGGGCAGATAGCGCGCCTTTTGCTCGGCGCTGCCATAGGCGTCAATGGGATACATGACCAAAGAGCTCTGAACACTCATCGCACTGCGATAGCCTGAGTCGACACGCTCGACCTCTCGCGCCACCAGGCCATAACTGACGTGGCTGAGCCCCGGGCAGCCATGCCCCTCGATCGTGGCACCCAGTAGGCCCAAAGCGCCCATTTCCACCATGATCTCGCGGTCAAAGCGCTCTTCGCGATTGGCTGTCAGAATCCGCGATTGAAGCTTGTCCTGGCAGTAGTCACGCGCCGCATCGCGGATCGCACGCTCTTCCGCCGACAGCTGATCATCCAGGCGCAAAGGGTCTGCCCAGGAAAACGATTCTTTGCTCATGCTTGCCGTTCACTTTCAATCATCGCCATGGAACTGACAAACGCCAACGCTCCCGTACTGGAAGACGCCACATTTGGAGCTGGCTGTTTCTGGTGTGTTGAAGCGGTATTCAACCAGATTCGCGGCGTGGTGCACGTCGAGTCAGGTTATTGCAACGGTCAGCACCCCTCGCCCAACTACGAAGCCGTGTGCACCGGCACGACCGGCCATGCCGAGGTCGTTCGGGTGCGCTTTGACTCGACACAAGTCAGCTACGAAGAACTGTTGAACGTGTTCTTCCACATCCACGACCCGACCACCTTGAATCGTCAAGGTGCCGATACCGGCACGCAATACCGCTCTGGCATTTACACCCATAACGCTCAACAGGCGCAATGGGCCCATCAGTTGATTCGGTCCTTGAACCAACAGCAAGCCTATGCTCACCCCATCGTGACGGAAGTCCTACCCGTGGCCAACTACCACGCGGCGGAGGACTACCACCAGCGCTATTTTGAACAGCATCCCTACCAAGGCTATTGCGCCGTGGTGGTCGCCCCGAAGGTGGGCAAGTTCCAGCACACCTTCGCGGCGCTACTCAAGCGCTGATTGTGAGCACGGAGCAGCCCGATTCAAGGCCGCCACATCCGCCACCAGGTCAGGGTGCCAAACGTTGCATCAGCCAAGCGCCATCTGGCTGCTTGTTGAACACCAGGCGATCGTGCAGGCGAGACGGACGTCCCTGCCAGAATTCCCAATGGTCGGGCAGCAGTCGATAACCGCCCCAATGAGCTGGACGAGGAGGGTCATCCCCCAATCGCGCTTGTTGCTCATGCCAGGCGGCTTCCAGCACTTCACGCGAGGCCAAAACCTGGCTTTGCGGTGAGGCCCACGCCCCGATGCGAGAGCCCAAGGGACGCACGCGGTAGTAGTCGTCCGACTCTTGGTCAGACACCCGCTCAACGCGCCCCTCAATGCGAACCATGCGCTCCAACTCATGCCAGAAAAACTGGATGGCCGCATACGGATTGGCAGCCAAATCCTGCCCCTTGCGGCTGTTGTAATTCGTGAACCACACCAAGCCACGATCATCTGCGCCCTTGAGCAGCAGGATGCGACTGGACGGTCGCCCTTGCGCCGACGCGGTCGACAGAGTCATGGCATTGGGCTCAACCACCTTGGCGTGAACCGCATCGTCAAACCAGTGATGGAACTGCGCCATCGGGTCAGTCAGCACATGTGACTCGTCCAATGCAGCACGTTCATAACTTTTGCGCATTTGCGCCAGATCGTGGGGCGTTTTCTTGTCCATGTGATCAGTATCGGTCACATCCAAGCCCTGTGCACATGACGTCCATCAAAACGCGTTTTCCCTAATTCAGAAATGACGCAGTGCAACCGAAACCCTGAGCGGGTATGTCCTTAAGTACACGCACTCTGGTGCAGTGCAGCAAATTGGGACACACTTTGTTTCAGGACGGGAATAAAAAATGAACTCGCTGCCTACGCTCATTGTTTTGGCTGACCCAGGCTCCCAGTATGCTGAAGGGTCTGGCGCCATGATCGCGTTGGCTCACACCTTGCGCACCGGTCTGGAAAGCGGCCTGCCCATGGTGTTGGTCGCCCCCCCCATTGCCGCCGAATACGCCCGCGCCTTGCTGCCCAGCAACGACGTGGTCGAATTGATCTCGCCCAATGGCCCACAGTCTCGGTCAGATACCTTGGCCAAAGCCGTGGCAGCAGGCGTATTGGCCAGTCCGCATGCGCCGGGTTGGTTGCTGTGGCCTGCAGACATGGGCGAAGTGCAGGCCGACACACTGCGCCTGATTGCGCGCGGAGTGGGACACTACCCGATGGTTTTTCCACAGTTCCGCCAGCGGCGCGGACACCCTGTCGGACTGTCTTCTGAGTTTTTCTCAGAGTTGATCCGCCTGAACACCGAGCGAGATCTGGGGCGACTGATGACCCGTTATCCTGCATTGGGTATTGACGTGGAGGACCCTGGCATTCTGGAGTCCGAATTGCCACCAGACAGACTGGGGCAGTTGCGCTCGCAATTACAAGGCGTACCGAAGGGGGCGCCATCCACAGCGTACATGGCGCTGATATGAAAAAAGGGGCTCGACGAGCCCCTTTTGCTTGGAGGAAGGCGCACCCTCCTCCTTCATGCCAAGCCTGATCAGGCTGCGCGGCGGCGGCGAGCCACCAAGCCAATGCCAACCATGCCCAGAGCCATCAGGCCGTAGGTCGAAGGCTCAGGCACGGCGGCGGTTTGCGCCGTCAGTGTGGTCGTGATGGTACCAAAATCGGTCACGACAGACAGGGCGCCTTTACCCGATTTGTACAGACCCAAAGCCTGCACGAAGGTGTTGAAGCCAGCCGTGGTGATCTTCAGACCAGAGATTGTCGATAGCGTGTGGGCACCAGCAGAGAACGTGTCAGTCCCAACGGGATTGACGATGTCCCACAGATAGTAGTTCGACAGGGTGCCCACGCCGTTAGCGCCGATCACTGTGGCGTATACCTTCTTGTTGATCAAATCAACGTTCAAATCAGTGACAGTCAAGGAGCCACCAGAAGAGATGCTGGGCGCCACAGGCGAAGTCTGAGTCGCACCACCAGAAGTGGCCACTGACAACAACTGGTTCGTCGCAGAGTCCACCACCACGCTAGAAACCTGGGCGGTAGCCGAAACTTCGGAATAGCTACCAAACGCATCTTTGGTTGCTGTGGCGGTACCTGCCCCGTAAGAAGCAACGGTCACATTGCCTGCGTCCAGTGCGCCCATCAGGTCAACGCTGAAAGACAGCTTGCCTGTGCCGCTGATCAGTTGCAGGCCATTCAGCGAATCACCGACGTTTACGGTGGTGGCAGCAGCGCTGGCAGCACCCATGGCAACGAATGCCGCAGCGGCCACGATGCTCTTCAATGCAAATTTCATGTCTATCTCCACTAAGTTGCGGCCCTTTGGCAAAAAACTTCTTTTTTGT
The DNA here is from genome assembly GCA_028869095.1 of Burkholderiales bacterium. Taxonomy (GTDB): domain Bacteria; phylum Pseudomonadota; class Gammaproteobacteria; order Burkholderiales; family Burkholderiaceae_C; genus Aquabacterium. The sequence continues at coordinate 17,135 of JAGWTE010000025.1, forward strand.
CCGCCTGAAGGCATCCGCCTTTTCCTTCAACGCGTCCCAGACCTCCTCCGTCTGTACGATTGAAGAATAACGAGCGGCGATCAGGGGCCACAACGAGGGGTGTTCGTCTTCTCACCCCTCAGCGCTTCATGAACCTGCATCAAGGACGCAAAACCCCCAACTCAAGGTGGAGGGCTAACCCCTAATTGATCAAAAAAGCGTCACTTTGGCGAACTTGCGCTTGCCGACCTGCACCACATATTCGCCTTGCGGCAATTTGAGGCCTTTGTCACTTATTGTTTCAGAATTGACGCGAATACCCCCCTGGTCAATCAATCTGGAAGCCTCGCTGGTGGATGCCACCAAACCCGCTTGCTTGGCCAAAGCGCCAATACCCATGGGTGCGCCATCCTGCAATTTCAATTCGATGGCCGGAATATCATCCGGTACCCCGCCACGCGCCCGGTTGGTAAAGTCAGCCAAGGCCCCTTCTGCTGCCGCTGCACTATGGAAGCGCGTCACAATTTCCTGGGCCAACAAGACCTTTGCATCACGCGGATTGCGCCCCGCCTCACACTCCGATTTGAGTTTGGCAATCTCGTCCAGTGGACGGAAACTCAAGAGGGTGAAGTATTTCCACATCAACGCATCGCTGACGCTCATCAATTTACCAAACATGGTATTGGCAGGTTCGCTGATGCCAATATAGTTATTTTTGGATTTGGACATTTTTTCGATGCCATCCAAACCCTCCAGCAAAGGCATGGTCAATACACACTGTTGCTCTTGGCCATATTCCGCCTGCAAATGGCGCCCCATCAACAAATTGAATTTCTGATCGGTTCCGCCCAATTCCAGATCGGATTTCAAAGCGACCGAGTCATAACCCTGCATCAGGGGATATAAAAACTCATGCACGCTGATGGGAGTGCCGGCCTTGAAGCGCTTGGTGAAGTCATCGCGCTCCATCATCCGGGCCACGGTGTAGCGGGATGCGAGCTGGATCATGCCGCGCGCGCCCAATGCGTCACACCATTCGCTGTTGTAGCGAATTTCCGTGCGCTCGGGGTCAAGAACCAGGCTGGCCTGCCGATAGTAGGTCTCAGCATTGTCTTTGACCTGTTCGGCCGTCAGAGGCGGGCGGGTTGAATTGCGACCAGAAGGATCTCCGATCAGGGAAGTGAAGTCACCGATCAGGAAAATGACCTTGTGTCCCAAATCCTGAAGTTGACGGAGTTTGTTCAACACCACGGTGTGCCCCAAGTGGATATCGGGCGCCGTGGGATCGAGTCCCAGTTTGATGCGCAGAGGCACGCCTGTCGCTTCGGATCGAGCCAGTTTTTTGACCCACTCGCCCTCGGGCAGCAGTTCCTCGCAGCCGCGCTGGGTGACCGCCAGGGCCTCGCGTACGCGATCCGTGATCGGGAAGTCTGGCTGGTTTTGTTGAGGTTTTTCAGAATGCAACATGATCGACCGATCAGTGAAAATGATGAGATGGCTGGGTGTCTGCCCAAGGCTATACTCGGCGCAGTTCATGTGCCATGTAGCCTGGTTGGATGCCGGCAGATTCTAGGGGACAGCCCCTGAGCAGTGGAAATTCCAGTTTTGACTTCTAACAAGTTCATCAGCGCGATTGAGTCAGGCCCCCTGGCACCGATCCTCAAAAGTGTCCGCGCCTTCCAGGCCGCGGCGCATCGTCACCCCCGCCGCGTGAGTGCTGCGGTGCTGGCATTGATGGCCGGCTCTGCCGTCACCGCATTCGGTGTCGCGCCTTTGACCGCCTTGCCTGAAGCGGCCACGCCTGAGATCAAAGAGTGGACTGAATCCCTGCCTCTGCCTGAATTGCCCACGCAACTGGCTCGATTGGACGAGCAATCGCTCTCCTTGTTCCGCACGGAAATCACCCGTCAGGCTGACACCGTCGACACGCTGCTGCGCCGTCTGGGCGTGGACGATGCCGCTGCCGCTCAGTTTTTGCGCTCGGACAACGTGGCCGCCTCGGCTTTGCAAGGCCGTGCTGGCAAGTTGGTGCAAGCCACCGTCACCAATGGCCAGTTGGATCGATTGATCGTGCGCGGCCCTGCTGCCTCCAGTGCTCAATGGGACACACATTTCACGCGCCTGACCATGGAGCGCGAGATCGTCAACGGTGCAGCCACGTGGCGCGCCCGCCAAGAACAAGTGGCGCTGGCCGTGACGCCTCAACTGGCCTCTGGCACGATTCAATCCTCGCTGTATCAGGCCGCCGATGACGCCAAGGTGCCTGACAGTGTCACCAATCAGTTGGCCGAAATTTTTGGCAGCGACATCGACTTCCGCCGGGAATTGCGCAAAGGCGATGCCTTCAGCGTGATTTACGAGGCGCACACCGCCGATGGCGAACCCATCACCTGGGGTGCCTCCGCAGGTCGTGTTTTGGC
>JAGWTE010000222.1 GCA_028869095.1 Burkholderiales bacterium
TGCTCGTGTTGGGGGGCTGTTGCCCACGCGCAGCAGTTCCTGCCGGCGGAGCAGGCCTTCTCGGCCGATGTGGCTGGCGGCGGCCCTCAGCAGTTGGATGTGCGCTTGAGCGTGGCACCCGGCACCTACCTGTACCGCGAGCGGCTGGCGGCGCAATTGACGCCGGGCCAGGGCGGCTCGCCCATCGCCTTATCGTGGTCCGTCCCTCCCGGTCAGATCAAACACGATCCCAACTTTGACAAGGATGTCGAGGTCTACCACCACGATGTGGCGGCGACCTTGACGGTGCCGGCCGGGCTGTCGGGTGTCCAGCACTTGAAGGTGACCTACCAGGGCTGTGCCGACGCGGGCATTTGCTATCCACCACAAAACAAGTGGTTTGACGTGCAGCTGAGCGCTCAGGGGCAGGTGGTGGATGTGCAGGCTGCCGCTGCAGGTGGTGTGTCTGCAAAGGCCGCGCCTTTGAGTTCGACGACCACAGCCAGTGAAGGCCAGCCCTCAGCAGATCAGGATCAGATTGCGCGCGCCTTGGCCTCGGGTCGCCTGGCGCTGATCGTGCCGGTGTTTTTGCTGGCCGGCGTCTTGTTGTCCTTGACACCTTGCGTCTTGCCCATGGTGCCCATCTTGTCGTCCATCATCGTGGGACACGGCACACGGGTCAGCCGGGGCCGGGGCTTTTTGTTGGCGCTGAGTTATTCGCAAGGCATGGCGCTGGTCTACACCGGCCTGGGCGTGGCGGCCGGCTTGCTGGGACAAGGCTTGGCGGCCTACTTACAGCACCCCACCGTGGTGTTGGTGTTTGCGGCCTTGATGGTGCTGCTGTCGCTGTCCATGTTTGGCCTGTATGAGCTGCAATTGCCTGCCGCTGTGCAAAGCTGGTTGGGTGCCGGCACCAGCCATTTGCCGGGCGGACGCTTTGTCAGCGTGTTTGCCATGGGGGCCGTGTCGGCCCTGGTGGTCAGCCCTTGCGTGTCGGCGCCGCTGGCCGGGGCCTTGCTCTACATCAGCCAGACCCATGATGTGCTGCTGGGTGGCAGCGCCTTGTATGCCATGGCCTGGGGCATGAGCATGCCTTTGCTGTTGGTCGGCTTGTCGGCTGGCAGCCTGTTGCCGCGCACCGGCCCGTGGATGAAGGCCGTCAAGGCCCTGTTCGGGCTGATCATGCTGCTTATGGCTGTCTGGGTCAGCCGGCCGGCCTGGCCGTATCTGCAAGCGAAGGTCCAGGGCCCCGATGCGGTGGTGTCCACCCATCACAGCGTCTTGCCCTTCCAGCGCGTGCGCTCGGTGCAAGAACTGGACGCTGCTGTGCAGCAAGCCAGCCGCCGCGGTCAGGCCGTGATGCTGGATTTTTATGCCGACTGGTGCACCTCGTGCTTGGAGATGGAGCATCAGACCTTCAGCGACCCGCAGGTCAAGGTGCATTTGCAGCCGGTGCTGCTCTTGCAGGCCGATGTGACGGCCAACACCGAGGCCGATCGGGCCCTGTTGCAGCGCTTCAAGCTGTTTGGCCCGCCGGGCATCATCTTCTATGACGCGCAGGGGCGAGAGCAATCGGACCGCCGCGTCATCGGCTACCAGGCGCCAGCTGATTTTCTGGCGAGTTTGCGCGCGGCGGGGCTGTAAACGGGGGCGTTTGCGACCCATCCGTGGCCGACAAGGCTTGCGAACCCCAGCCGTCGGGGGATAATGCGGCCTGTGAAGTCAGCCAGATCGTCGCTGGTACAAGTCTCGAAAGGGCGTACTGGAGGAAGGTCCGGACTGCACAGGGCAGCGTAGGAGGTAACACCTCTCCACCGCAAGGTGAGGATCAGAGCAACAGAGACGAGCCAATTCAGTTTGGGTGAAACGGGCAATCTCTACGCGCAGCAACACCAAATAGGCACACGCTGAGCGGCGCGGCACGCCGCATCGCTCATCCCCTGGCCCGGGGGCTGTGTGCGGGTAGGTGGCATCGAGCCGCTCTGGCGACAGGCGGCCCAGAGGAATGACGGTCACGGTTCAGCGTCGCGAGACACGGGACTGCACAGAATCCGGCCTATCGGCTGACTTCACAACTATTTCACGGCCCAGGCTCAAGCTGGGTGTTTCTCCTGCCGAAAACCACGGTGTCAGTTTGGCAGGAGAAACCATGTCCGCCCCTTTGTCGCATCGTTGGATTGAGTGCTTTGCTTTGACCCTGGGCTTGGCCCTGGTCGCCGGTGCGTATGCCGCTGAAGGGCACGTCCATGGTGAGCCTGCTCCCCGGGTGGAAACGGCCACCATGACGGATGCGGGCGAGCCCGATATTCGCCCCAATTTGAAGGCGCTGGCCAAGAAAAACGAGCGGCGCGAAGAGCATGCCGAGGCGCCAGCCGCCAAAGAGCCGGCGAAGGAGCCAGCCAAAGAAGCTGCCAGCAAGGAAAAAGACAAGGGCAAGGGCGCCATGGCCAAAGGCGGCGCCTCGGCTCCAGGCGATCCCAAATCGGCCGTGTCCATGTCCGAGTTGCGTGACCTGATCGACCAGAAGGTGGCCGAGGTGCGGGCCAAGCAATCGGCCGCGCCGGTGGTCAAGATCCAATCCCGCTCAGCCAAACTGCGTCGCGATCCGTCTTTGCAGCCCGCCATGTATGCGCCGGGCAAAGAGGGCGCCATTCCCACTCCGGCGGATGCCGCCAAAGTGTCATCGGGCGGCCATGGCGGCAAGCCGGCTGGCGTGTCTTTGGTCGACCCGCATGGGCATGAGGTGCACTGGGCTTACAGCGGCGACACGGGGCCCGAAAGCTGGGGCATGCTCAAGCCTGAGTTTCAGCAATGCATGCTGGGCAAGCGCCAAAGCCCGATCGACATCCGTGATGGCATTCCCGTGCAGTTGGACCCGATCCAGTTTGACTATCACCCGGCGGGCTTTCGCGTGATCGACAACGGCCACACCATCCAGGCCAATGTGGACCCAGGCAATAGCTTCACACTGCAAGGTAAGCGCTATGAGTTGGTTCAGTTCCACTTCCATCGTCCCTCGGAAGAGCGCATCAATGGCAAGCAGTCTGACATGGTGGTGCACCTGGTGCACAAGGATGCGGAAGGCAAGCTGGCGGTCATTGCCGTCCTGATCGATCAAGGCAATGCGCACCCTGCGCTGCAACTGGTGTGGAATGCCTTGCCGCTGGAGAAGGGCATGGAGCAGGCTTCGTCGGTGCCGCTGGATTTGAACCTGATCCTGCCTGAGCACAAGCAGTACTTCACGTACATGGGCTCACTGACCACGCCACCGTGTTCCGAAGGGGTGCTGTGGATGGTGATGAAACAGCCCGCGCAGATGTCGCGCGAGCAGATCGGCATCTTTGCCCGGATGTACCCGATGAATGCGCGCCCTGTGCAGTCGGCCCAAGGCCGCATGATCAAAGACGGCCAGTAAAGCGTTCGGTCAATACACCCGCCCGCCCTTGATTTGGGCGTGGGTGCGTCGTGTCAAATCAGTGGCCTTGGCCATCTGTGCCATGGCGTGACCGGCGTGGGCGTGGCAGATCGCCAGGCCCAATGCATCGCTGGCATCGTTGTTCGGTTCGCGCGGCAGGTTCAACAAGCGCATCACCATGTGCCGGATCTGCGCTTTGGCCGCATGGCCATGGCCGACCACGGCTTTCTTCATCTGCAGCGCGGTGTATTCCGACACCACGGGTGAGGTTGCGTGGGACAACAAGCCTGCAATGGCCGCGCCGCGTGCCTGTCCCAACAGCAAGGTGGACTGCGGGTTGACGTTGACGAAGACGATTTCAACGGACGCCTGCTCGGGCTCATAGCGGGCGACCACTTCGCGCACGCCTTCAAAAATCAGCTTGAGACGATTGGGTAAATCGCCCTGAGCGGCTTCTTTGGTTTTGATGGTGCCACTGGCGACGTAGTGCAGCCGAGGCCCATCGGATTCGATGATGCCAAAGCCAGTGGTCTGTAGGCCAGGGTCGATGCCGAGAATTCTCACAAACAAAAGCAGGTTAGGGCGATGCAACGCGCACTCTAACCTGTTTATGTGGGAAGGCAAGGCAGGGGCTCGCTGGGTTGCGACGGCCCCCGGCAACGATGACCAGGGACAACTAGGGGGCTGTGTAGGTCACCGCGATGGACGGGTTGATGGTGCGGGGGGTGTTCACGTCGCTGGCTGTGCACAAC
>JAGWTE010000223.1 GCA_028869095.1 Burkholderiales bacterium
CAAGGCGTGCGCGGCGTCATCGATGGGCAGACGGTGTGGTTGGGCAATGCCCGCTTGCTGGCGTCCGCGCAGGTGGACACTTCGTCGGTCGACAAGGATGTGGAAGCCTTGCGCCTGCAAGGGCAGACGGTGATGTACCTGGCCTCAGGCGCGACGCTGGTGGGTTACGTGGGCGTGGCCGATGCCATCAAGGCCTCCACGGCGCAGGCGATTGCGATGCTCAAAGCCTCGGGCGTGCGCATCGTCATGCTCACGGGCGACAACCCGGTGACGGCTGCGGCTGTGGGCAAACAGCTGGGCTTGGATGACGTCAAGGCGGGCGTGATGCCCGAGGACAAGTACAAGCACGTCAAGGCCTTGCAAGACCAAGGGCGCATTGTGGCCATGGCCGGCGATGGGGTGAACGATGCGCCGGCGCTGGCCCAAGCCAATGTCGGGATCGCCATGGGCACCGGCACCGACGTGGCCATGAGCAGTGCCCGCATTGTGCTGGTCAAGGGCGACTTGCGGGGTATTGCCAAGGCGCGTGAGCTGAGTCAGGCCACCATGCGCAACATCCGGCAAAACCTGTTCTTTGCCTTCGTCTATAACTTCGCGGGCGTTCCGCTGGCGGCTGGCGTGCTGTACCCCTGGCTGGGCCTGTTGCTCAGTCCCATGGTGGCCAGTGCGGCCATGGCGCTCAGTTCGGTGTCGGTGATCGGCAATGCCTTGCGCTTGCGGACGGTCAAGGTGTGAGCAGACCCGAAAGAGCGTGGGCGCTGATGGATTGAATCAGCGCCCGACGAGCGTGAACGGTCTCAGCGATCAGCGAGTCAGCGCGCGCAGCGTCTGGCCGTCCACTTCCACACGGCTGCCGGTGGCGGGCGCCGTCTTTTGCTTGAACGTGCGCATACTGCCGTCATCCATGCGAACGGTCACGTCGTACACGGTTTCAGCCTTTTGGTGCTTTTCGATCTCATTGCCGGCCACGCCGCCGCCAATCGCACCCAGGATGGTCAGGGCTGTTTTGCCGCTGCCCTTGCCCATCTGGTTGCCGACCACGCCACCCAGGACACCGCCAGCGACTGCGCCGACGCCCGAGCCCTGGCCTTCTTGCTGGACGGCGCGCACGCTGTCCACGGTGCCGCAGTAGTCACAGACCGGCGCCGCTTGGGGCTGACCGGGCTGGGCGCCCTGGGCGGTTTCGGTGGTGTGACGCGCGGCTTCGTGGCGGCGGGCGGCCTTGGCCGATTCGTGATGCTGAGCGCCTGTCGCAGGTGCGATGGCCCCTTCGGCCACGGCACTGGCGTTCAAAGCGGCCGCCGAGGCAGCCGACGCCGCAGCGACGGCCGGGTCAGCCGCTTTGTCCGCCGGGGCAGAGGGGGAGCGCAAGAACATGCCTGCAGCGAGCCCCAAGCCGACCAGCGCGATGCCCCCGCCCGTGATCAGGGCGGTGCGCGGGGCGTTGGACGAAGCGGGGGTGTTGTTGTCAGACATGGACATCTCCTTCATGCTGAGGGTTAAAGAAAAGTGATTCTGCCCTTAACGCACAACAAGAAGGTTTGGTTGTCAGCCTGACAGGGTCTTATTGGTCGGACCCGCTGTCAGCCTCTTCCTTGCCTCCGCGGCGCTTGGCACGGCGATGCTTGGCGACGGCTTTTTTGCACTCGCTGGACACCTCGCTCTTGTGCTCCTTGAGGCATTCCATGATGCGGCCTTCGCCGGGTTTGACGCCCGGGCAGAGCTTGGCTGCGTCGTCCTTGCAGGCTTCGGCAGCTTGGTCATGTTGGGCATGCGCCAGGGTGGCGGTGCCCAGCGTGGCCAAGGCCGCCGTTGCGATGGTGATGAGTGTGCGCTTCATGAGGTGGTCCTTGTGTGAACGGTTGTGAAGGAGATGAAAAACCGTAACAGGCTTGGCTTTCACGAGACTTTCATCTCACGCATCAGGTGTCAGTTCTGAACCCGGCCGGTCATCCAGGCCGCACGGATCTGACGACCACACTGTACCGACGCGATGGCCGGGCGATCGGTTGGATTAGAGGTGTCTCCCGCCCCGTTATGGTCTTCACGGGCCAAGATGCCGTAGAACTGCTTGTTGGCATCAATCCAGGGGTAAAAACCAAATGCCCCTGGGCTGCTGAAGGCGCCGTCGCCCACCTTGGGATCGTCTTCCACCCAGTGGCCCACAGAGTAGTGCCAGCTTTCGTCAAGTGGAATCGGGGTGTACACCGCCTGGTTGGGGCACTGTGTGGGGTTGGTGCACACGGGGTGGCTGCCCAGCAAAGCGGCGATCTTCAAGTCACCTTGCAGGATTTTTTGCAGGAAGCGGCTGTAGGTGTTGGCCGTGGTTTCGGCCCCGCCGGCCAGTTGCGGCTGGTTGTAGCTCAGGGGTTGCAGCAGCGAGGTCAGGCCCAGCGTGCGGGTCATGGCCTGCGCCAAGGCGGCATTGTCCAGTCCACCCAAGCCCATCAAGGTGGCGTGCTTTTGCATGTGCCCACCGTTGTAGTCAAACTTGCCGACCGTCTGCCAATCGCGCAGGCCAAAGCCATTGAGCACGCTGGTTTCGCACGAGCCCACGGTGTCATCCTGACGGCAGGCATGGAAGCGCGTGTAGCCGCTTTCAAAGTTCAGGAACATCACATCTTCTGGCAGCAATTGGCCATTGTGGCGCTCGGCCACATAGGCGCTGTACAGCCATTTGGAGGCCGAGGCGATGGCCATGCGGGTGTGGGCAGTGGGGGCGTTGTCGCCAGCCTGGCCGCTGGCCAAGGTTTGGCGTGCGTCGCCAATTTCCCAATAGAAGGGCTGGGCGGGCAGGCACGAGGCCGATTGCTGGGCCGTGGTGCGGGCCGCCAGCCAGCGTTGGGCGACGCCAGGTGTGGCATCGGTGGCCGACCAGGCTGAGCTAGCCATCAAGGTCAGGGCCGATAAGGTTGATAGGGTGATCCGGGTGGTGCGCATGATGTGACCTCGCTGTCTTCAAGTGGAGTGGGATTGAGGTCATTAGGCAGCGAGCCTGGCTGGGCCACCGTCACGAAACATGACGTTGTATGACAGTTTTGAAACATGGCCCATGGGCCCCACACGAGCCCTGGGCGCCTGCCTATACTGAGTTGCATGAGTACGACTGCCGCCCCCCTGATCTTGCTGGTTGACGACGATGCCGAACTGGGCCTGCTGGTGTCCGAGTTGTTTGCCCGCGAGGGGTGGACCACGCAGACCCATTTGACCGGTGGCGATGGCGAGCGCGCCATTGCCAACAGTGCGCCGGATGTGGTCTTGCTGGACGTGATGCTGCCCGATGGCAGTGGATACGACGTGTGTCGCCGCGTGCGCGCGCAGCATCCCCACTTGGGCTTGATGATGTTCACGGCGCGGGGCGACCCCATTGACCGCGTGCTGGGGCTGGAGTTGGGCGCGGACGATTACCTGCCCAAACCTTTTGAGCCGCGAGAGCTGGTGGCGCGGGTACGTGCCTTGTTGCGACGCAGTGCAGCGGGCCGACAAGACACGGCGGTGTTGCGCTTTCATGGCCTGGAGATCAACCAGGTCAGCCGGCAGGTGGTGTCGCAGTCCAAGTTGATTGATTTGACCTCCATCGAGTTCAAGCTCTTGCTGGCCTTGGCGCGCCAGCCCGGCACGGTGTTGACCCGGCAGGATCTGAGCGCTGCCGTGCAGGTCGGCCATTACGCGCCCTTGGATCGCACGGTGGATGTGCAAGTGGCCCGGCTGCGCAAGAAGATGCGCGATGCCACACCCGACTGGAACTGGATCGACACCGTGCGGGGTGAGGGTTATGTGTTTGTCACCCGGCCGCCGCAGGCTTGAGGAGTGCGCATGAGCAAGCAGATATCGGCATGGAAGATCTGGTCGTGGCTGGCTCGGCTGGACTCTTTGTTCACCCGCTTGCTGGTGGTCCAGTTCATCTTGGTCTTGGGCGTGTTTGCGATCTACAGCAAGCTCTTTTACACCGACCGCAACCACAGCATGGCCGAACTGGCTGCGGCGCATTGGGCCGGTGTTTTGCGCCAGCCGGGCGATGTTGCGGCCGCGTGGGACCGGCCGACCGCGCTGCCGGGCCCGCCGCCCCCACACATGCGTGACGTGACCGATCAGAGCCGCTTTGCGGCTTTGCGTCCGGCCTTTGCCAGGCGCGG
>JAGWTE010000224.1 GCA_028869095.1 Burkholderiales bacterium
GTGGTGATCGCACCGAAGTTCACCGATGCAGCCCGCGCGGCTTATGCCTCCAAGCAAAACGTGCGTTTGCTGGAAGTGCCTTTGACGGACGCCACCCGTGGCCTGTCCAACGCCTTGGACTTCAAGCGCGTGGGTAGCGGCATGCTGCTGCAGTCCAGCGACAACATCGACATCGTGGGTGACATCAAAGTCGTGTCCAAACTGCAACCCACGCCTGAGCAAATGAAGGACTTGCTGTTCGCCTGGACCGTGGCCCGCTTCGTCAAGAGCAACGCCATCGTGTTCTGCAAGGACGGCATGACCATGGGCGTGGGCGCTGGCCAGATGAGCCGCCTGGACTCCGCTCGCATCGCCTCGATCAAGGCCCAACACGCTGGCCTGACCCTGCAAGGCACCGCTGTGGCGTCGGACGCTTTCTTCCCGTTCCGTGACGGCCTGGACGTGGTGGTGGACGCGGGCGCGACCTGCGTGATCCATCCCGGTGGCTCGATGCGCGACGACGAAGTCATCGCGGCGGCTGACGAGCGTGGCATTGCCATGGTGTTCACCGGCACGCGTCACTTCCGTCATTGATTGGCTGCACGCGTCAACGCACGGATCCCCAAAGGCCCCTCGGGGCCTTTTTGTTTGGCTGAACGCCGTCAGCTCGCTGTCATCATCATGGCATCCCAATGGACTACGCTGCCGCGCACGTTCCTTGCTGTGCGCCTGCCATGCTTCAGTCTGTCCCCTTTGTTGAACAAACCCTGCGCCTGCTTTGGCGCACCCCTTGTGTCGTCGCGCTAGGCGCCTCGCTGGCCACACTCTGGATCACCGGGCCGGCCCAGGCCTGCGGGGAAGAGCCGCCCCCCACCCTGACGGGCCGCTACAGCATCGGAGCCCATGGTGAAGCCCCTTCACCCGAGAAGCTGGCTGAACTGGGGCGCAAGATCTTTTTCGACCCCAGCCTGTCGGCCTCAGGCAAACAGGCCTGCGCCAGTTGCCACAACCCTGCCCATGCCTATGGCCCGGCGAATGCCCTGCCTGTCCAAAAGGGCGGCCCCCATCTGACGGACACGGGTTTTCGCAACACCCCGGCCCTGCGCTACTTGCATGGTCCGTTTGCGTTCACCGAACATTTTGTCGACCTGGCCGATGGCAAACAAAATGCAGGCCCTGCAGGCGGCCGCACCTGGGATGGCCGCGTCAACCTCGCACGCGAGCAGGCACTCATGCCGCTTCTGGATGCCAAAGAGATGGCCAATCAGAACCTGAGTGAAGTGGTGGCGCGTGTGCGCAAGGCCCCTTATGCCCAAGAGTTCGATGAACTGCTCAGCCCACCGGGCACACACATCCTGGACGACGAGGAAGGCGTGATCAGTTGGCTGACCTCTGCCATTGAATTCTTCGAGCAATCCGTCGAAGACTTCCATCCCTTCACCAGCAAATACGATGCTTACTTGAAGGGGCGCACGTCCTTGACGCCATCGGAGTTGCGTGGCGTGAAGCTCTTCACCAACAAAGACAAGGCCAACTGCGCGACCTGCCACCCCGTGACGGCCATCTCAGCCGCTCTGCCCTTTCCGCGGTTCACTGATTTTGAATACACCGCGCTGGGCGTGCCACGTAACCGAGCCATATCGGCCAACCGCGATCCCGCCTTCCATGACCTGGGTCTGTGCGGCCCCCTGCGCAAGGACTTGATGGACAAACCCGAATACTGCGGGCGCTTCCGCACGCCCACGCTGCGCAACGTGGCCTTGCGGCGGTCCTTCTTCCACAACGGCGTGTTCCACTCTTTGCACGAGGTGTTGGCGTTTTATGCCACGCGCGACACCGATCCTGCGCGCTGGTATGGCAAGGATCGGCGCGGCAAGGTCATCCGCTTTGACGACCTGCCTGATGCCTACCACGGCAACGTCAATCAAGACGCCCCATTCAAGCCCTTGCCCAATGGACGCCCTCGCTTGAACGAACAAGATATCCGCGATCTGGAAGCCTTCTTGCGCACCCTGACGGATGGCTACGTGCCGCCCCCGGTCAAGCTCATCATGCGTGAAGTTTCCAACCCGTGAAACGCTCCGCCAAAGTGATCACCACGGATCACATGCGGTCGTCATAAAGCGTCGGCATGCTGCGCAACGGTTCTCAGTCTGCGGCTGGCAGTTTGCTCAACAGACCTTGTTCGTGTTTGGCGGGAAACACCACCTCAGGCCTTTGCATTTCATCGGCTTTGCTTTAACCCGCCTCATCATCATGAAAACACTGATCAAGCTGTCTGCTGTGTGCGCCGCCATCTCGGCCGTCGTGCTATCCACCGCTGCTCAGGCTCAGACCGTTGACCCGGTTGTCCTGACCTTCTCGACCGTGGGTGACTCTCGCCAGGATCCAGCCAAGGTGGATTCGACCCAGAAGCCGCTGACGCAGCAAGACTATCAATGGCTGCAAAACAGCAAGGCCTGGTCGCGCATCATGCGTGAAATCGGTTCCAAAAAGGCCAACTTGCTGTTCTTCAACGGCGACATGATCATGGGCTACGGCAACACCGACCCCGCCAACGTGAACAATGCCAGCGTGGCTGGCGTGGTCAACTCTGATCTGGTTCGCTACTACACCCAGTCCGCTTTCTGGCGCGGCATGGTCGCCCCTCTGATCGAATCCGGCACCTATGTGGTTCCCGTGGCCGGCAACCATGAAGTGCAATGCCGCAGTGGCGCCGTAACCACCGGCACGGGCGTCGTGGCCTCGGTCACATCGAGCACCCAGTGGGCCAACGTCACCTGCAAGGACGTCAATGGCGTCACCGCCACCGGCAAGCTGGGCATGAAGGTCAACGAAGACGCATGGCGCGCCAACTTCGGCGACCTGATCGTGGACAGCGGCCGCATGAACGCCGTGCTGCCCAACGGCCTGACCGTGAGCAGCATCAGCGGTAACACCACCAGCACGGCCCCAGGCTCTGCCGATGGTTTGACCACGGACCAAAGCAAGCTGAGCTACAGCTTTGACGTGGGCAACAGCCACTTCGCCATCATCAACACCGACCCCGCTGGCGCCGACTCCACAGCCCCTGCCAACTGGCTGAACGCTGACTTCTCTGCCGCGCAAGCCCGTGGTGCCCAGCACTTCTTCGTGTTCGGCCACAAGCCTGCCTACACCTACTTCTACAACAGCTCGGCCACCGCTGGCGGCCTGGATGCCAACGCGGCAGGCACCGCCAACCGCGACGCCTTCTGGAGCACGATCGAGTCCTACGGCGCCACCTACTTCTGCGGCCACGAGCACACCTTCAACATGGCGCAACCCGTCAAGAAGAACGCCGATGGCACCACCACCACCAGCTCCGCCTACCAAGTTCTGGTCGGCTCGGGCGGCTCTCCTTTTGACGCCGCCACCCTGGCTGCAGGCGAAACCGTGACCGACCGCTACTACGCCTACGCCAATGTCAGCGTGTTCCAAAGCGGCAAGGTGCAGATCGACGCCTACGGCTTCAGTGACACCTACGGCCCCACCAAGCTGTTGCAACGCGTGACCCTGGGTCACTGATCGACCGAACATCAGGAGCATTCAACATGACAACCAAGATGATTCGTCAGGCCCTGGCCGTGGCCGCCATCGCTGCCACCCTGCCGCTGCAGGCCCACGCCTCCGGCAGCCTGACCGTCAACACCGCCGTCCCGACGGGCTCGCTGATCATGTCCAACAACGTGGACAGCACAGACTGGCTGGCCGAACGCTTCACCGTATCCGCCTCGACACAGATCGACAGCATCAACGCCTATCTGTTGTCGGCTGACACCTCGGGCGCGGACATTGGCAAGACGTTCACGATCGCTTTGTATGGCGACTCGACCTACGCCGGCAAGCTGCTGCCCAGCTTGAACTTCGGCCTGCCCAACCACGGGCAACTGTTCCAGACCTCGGCCACCTACACGGCCGATGGCTGGAATGGCTCGAGCGGTCTGAACTGGAGCATCGCAGCTGGCAGCTATTGGGTGGCCCTGGAAGTGGGTTCAGACCCCAGCAATGCGAGCTTCTTGCAAGCGCCTACTGGTGCTCAGCCGGTGGCCGAAGCCGTGGCCTTCTTCGATGGCTCTGGCACACGCTACCAGTCCACCGATTTGTCGAA
>JAGWTE010000225.1 GCA_028869095.1 Burkholderiales bacterium
TTGACGATGTAGACCGAGCCGGCGCGCGAGTTCACGATGCCGTTTTGGCCATGGCGCTGCAGGTCGTGCAGGGCGATGGTGGTGGTCACCACGGCGTCCATGATGCCTTCTGGGATCTCTTTGCCCTCAGAACCCCACAAGATGGCGGGGTTGGTCATCAGGTGGCCCACGTTACGCACGAACATCAGCGAACGGCCATGCAGCTTGACTTCACCGCCGTTGGCGCCCGTGTAGATGCGGTCAGCGTTCAGTGTGCGGGTGAAGGTCTTGCCACCCTTTTGCACTTCTTCAGACAGCGTGCCCAATTGGATGCCCAGCCAGTTGCTGTAGCCCAGCACCTTGTCTTCTGCGTCCACAGCAGCCACGGAGTCTTCCAAGTCCAGGATGGTGGACAAGGCGGCTTCCAGCACCACGTCGGCCACGCCAGCGGCGTCGGTCTTGCCGATGTTGGTGGCGGGGTTGATCTGGATGTCGATGTGCAGGCCATTGTTGACCAGCAGCACGCTCTTGGGTGCAGCAGCGTCACCTTGGAAGCCGACGAACTTGGCAGCGTCTTGCAGGCCCGTGGTCGAGCCGTTCTTCAGGGCCACAACCAGCTTGCCGCCTTCCACGCGGTAGCCGGTGGCGTCCTTGTGCGACGCGCCAGCCAACGGGGCCGATTGGTCCAGGAAGTTGCGAGCGAACTCGATGACCTTGTTGCCGCGCACAGGGTTGTAGCCCGTGCCCTTTTCGGCGCCGCCTTCTTCGCTGATGGCGTCGGTGCCATACAGGGCGTCATACAGGCTGCCCCAACGTGCGTTGGCGGCGTTCAAGGCGTAACGGGCGTTCAGGATGGGCACCACCAGCTGAGGGCCGGCTTGCGTGGCCAACTCGGCGTCCACGTTCGAGGTGGTCACCTTGGTGTCGGCAGGCACGGGCACCACGTAGCCAATCTTTTCCAGGTGGGCGCGGTAGGCAGCCATGTCCTTGATCGGGCCGGGGTTGGCGGTGTGCCAGGCGTCCATCTCGGTCTGGATGCGGTCACGCTCGGCCAGCAGGGCGGCGTTCTTGGGGGCCAGATCCGAGACGATTTGGTCAAAGCCAGCCCAGAACTTGGCGCTGTCCACACCGGTGCCAGGCAGCACTTTGTCTTCGATGAAACGGAACAGCTCGGTGGCCACTTGCAGGCCGTGAATGGTGGTGCGTGCGGTCATGGTGAACCTCGTCAAGATGAGAAAAGGGGGGATCAGGCAGACAAGAGGGGCCGATTGTCGCGCGGGTGCGCGCGGAGTGCGCCTCTTTTCAATGACGGGAGTTTATTCGATACTTATCTGAACATTACCAGCGCAAAAAGTGATGGATTCATGACTTTTACGCACAAATCAAAGTGCCGGGGGCAGGGTTGAGCCCGGATTGTTTTGTCGGCGCAGCCTGTTCAACATGAGACTCATTCAAGGCGCTCCCGACCGAACAGAGCAAAGGCGCGCCCAGGGATCAGGTGGAGGACCATGGATCGACTCAAGCAGATCGAGACTTTTGTGGCCGTGGCCACCAAGGGCAGCTTGACCGCTGCGGCCTTGGCCGAAGGCATTGCGCCTGCGGTGATTGGCCGCCGCATCGATGCGCTCGAAGAGCGACTGGGCGTGAAGCTGCTGGTGCGCACCACGCGTCGCATCACCTTGACCCATGAAGGCAGTGCCTTTTTAGAAGACGCGCAACGCCTGATCGCCGACCTGGCCAACGCCGAGGCCAGCGTCAGCGCCGGTGGGGTCAAGGCCAGCGGCCACCTGCGCATCACCGCGCCAGCGGGGTTCGGACGGCGGCACGTGGCGCCTTTGATCCCCCGTTTCGTGTCCGAGCACCCCGAGGTGTCCATGTCCCTGAATTTGTCGGATCGCCTGGTCGACCTGGTCAACGAAGGCTTTGACTGCGCCATCCGGGTCGGCGACCTGCCCGACTCCAGCCTGGTCAGCGTCCGCTTGGCCGACAACCGCCGCTTGTGTGTGGCCAGCCCGGCCTACCTGGCCCAGCGCGGACGGCCCACGCATCCGCATGACATCGCCCAGCACGAATGCCTCACCCTCAGTTCCGAAGCCAGCCAGACCCGGGGTTGGGCCTTCACGATCGATGGGCGCCTGACCCACGTGCGCCCGGCCTCCAAGCTCGATTGTTCAGACGGCCAGGTCCTGCACGCCTGGTGTCTGGAGGGGCTGGGCCTGGCGTGGCGCTCGCTGTGGGAGGTGGATGCCGATCTGCGCGCTGGCAAGTTGGTCAGCGTGTTGGATGACTACGTGGCACCCCCCAATGGCATCTACGCGGTCTTTGCGCAACGCAAGCACTTGCCACTGCGCCTGCGCTTGTGGATCGACTTCGTCAAGCAGGCGTATGGGGACCCGGCTTATTGGACGCAGACCAGCGGGGCGCAGCCAACCGCCTGAAGAGCGCGCCGGTTTTCGGCGACACTGGCGCCTTCCATCCATCGGAGCCTTGCATGTTGCTGGAACCCCTGTTGGCCTATGCCCACTTCATCGCCATCTTCAGCGTCATCGTCTTCATCACCAGCGAGGCGGCGCTGTGTCGCTCGGAGTGGATGAATGCCGCCGTGGTGCGGCGTCTGGCTCGCCTGGACCTGATCTACCTGTTTGCCGCCATCTTCGCGTTGGTAACCGGCTTGGCTCGTACCTACTGGGGGGCCAAAGGCCTGGGCTGGTATTGGCACCAGCCTCTGCTGCACATCAAGGTGACGCTGTTTGTGGTCATCGGGCTGATCTCCATCAAGCCGACCTTGAGCTTCATCCGCTGGCGCAAGCAACTGGATGCGACGGGCGCTTTGCCGGCAGAGGCCGAAGTCAAACAAGTGCGCCGCCTGATCATGATCCAGGCACACCTGTTGATGTTCATCCCCTTGGCGGCCGTGTTCCTGGCGCGTGGCGTCTGGACGCGCTGATTGCCACCTGCGTTCTGGCACCCACGTTCCAGCTCCGTCCCACCAAACCCGTCTCACCAAACGACAACAGGCCCCGCAGGGCCTGTTCGTTCATGGGCGCGTGCCCTTGGATTACTTGCTGGCAGCGGCAGCGGGGGCGGCTGCGGCGTCCTTCTCGCACTTCTTGACGAAGCTGTTCTTGGCGGCGCCCTTGAGCTTCTTGTCAGCAGCCTTGGTCATGCAGGCGTCGTTGGCCGAAGCTGCACCGGCTTCACGTTCGCACTTCTTCAAAAAGCTGGTCTTGGCGGCACCGGCCAGTTTCTTTTCAGCGGCCTTGGCGTCGCAAGCAGCGTCACCAGCGTGGGCCACGGTGGCCAACAGGGCCAGGGTCAGGGAAGCAAACAAAGCGCGCATGTCAGGCTCCTTTGGGGGCAGTTGTTGTGAAGACGGCCTCGAACCTGAGACCGTTCAGCCCAACTTAACGCACGGGCCTGACAAACGGATGACACCGCCGGTCACATGATCCGCCGTGGGTGAGCCAGGGCCTCATGCGCCGCATGCAGGCGTCGCACCAGCACGCGGATGAAGGCCTCGTCAAACAGGTGTCGACACGCCGGGCTCAATTGCTGCATGGCCTCAGGCGTGAACGAGATCGTCGTGGCTGGTTCCGTCACCACCACATCGGTGCTGTGCCGGCGCAATTCGGGGCTGGGCGCCAGGTAGGCCATCTCGCCCACCGACGTGCCCGCACCCAACAGGGCCACGCGCTTGGAGTTGCGATACACCTCCACACTGCCTTGGGCAATGATGTGGAAGGTGCGCCCCTCTTCGCCACGGCGATACAGCGCATGGCCAAAGGCAAAGCGTTGCCACTTGGCGCGGTGCACCACTTCCCACAACTCCACATCGCCAAACGAGCCAAAGAAGTCCAGTGAGCGCAGCAGGTTGAAGCGCTCCGAATCCAGCACGCCTTGCAGGTGGCCACGCGGCACCTTGTGTTCGGCAATCAGGCTGGACAGCGCTTGCGCAAAGGCATCCCAGTTGGGGTAACGGTCCTTGGGGTCTTTGGCCAGTGCTTTGAGCACCACCTCGTCCACGGCCGCATTGACCCCTGAGCGCAAGCCCGCCAGTGGCGTGGGCTCCTGGTTGTAGATCTGATTCATCATCACGGCCTGCGAGGGCGCGTCAAAAGGCGG
>JAGWTE010000026.1 GCA_028869095.1 Burkholderiales bacterium
TCGGCTCCCCCTAATCAGGTTATCGTCGGTTTGTCTTTATTCTTGACCCTGTTTGTGATGGGCCCGACCCTGGACAAGGTCTACAAAGACGCCTACGAGCCCTTTGCCAACAACCAGATTACCTTCACGCAGGCACTGGACCGCGGCCAAGGCCCGATGCGCCAGTTCATGCTCAAGCAAACGCGCCAGTCGGATCTGGGCTTGTTCAGTCGCCTGGCCAAGCTCGAAGGCGAAGTCAAACCCGAGACGGTGCCGTTTCGCGTGCTGGTGCCCGCCTTTGTGACGAGTGAGTTGAAGTCGGCCTTCCAGATTGGTTTCTTGATTTTCATTCCCTTCCTGGTGATCGACATGATCGTGGCCAGCGTGCTGATGAGCCTGGGGATGATGATGCTGTCGCCCGTGATGGTGGCGCTGCCCTTCAAGCTGATGCTGTTTGTGCTGGCCGATGGCTGGAACATGCTGCTGGGCTCGCTGGCTGCCAGCTTTGTCCAATGACGACGCCAGAAAGAGCAGGGGACTGAGATGGATTCGCAACAAGTCTTGACCATCAGCCGCGACGGCTTGCTGACGCTGCTGACCGTGTGCGCCCCCATCTTGCTGGTGGTGCTGGCTGTGGGGATTTTGGTCAGCGTGTTCCAAGCGGCCACCCAGATCCACGAGTCGACCTTGTCTTTTGTGCCCAAGCTGCTGGCCGCCTTTGCGACGCTGGCGGTGGCGGGCCCCTGGATGTTGAGCACCTTGGTGGACTACATCCAGCAGGTCTTGCAGTCCATCCCGAACGTGGTGGGCTGATCCGCCGTGGTCAGCTTTTCCGAAGCCGAGGTACTGGGCTGGATCGCGGTCTGGCTGTGGCCGTTCTTTCGGGTCATGGGCCTGTTCACCTCGGCCCCGGTGCTGTCGCAAAAGTCGATTCCGCGACGCGTGCGCCTGGCGCTGTCCTTGCTGATCGTGATCGCGGCGCAGCCCTCGCTGCCACCCATGCCCGATGTGGCCATCAACTCGCCCGACGCCTTCATGGTGATTGCGCAGCAGGTTTTGATCGGCCTGACCATGGGCTTTGCGGCCCGCGTGGTGTTTGCCGCCATTGAGTTCGCCGGTGAAATCGTGGGCCTGCAAATGGGCTTGAACTTTGCCAGCTTCTTCGACCCGATGAGCGGTGCACAGTCCACCTCGGTCAGTCGTTTTTATGGCACCTGTGCGGCCTGGCTGTTCGTCGTCATGAATGGCCATTTGATGTTGACGGCGGCCTTGGTGCAAAGCTTCCACAGCTTTCCTGTGTCCAACCAGCCGCTGGCCTTTTTGTCGGTGGTTCAGCCTCAGGTCTGGGGGGCCGAGGTGTTCAAGCTGGGCCTGTGGGTGTCCATGCCGGTGGTGGCCATGCTGTCGCTGGTCAACCTGGTGATGGGCTTGATCTCGCGCGTGGCCTCGCAGATGAACATTTTCTCCATCGGCTTTCCTGTCACCTTGGGTGTCGGTTTGACCGGCCTGTGGCTGACCTTGCCGATGATGCAGACGCCACTGACCATGGCCTTGGAGCGAATGCTGGGTTACTTCCAGTAAATCAGTCTGGCCGCCAGCCAATGGGGGAGTCAGGCCGAGCGGTTAAGCTCGGCTGCTTGATATCCCATTTTGGAGAGTGGCCCCATGAGTCGCGCGAGTCGCAAAAGTCGTTTTGTGCTGTCGGTTTTGTCCGCGTCGCTGGCATCTGGCCTAGCCTTGGCTGCGCCGTCGACCGAGTCTGCGCCTTGGCGGCCCGATCACACCGTCATCGTGGTGCTGGAAAACCTGTCCGCGCATGACGCCACGCCTGCCCAGCGATCAGAGGGCAATGCTCCGGTGTTCGGCCCATCCAATTGGTCCTACTTCAATCAGTTGGCAGCCAAAGGGGCCAAGTTCACGCATGCCAATTTTGGCCGCACGCCCTATGGCTCCAACCTGCCGGCCCGCCCCAGCCAGGCCAACTACATGTTCTTGTTCTCGGCTCATAACCAAGGCGTGTTGCCACCGTGGTTTGTCGATGAACGCTCGCCTTACCAAGGCACCGCGCTGAAAGATCGGCAAGGGCGGCCGCTGCTGGCGCCACGCCCCGGCAAGGTGGGGGTGGCCAACAACACCATCCCCAACCGCTGGTTACCGTTCACGTCTCCCAACCTGGGCTCTGCCATCATGAAGGCTGGCGCTAGTTTTGCCAGCTTCAGCGAGTCTTTGCCTTATCCCAGCTGGAACTGCGGCACCGACAGCACACTGGTGCCTTGCGAGCAAAGCTGGGCTTTGACGGATCAATACCGGCGCAAGCACAACCCGGCGATCAACTGGACCGATCAGATGGCCCCGACCAGCGAGCGCGGGCTCAAAGGTGACCTGGCGCATCACGTCATGCCCGTGACGGTGAACCTGGGTTTTGACCCGACCCAGGACCCGGTTCTCAAACGCTCGTTCCGCGGCTTTGTCAAAGATGAAAATGGCAAGCCGCTGGGCTTTGAGCAACTGCCCACGGTGTCCATCGTGATTCCGAATGAGCAAAACGATGCGCACAGCAACTCGGCGGAAGCGGCGGACGGCTGGCTGCAGCGCAACCTGGGGCCTTATGCGCAATGGGCTCAGACCCACAACAGCCTGCTGATTCTGACCTTTGATGAAGATGGTTCGACCGATGCCAAGTTGGGTGATCCCTATCAAACCGGCACCCACTACATCCCCACGGTGTTCTACGGTGCCGGGATCAAGCCGGGCGTGTATGAGCAGACCATCGACCACCTGAACGTGTTGAGCACGGTCTTGTGGTTGAACGGTGCGCTGGATGCCTTCCAGGCTGACTTCCGCCAGTTCTACCAGGTGCGTGAGGGCTCAGGCAGTGAAGCGGAGTTGGAGGCCTTGAACCTCAAGCCCATCACCGAGGTGTTCACCTCCAAGAAGCCCTGATTCGGACACTTGGCCGTTTGGGCGCTCAGCCAAAAATGGTGGTGGCGTCCATGCTGCTGGGGTGCGATCGCAGCGCGGCCATCTGGCCAAACTCGGTTTGCGGCACGGCGCTGACCTGGGGCGCATTGCCCGGGATCCAGTTTTCCAGCAGATTGTGGAACTCGCTGATGGGCACTGGTTTGGCAATCAGGTAGCCCTGGATCACATTGCAGCCGGCGCGCTCCAGCACCACCAGTTGGGCTGGCTCTTCCACGCCCTCGGCCACGGTGTCCATGCCCAAAGTCCGCGCCAGGTCAATGATGGTGCGCACGATGGCGCGTGCATCGGGGCGGCTGAGCAGTTCGCACACAAAGGCGCGGTCGATCTTGAGCGTGTCAAAGGGGAACTTGCGCAGGTAGGCCAGTGACGAGTAGCCGGTGCCAAAGTCATCCAAGGCCACACGCACGCCACGTTTGTGCAGGGCCCGCAAATTGCGCAGCGCCACGGGCGAGGCGTCCATGAACAGCGACTCGGTGATTTCGATTTCCAGGTTCTCGGGCGGCAAGTTGGCCTCTTTCAAGGCTGCATCCACCTGCCAGAAGAAGTCCGTTCGCAGAAGTTGTGCGGGTGAGGCGTTGATGGAAATGGTCAGACCGGGCAGATCGCGTGCGGCCACTTTGCAGGCCTCGCGCATGACCCAATTGCCGATGTCGGTGATCAGTCCACCTGCTTCGGCAACGGGAATGAACTCGCTGGGTGAGATTTGGCCGAGCGTGGGGTGCTGCCAGCGCAACAGGGCTTCGGCGCCACAGATGTACCAGTCCTCTGTTTGCACCTTGGGCTGCCAATAGAGGGTGAACTGGTTGTTGATCAGGGCCCGGCGCAGCTCGTGCTCCAGCGTCAACCGGCGGCGGCTGCGCTCGCCCAGACTGCGGGCAAAGATCTCGGCGCGGCCTCGGCCATTGTTCTTGGCGGCCATCAAGGCCAGGTCGGCATTGGCCAGCAATTCGTCCAGGTTCTCACCATGCTCAGGGATCAGGCCCACGCCGATGCTGATGCCCACGTTGACGGTGTGTTCGCCCACCTCGATGGGGTCATTCATGCTTTCCAGCAAGGTCAAGGCGACCGTCGTGGCATCGCTGTCTTGTTCCAGCGGGTGCAGCAAGATGGCGAATTCGTCACCCCCCAAACGGGCCACGGTGCAGTTCTGACAAAGCAGTTGCAGACGGGTGGCCAGGGCTTTCAGCACCTGATCGCCCACGGTGTGGCCCAAGGCATCGTTGATGCCTTTGAAGTTGTCCACGTCCAGGCACAACAGGGCGCCGCGCGTCCCTCGGGTGGCGGCGCTGTCCAGAGCCAGGGCCAGTTGTTCGCGCAAGAAGCCCCGATTGTGGGTGCCGGTCAGCGCGTCGAACTGCGCCATGTCTTGCAGGCGGATCTGGGCTTGCTGCTCTTGGGTGACGTCGGAGATCACGCCCCGCCAGCCAAAGCAGTGGCCATCTTCGGCAAACAAGGGGCGGGCGGTGATTGCCCAATAGTGGTCCTTGTTATCCAGACGGATCGGCAGCAGCAGCTTGCGGAAGGGTTTGCCCGCGCGCATGGCCTGCTTGAGCGGGGCCAGATCGGTGCAGTGCTCTTTGAACCAGTTTTGCAAACTGGTTTCAGCCAGGGCCGCTGCGCGCTGGTTGAGCAGCGCGGCCAGTTTGTGGCTGACATGGGTGAACTGGCCTGACATGTTGATTTCCCACAGCACGTCGGCAGTTTGCTCTTCGAAGTCGCGCAGCAGCAGCGACACCATCTGGCTTTGGCGCTCGGCCTCACGCTCGGATTTCAGGCGGGCATTGGCTGCTTTGGCCGCCGTCCACACGCCAATGGACACGACGACGGCATAGACCAACAGCATGGCCCCCACCACGGTGAACCACAGGCTTTGGATGCTGAGGACGGCATACATGCTGGGCACGGTCATCACCCACAAATACGCCAATCCGGCTTGAGGAATGCACGACAGGATGAAGGCACCGGCGCACATCATGCCGGGCATGATGCTGGCAATCAGCACTTGCTGGGATGCCGTGGCCTGAGGGAACAAGAGGGCCGGCATCATGCCCCAGATGGTGGCCAGGTAGATCGCATTCCAGACGGCGCGGCGAATGGCGTGGGGTGATGCCGTCTTGATCTGCTGCTTTCTGCCCACCCACCAGGCTCGCATGCCGATGGCGGCAATCACGGTGAGCGAAAAGAACCAGCACAAGACGGGCGCAAACCAGGACGTTTGCGAGAAGGCCAGGCAAATCAACAGGCCATTGGCGATGTTGGCGCCCAAGGTGAACGGGGCCAGACGCAAGATGCTGTTTAAATGCTTGCCGCGAATTTCTGCCGACACGGGATCCAGCGCCGTGTAGACCGAAAAATGCTGCTGCCAGATTTGATTCAGGCGATTGAATATTTTGGGCATATTGCGCGCGGAAAGGGGAGCCCCCCACAGGCCAACCTCCGAATTCAGGAGGCTACTCATCAGATTCGGCCTTTCCCGTACGAACTTGAGGGACTTCGCGTGCCTACAATCCGCTCCCATGGCGACCAAATCGAATTCCCCCGCTCCAGCGAAATCTTCTCAACCCAACGCAGCCTATGGCGAAGGCTCTATTCGGGTTCTCAAAGGGCTGGAGCCCGTTAAACAGCGTCCGGGCATGTACACCCGGACCGACAACCCCCTGCACATCATCCAGGAGGTGATCGACAACGCGGCGGACGAGGCCCTGGCTGGATTTGGCAAGCGCATCGCCGTGACCTTGCACACCGATGGCTCCATCAGCGTCGAAGACGATGGCCGGGGGATTCCGTTTGGTCTGCACCCGGAAGAGGGCGTCAGCGTGGTCGAGATCGTGTTCACCCGCCTGCACGCCGGGGGCAAGTTCGACAAGGGATCGGGCGGGGCCTACAGCTTCTCGGGCGGCTTGCACGGCGTGGGCGTCAGCGTGACCAATGCCTTGTCTACCCGACTGCAAGTGACCGTCAGCCGCGAAAAGCAAGTCGCTCAGCTGGCCTTCAGCGGTGGCGACGTGATCGAGCCGGTGACCGTGCGCCCCGCCGCCAGCGGCGATCGCAAAAATGGCACGACCGTTCGTGCCTGGCCAGACGCCAAATACTTTGAAAGCGCCGAGCTGCCCCGGGGCGAGTTGGTGCACATGCTGCGCAGCAAAGCGGTGCTGATGCCCGGGGTGACCATCACCCTGACGCACGAAAAAACAGGCGAAGTGCAGACCTGGCTGTACAAAGGCGGCCTGCGCGATTACCTGACGCAAACCCTGTCTTACGAGCCCATCATCCCGCTGTTTGAAGGCGAGCAATACGCCAGTGGCAGCGAGACCGAAAACTTCGCCGAAGGCGAGGGCGCCGCCTGGTGCGTGGCCTTCACCGAAGAGGGCGCGCCCATGCGCGAAAGCTACGTCAACCTGATCCCCACGGTGGCCGGTGGCACGCACGAGGCGGGTTTGAAAGACGGCCTGTTTAATGCGGTCAAGGGCTTCATCGAGATGCACTCGCTGCTGCCCAAGGGTGTCAAGCTGATGCCCGACGACGTGTTCTCGCGCGCCAGCTTTGTGCTGTCCGCCAAGGTGCTGGACCCGCAGTTCCAGGGCCAGACCAAAGAGCGTTTGAACAGCCGCGACGCCCTGCGCCTGGTCACCACCTACGTCAAGCCGACCATGGAGCTGTGGCTCAACCAGCATGTCGAATACGGCAAGAAGCTGGCGGACCTGGTCATCAAGCAGGCGCAAGCCCGCCAAAAGGCCGGCCAGAAGGTCGAGAAAAAGAAGAGCTCGGGCGTGGCCGTGCTGCCCGGCAAGTTGACCGACTGCGAAAGCCGCGACATCTTGTTCAACGAGGTCTTCCTGGTGGAAGGGGACTCGGCCGGTGGCAGCGCCAAAATGGGCCGCAACAAAGAAACCCAGGCCATCTTGCCCCTGCGCGGCAAGGTGCTCAACGCCTGGGAGGTCGAGCGTGACCGCCTGTTTGCCAACAATGAAATCCACGACATTTCGGTGGCCATTGGTGTGGACCCGCACGGGCCCAACGACTCGCCCGATCTGAGTGGCCTGCGCTACGGCAAGGTCTGCATCTTGTCAGACGCGGACGTGGACGGCTCGCACATCCAGGTCTTGCTGCTGACGCTGTTCTTCCGCCACTTCCCCAAGCTGATCGAGACCGGACACATCTACATTGCCCGCCCGCCGCTGTTCCGCGTGGATGCGCCGGCGCGTGGCAAAAAGCCCGCCGCCAAACTCTATGCGCTGGACGAGGGCGAAATGACGGCGATTTTGGACAAGCTGCGCAAGGAAGGCTGCCGCGAAGGCGCCTGGTCCATCAGTCGCTTCAAGGGCTTGGGCGAGATGAATGCCGAGCAGTTGTGGGACACCACCCTCAACCCCGACACCCGTCGTTTGCTGCCCGTGGCCTATGGCGAGCCGGGTTTTGAGTCCACCGAAGGCTCGTTCAACAAGCTGATGGGCAAGGGTGAGGCCGCTTCACGGCGTGAGCTGATGGAGCTGCACGGCGACGCGGTCGAGATCGACATTTGATCGTCAGGCGAGGGCTGGCGATCGGTGTGACTGGCCGGCGGTTTTCAGGACGCGTGGCAAGGTCAGCGTGAAGACGGTGCCTTGGCCCAGTTCGCTGCGCACATCGACCTGCCCCCCCTGTGCCAGGACGAGTCGCCTCAACAGGGTCAGCCCCAGCCCGGTGCCGCCATGGGATTTGCTTGCCCCGGAGCTGAGTTGAACAAAGGGGGCAAACAGTTTGGGCAAGTCTGCCTTGGCGATGCCGATGCCGTGATCTTCGACCTGCATGGACCAGAAATCGTCGTCCACCACCTGCGCCCGAACGGTGATCTGGCCTCCAGGCTGGGAGAACTTGATGGCGTTGTCCAGCAAGCTTTGCAGCATTTGTTTGAGGCGGACAGGGTCAGCGATGACTTGTTGCAGGTCTGGGCTGACATCCAGCGCCAAGTTCAGGTTTTTCCGCGCACTGTGCGGCTGGCAAAGGTCCATGACCTCTTGCAGCGCCTGCCGTAACGGGGTCGGGGTGGGCGAAAAGACCATCTTGCCCGCCTCCACCAAGGCATAGTCCAGCATCGTCTCGATCAAGCGGAGCAGATGCTCTCCGCTGGACCCAATTTGCTGAATGCAAGTGGCGTACTTGGGGGCGTCGGGCTTCAGCAGTCCGGCTGTCAACAACTGCGCAAACCCGATGATGGCATTGAGTGGGGTGCGCAGTTCGTGCGACATGTTCGACAGGAACTCATTTTGCAAGCGACTGGTCTCGCGCAACTGTGCGTTTTGAGCGTCCAACTCCACGGCGCGTACGCGTGACTCCTCCATCAGCTTGATCGGCGTGATGTCTGCCGCGATCAGCATGACCTCGTTCGTTTGGGCGGACAGGTACACCGCATTCACGTCGATCCAGGCGGGCAGGCCATTTTTGCGGACCATTTGCAGCTGGGTTCGATAGGGCTTGCCCGCATCCAAGGCGGCAAAGCATTCTTGCCCAATCCGATGATAGGTCTCCTCATCGTCATATAGCTGGCGAGTGGGCATGTTTCGCCACTCGTTTGCGGTGTAGCCAAAGAGTCGCTCGGCACCATGGTTGGCCCAGATCACACATCGGTTTTGGACCTTGAAGATCCCGACCAGGTCGGTGTCCAGCATCACACCTTGTTCCTTGGTCAAGGCCTCCAGCTGTTGACGAGCCTGGTGCAAGGCCGTGATGTCGTGCATCACCGAATTGCTCATCCAAAAACCGGTTTGCTCATCGACCATCACCTTGGCATTGATCTGTACCCGGCGGATCTCGCCGTGGCGGCCAACCAAATCGACCTCGATGCCTTGCAGATGCCCGACTTGTTTCAGTTGCGGAAAGGTCAGGGCAAAGTTGGCTTTGCCTTCATCCGTGAAGAAGTCGGTGGGCTTCAATTGGCGGATGACGTCTTTTTCCTCGCAGCCCAACCACTTCAACTCGGTGGCGTTGATGCTGAGGTAGTGACCCTGTTCATCGAGTGTGTGATAGCCGCAAGGTGCCTCGTGGTAGAGCTTTTGGGCCATGGCCTGGCGCCGCAGGCTCACGGCCGTGATGTGCGCCACCAGCCAGGAGGCCGCAGCAAACAGGGTCAGAAACCCAAGGGTCCAGGCGAGCTGGATGCGCCAACTGGCCAGGAAGTCGTCGGCAGCAACGCCCGTTTGGATGTACAGCGGATAGCGTGGCACGCGCCTGTAGGCCATCACACGATCGACATCGTCCATGGCAGCACGGGCCCGAAAGACGCCTTCGCTGGGGTTCAGGGCGACCGAGGTCACCAGCTCGGGCGAAACCATTCGGTGCGGTGACAACGCGGCCTCAGGGGGGATGGGGGGTTGTCGTACCAGCAAATCCAGATGGGCCGTGCGGATGCTGACGGAACCATGGGGACCCAAGTTGGGTGTGGCGACCAATGTCTGCAAGCTGGTGAGCGGCACGACCCCCATGATGATGCCCGCAAAAAGGCCATCATGGGACCGCAATGATCGGGCCAGCAGCAAGATGGGCCGAGAGTCCACGCGGCTGATATAGGGGCCATGGAGTTGGATCGAGTCATCCGGATGCTGGCTCATGCTCGCAAAGTAGTCCCGATCCGAGATGTTGGCCGCTTTGCAGGCCGGCTCGGTGGTGGGGCAGACCCGCGTCCCCTGGGTATCGAAGATGGTGATTCTGAGCAGTTCAGGAATCTGAGCCTTGTGGTTGGCCGCCAGCCTGCTCACCTGAGCGGGCTGGACACGAGGCCCTTGCATCTGGCTTTCGACCTGTTCGGCGGCCACCTCCAGCACGATGGTGGCTTTGTCGAGGATGGCCGTGGCACTTTGCTCGGTCAGCCGGACGGCATTGATGGCCCGTGTTTCGGCCATCCGAACGTCAGCGCGCCAGAGCTCCCAGAGCATGACCGCGCAGGTCGCCATGACCAATACGTTCAGGGTGATGAGGCCCAATCGGACATTACGCACCGTGCGGACCGCATCCGCCCCAATGTGGCTGATCCAGGATGCAGATCCAGGAGGCGTCCAGGTCACCATGGGTGATGCTCCCCGTTGACCTGAGCAGCAGCGATGCAATCCATTCTGACTCCACAACTGAATGGCTACTGTCAGTTTAACCTTGGGTGACGTGGCTATCAATCCACGTCAAGCAACTGAAGGAATGGGGTCAGGGTTTCCCAGGTGATTGGGCTGCGTTTCAGCGCACCTTGATCTCCGTCCACAGGCGCGACATCAGGCGCCGCTGCTTGGGCTCCAGGTCTCGCAACATCTCCAGTCTTTGCAGATCAGCCTGCGGCGGGAACAGCGCGGGCTCGTTGGCGATGTCCGGGCGGATCAAGGGGCGGGCGCTGGCGTTGGGGTTGCCGGCGCCAATCAGGTTGGACACGTCGGCAGCGTTGGCCCCGTCGAGCATGAAGTCGATGAATCGGTGGGCCAGGTTAGGGCGTCGGGATGCCTGGTGAATCACAAAGTTGTCCACGGCCAGCACGGCACCTTCTTGCGGAATGGCAAAGCCAATGGTGAAGGGGCGTTTGGCATCCTTGGCGTCTTCGCGTGCACGGAACATGTCGTTGGAATAACCGTGCGCGACCCAGATGTTGCCGATGGCCAGGTCTTTGATGTAGGTGCTGTTGGAGAAGGTGGCCCAATACGGTTTGGCCCGCAAGATCAGGTCGCGGGCGGCACGCCAATGCTCGGGGTCGGTGTCATTGGCCGAATGGCCTTGGTAGATCAGGGCGGCGGCCATCAACTCGCGCTGACTGTTGAGCACGGTGACCTTGCCTTTGATCTTGGCCAGGTAGCGTGGCTCGAAGATCAGGGCCCAGGTGTGCGTGGGCAGGCCCAGGGCTTGAAGCTGGGTGGCGTTGAAGCCCAGCAAGGTCACCGTGGTGGCATAAGGCACCGAATAGCGATTGCCTGGGTCATACCAGGCATTGACATAGGCGGGGTTGAGGTTGCGCAAGTGCGGCAGCTGGGCCTTGTCGATGGGGCGCAGTGCTTGCTTGCGGATCAAGGTCTGGACCGCGTTGCCCGTGGGCACCAACAGGTCGTAGCCCGTTGCGCCGGCTTCCAGCTTGGCCAGCATTTCTTCGTTGTCCGAGTAGTAATCCTGCTTGAGGGTGCAGTGGCACCAGGCTTCAAAGCGGTGGGCGGTGTCGTCGGAGATGTAGTTGTTCCAGTTGTATAGATACAGTACATCTGCGGCCAGGGCGGATGTCGTGAGCCCCAGAGCGCATAGCAGGCCCGTGATCGCTGCGCGGATGCAAAAAGCTGTTGCGTGCTCGGCCTGTCATGCCTGGCCTTTCAAGGTCTCGGGCGCAAAGCGAGAGGCCAGGGCGATCAGGGTCAAGGTCAGTCCCATCAAGAGCGTGGACACCGCATTGACCTCGGGCGACACGGCCACCTTGATCATGGAATAGATCTGCAGGGGCAGGGTGCTCATGCCCACGCCGGCAACAAAGAAGGTGATCACAAAGTCGTCAATGGACAAGGTGAAGGCCATCAAATACCCCGCCACCACGGCAGGCATGATCAGGGGCAGCATGATGCGGGTGAAGACCCGCCAGGGCGAGGCGCCGAGGTCGCGTGCCGCCTCAAACATGCTCTCATCCATCCCGGCCAGACGCGCCCGCATGATGATGGCCACAAAGCCAATCGAGAAGGTGATGTGGGCGGCGAGAATGGAAAACAGCCCCAGCGTCAGATCCAGCACTTGGCGAAAGAACAGCAACAGCGTGACGCCCAGCAAGATCTCGGGCATGGCCACCGGCGTCAGCACCAGAAAGGGCAAAAACCGCAGGCGCCAACGGTGCATGGCGATGCCGGCCATGGTGCCCAAGACCGTGGCCACGGCGCTGGACACCACGGCGATGAACAAGGAATTGGCCGCCGCCTGCAGCATGGCCGCGTCCTCGAGCAAGGTGCGATACCAACGCGTGGTGAAGCCCACCCACGAGGCGTTGAGTTCAGAGTCATTGAAGGAAAACAGCACCACCACGGCCAGGGGCACATACAACAAGGCGTACGTGCCCATGGCGGCCAGCCACAAGGTGGGTGAACGCCTGACCCTGCGGTTCATGTCATGCCCTTTGAGCGCGTCAGGCGTGCGCTCAGCCACGCCACGGCCAACACTGCGGCCGTCAAGGCCAGGGACAAGGTGGCGCCCAAAGGCCAGTCCCGGTTGTCCAGAAACTGCTCTTTGATCAGGTTGCCGATCAGGATGTCGCCGGTGCCGCCCAACAGTTCGGGCACAGCAAACATGCCCAGCACCGGAATGAAGACCAGCGCCGTCCCTGAGAACACGCCGGGCAGGGACAAAGGCCAGGTCACGCGCCAAAAACGGGTCCATGCCCCGGCGCCCAAGTCTTGTGCGGCTTCCAGCAGAGCCGGGTCATGCTTTTCCAGGTTGGTGTAGAGCGGCAGGATCATGAAGGGCAAGTGCACATAGACCATGCCGATGACCACCGCCACTGGCGAGTACAACAGGTTGAGCGGCCCCAGGATGATGATCCAGGCATACACCCGCACCAGGAAGTTGCTGGCAAAGGGCAAGACCACCAGCAGGACGAGCACGTCGCGTTGTTGCTTGGGGCTGCGGGCGATGAGCAGCGCCAGGGGGTAGCCCAGCACCAGGCACAACAGGGTGGTCAGGCTGGCCACCAAAAAGGATTTGGCCAGGATCCAGGCGTAGATCGCGTCGCTGCTCACGAAGCGATAGGTGTCCAGCCCTAGACCTGGTCCCAGCCCAAGGCCGTGTCGGGCCAAGGGCGCCAGCCCCCCGAACTCGCCCGGTTCGCGAAAACTGGCCGCCACCATGATCAACGCGGGCACCAAAAAGAACACGATCAGGAAGGCCGCAGGCGGCAGCGTCAGCACCCAGCGGGTCAGCCGCTCGACGGAAGGCTTGAACTTCGGCTTAGGTGTGGAGGTAGACGCCGGCATCGTGCCTCCATTCCACCCCCACCCGGTCACCGACTTCATGGAAGTGCGCCTTCCCCGGCGCAGCGTTGGTGGTGAGGGCTTCCAGCGTCGTGCCGTTGTCCAGCTTGACCTTGTAGACGGTCACGTCGCCCAGATAGATGTACTCGCGCACGGTGCCCACAAAGTGGTTTTTCAAGGTGGGTGGGCTGCTGGCATGGATGACACGCAAATGCTCCGGGCGAATGGCCAGTGCGCCTCGTGTGCCGACGGTGGCTGAGTCGTGAGCCGGTGCCGCGATCTGGCCCAAACCCGGCGCAGCCAAGTCCAGTCCGTGCCCGTGGGTGGCCAGCACCTGCGCATCAATGAGGTTGATGTTGCCAATGAAGTCGGCCACAAAGCGATTTTTGGGGGCGGAGTAGAGCACCTCGGGGGTGTCCAGTTGTTCGATCCGGCCCTTGTTCATCACCGCGATGCGGTGCGACAAGGCCAAGGCCTCTTGCTGGTCGTGGGTCACAAAAATGAAGGTGATGCCCACCTCGCGTTGCAAGGCGATCAACTCTTCGCGCATCAACTCGCGCAGCTTGGCATCCAGCGCGGCCAGAGACTCATCCAGCAACAGCACCCGGGGTTTGTTGACCAGGGCACGCGCCAGGGCCACGCGCTGCTTTTGTCCCCCTGACAGTTCATGCGGGTAGGCCATGCCCTTGTCTTCCAGATGGACCAGGGCCAGGGCGTTGTTGACGAGCCGTTTGATCTCGTCACCCGACTTGCCCGCCATCTCCAGCGGGAAGGCGATGTTGCCGCTCACCGTCAGATGGGGAAAGAGCGCGTAGCTCTGAAACACCGTGTGAATGGGGCGCCGCTCGGGTGGGATGCCGGCCAGGGCTTGCCCGTCTAGAAACAGGGCGCCTTCGTCAGGCTCATCAAAGCCGGCGATCATTCGCAAGATGGTGGTCTTGCCGCAGCCCGAAGGCCCCAGCAGGGTGAAGAATTCACCCGCCTCGATGTTCAGCGACACATCTTGGGCTGCTTCGATGGGCCCGAAGCGCCGGCTGATGTTTCGCAACTCGAGGAGTGCCATGATCAGGTTGGATTACGAAGTGCCACCACTGGCGCACGATTGAACCCAGGCGGCAAAGGGCTCGTAAGCTTGTTCAAATGCCACGGCATAAATGGCGGGCAAATCGTACGAATGCAACTCACGAATCGCGGCCTCTACGGCAGGGTACAGGTTTGCGGTTGTTTTGAACAGGATGCGGCATTCGGCCGATTGCTGCACGGCGCCTTGCCAGGTGTATACGCTCTCGATCTGGTTGATCTGGGCGCAGGCGGCCAATTGGCGTTCCACCAGGGCACGGGCCATGGCTTGGGCCTCTTGGGCAGACGCCACGGTGGTGTAGACAGCGAGCAGTTTCATCGGGCACCTAGCCCAGCGAGTCCAAGCCGGGATTGAAAGCGATCTCCCAGACGTGGCCGTCCGGGTCTTGAAAGTAACCGGCATACCCCCCGTAGAAGGTGGTCTGGGCGGGCTTGGTGATGGTGGC
This sequence comes from Burkholderiales bacterium, assembly GCA_028869095.1. Taxonomy (GTDB): domain Bacteria; phylum Pseudomonadota; class Gammaproteobacteria; order Burkholderiales; family Burkholderiaceae_C; genus Aquabacterium. Next base: position 14,432 of record JAGWTE010000026.1, read on the forward strand.
GCCGGCTGCCTTGGCTTGTGCCATCATGGCATCCACCTCGGCCTGTGAGCCGACGTTGTGGCCGATGCTGAACTCGGTGGCACAGGGCTGCCCTGGGGCCAGTCCGGTGTCAGCCGCCAAGCTGGCGCGAGGCCACAGCGCCAGCTTCAAGCCGCTTTGCAGATTGAAAAAAGCCACCGCGCCGTTTTCAAACTCGGTGCCGATGATGCCGCGGGTTTGAAGCCCCAGCCCATCGCGGTAGAAGGCCACGGCGCGTTCCAGGTCAGCAACACCCAGCGTCAAGATGGTGATGTGCGGCTTCATGGGCGTGGGCTCACCGGTGGAGTGATTGAAGGGTGTAGACCAACATCACGAGCGCGAGCGCACCCAGGCCGATGAGGTCCCAAGTCGAGAGCGTGCCTCCCTGTGCGCTGCCATCACGTGAGGCCAGCGTCCGCTCGCGATGGATCATGAAGATGGGGAAGGTCACGCTGACCGCAATCAGCATGGCGAACAGCACGTACAGCCAAGCGCCTTTCATGGAGAGCTTGCGCGCCTCCAGCAGCATCCAGACGGTGGCTGCCAGCATCAAAAAGAACAGGTCGACCGTGATCGACCGGCTGGCGGGGTTGGCAAACGTGTCCTGCCAAAAGCGCAGATTGGCGCCGACAAAACCCAGGTTCAGGTACTGGATGTTGTTACCCCAGGTGCCGACCAGGGCGAGCCCTGCGATGACCGCGTACACGAGGCACAAAACCTGGCGGGATAGGTTCACCATGGGGCTCCTCAAAGGCGTGTCAAACCAGCTCGTAACCCGCACTGGCTGGCGACACAACAGAAATGAACCGCAGGGGTTCTGTCCCATTGTTGAGCACGCCGTGTACGTTACCTGTGTAGGCGATGACTATATCGCCTGCGGAGATCGGTTTGGACTGGCCCGAGGTTTGATCCTGATACTCGCCTTGCCCCGACAAAATGGTCCAGGTGTCCTGTCCTGCTGGGTGGACATGAGCGGCGATGCTTTGCCCTGGATTGACATGCCAGGCCACGACGACAGAGTCGGGGGACTCAGCGACGACCGAACGGATAGGCTCTCCAACAGAAGGCTGCATGAAGTCGGCACTTTTGAAAATGCGATGTGGGGTCATGGTGGCTCGCAGAAAATAGAAGCATCGCTTTCAGCAAGATCTGAGCCAGTGGTTCAGCTGGCGCCCCACAGTGCCACATCCGGCAGGTTTTGCGCCACTTGCTTGATGTCGCTGTATTGCTCTAGCACGGCCACTACCTGAGGCAAAGGCTCGGCCCAAATCTCAGGCAGATCGCACTCCTGCGGTGGGCGAGCCGGGAAGGCCAGGGCCTCGATGGGCGGAGTGAACTGCGCGTTCACGCCTGGCTTGTTGCCGCGCGCATCCAGCCTGTACCACCCGATGTCGTCCAGATAAACCGCATTGAGGCCATGCAGGCAATACGGTGCGCCCGATTCACCCACAGACAAGCGTTGGTAGCAAAGCCCGGCCGGGATGCCGTTGGCACGCAGCAGGGCCGCCAGCAGATGGCTTTTGGCGTAGCAATAACCGGTGCGATGCATCAACACATCGGAAGCGCGGCAGGTGACCGGGTTGAGCTTGTGGTCCCAACTGTGCCGCACTTCGTCGCGCACGAATTCAAAACAGGCTTTGGCGATGGATCGTTGGCTGTTGCCCGAGCGGCCTAGCGCTTGAGCGGTTTCTTGCACCAAGGGGTGCTGAAAGTCGATGTAGGAGCTAGGGCTGAGAAAAGGTGTCATGCGTGCGAGTATCCCAGGGCGCTGATGCTCAACAATGAAGAGACCTTCACGCCAAACGGGACACCAGGAGCCATCGCTGAGGCCGGTGTTTGGCGTGCCTGAGCATGGCGTAGGTGTCAGGCGTCAATGACAGAACATGCGGATGTCGTTTTGGGCCGTTTCGCGACCGTACTGATCAATGGCTTTGCCGCCGCGATACCGTAGCTTGCCATCGAGGACATCCTGTGCGAGGGCACACCTGGATGCATCGCTGCCATCTTCTCTGCCACCTGAGCGTGATCTGGGCATAGGCGGATTGGGGGCACCGTAAGTGGGAGGGACGACCGGCTTTTCGCTGATCTGCTTGAACCGTTTGTCATGGTCCTGTGCAGCTTGTGAAGTCGGCGAGTTGAGGGGCGGAGGGGGGGGCGTTGGGTCTACTTTGATTGATGTGGTCGCGCCTTTGCCTGCGTCTGCTTTGTTGGACGAGTAGTGTGTCTGGCCATTTGCGTCGGTCCATTTGTAGATCTCGGCGTGCGTGAGCGCTGGGGCCAGCATGAGCAATAGCCAAAGGAATCTGGTTTTTGTGGTTCTTGTCTGCGCCATTTTGTGTCAGTCCCTGATTCGTGAGGGCAAGAGATGCCTTGCGATATTTTGCTATCAGGCCGAATGATGTTTAAAGCCCCTCCCTCAGCTTTGACACCCAATCAGCACGCTTTCCCACCCGGGTCCACCCTGGCATCACAACGCGCCTTGGCTCGCTGGCACCCCGCCACACCCACTAAACTTCATCCCCGCACAGCGGATTGAAGCTTTTCACCCCAATGACCCAGCAGACCATCGATTTCACCCCTCCATCGCCGCCTTCTGACGGTGGCGACAGCCTGACCCTGGCCCATTACGCCGAGCGCGCCTACCTGGAATACGCCCTGAGCGTGGTCAAAGGGCGCGCCTTGCCCGACGTGTGCGACGGCCAAAAGCCCGTTCAGCGTCGGATCCTGTATGCAATGGACCGGATGGGGCTGAGCTTTTCGGGCAACAACGCCGGGGCCAAGCCGGTCAAAAGCGCCCGCGTGGTGGGCGATGTGCTGGGCCGCTATCACCCACACGGCGACACGGCAGCGTATGACGCCATGGTGCGCATGGCGCAAGACTTTGCGCTGCGCTACCCCCTGATCGACGGGCAGGGCAACTTCGGGTCGCGCGACGGCGACGGCGCGGCGGCGATGCGTTATACGGAGGCTCGACTGGCGCCGATTGCCCGCCTGTTGCTCGACGAGATCGACATGGGCACGGTGGACTTCATCCCCAACTACGACGGCTCGACCGAAGAGCCCAAGCAGTTGCCCGCGCGCTTGCCCTTCGTGCTGCTCAACGGCGCCAGCGGCATTGCCGTGGGCTTGGCCACCGAGATCCCCAGCCACAACCTGCGCGAAGTGGCGGCGGCCACCGTGGCCCTGATCAAAAACGACAAGCTGCCGGACGAGGAGCTGTTTGAGCTCATTCAAGGGCCGGACTTCCCCGGTGGCGGTCAGATCATCTCCAGCCCGCAAGACATTCAAGACGCCTACCGCACCGGCCGTGGCAGCCTGAAAGTGCGCGCCCGCTGGAAGATCGAAGACCTGGCCCGGGGCCAATGGCAACTGGTGGTGACCGAGCTGCCCCACGGCACCAGTGCACAAAAGGTGCTGGAAGAGATTGAAGAGCTGACCAACCCCAAGGTCAAGGCTGGCAAGAAGGCCCTGACGGCCGAGCAAACCAACCTCAAGACCGCCGTGCTGTCGGTGCTGGATGCCGTACGAGACGAGTCCAGCAAAGACGCCGCCGTGCGCCTGGTGTTCGAGCCCAAGAGCCGTACCATCGAGCAGCAAGAGCTGATCACCACCTTGCTGGCTCACACCAGCTTGGAGACCTCGTCGTCCATCAACATGACGATGGTGGGGGCCGATGGCAAACCCACGCTCAAGGGCCTGCGTCAGGTCTTGACAGAGTGGATCGGCTTTCGCATGGACACGGTCACTCGCCGCACCCAGCATCGCTTGGGCAAGGTGCTGGACCGCATCCACATCCTGGAGGGCCGTCAACTCGTTTTGCTGAACATTGACGAGGTCATCCACATCATCCGCAACAGCGACGAGCCCAAGGCCGCGCTGATCGAACGCTTCAAGCTGTCGGACCGCCAGGCGGAAGACATCCTCGAAATCCGGCTGCGTCAACTGGCGCGGCTGGAAGCGATCAAGATCGAGCAAGAGCTGTCCGAGTTGCGCGCCGAGCAGGCCAAGCTGGAAGACATCCTGGGCAACCCCGGCGTGCTCAAGCGCACCGTGATCAAGGAAATCGAGCAGGACGCCAAACAGTATGGCGACGAGCGCCGCACGCTGATCCAGGCCGAAAAGCGCGCCGTGGCCGAGGTCAAGGTGATCGATGAGCCCGTGACCGTGGTGGTCAGCCTCAAGGGCTGGGTGCGTGCACGAACCGGTCATGGTCATGATCCAGCGGGCTTTGCCTTCAAGGCCGGCGATGGCCTGTACGGCACCTTTGAATGCCGCACAGTGGACCCGATGATCATCATGGGCACCAATGGTCGTGTCTACAGCGTGCCCGTCAGCACCCTGCCGGGCGCGCGAGGCGATGGCGCTCCCATCACCACCATGATCGAGCTGGAATCGGGCACGCAGCCGCAGCACTATCTGGCAGGCCATGCGGACCAGACCCTGTTGCTGGCCAACAGTGGCGGTTTTGGTTTGCTGGCCAAACTGGGCGACCTGACCACACGGCAAAAGGGCGGCAAGTCCTTCTTGACGCTGGACGAGGGCGACGTCGTGCTGCCGCCGGTGCTGGTGCAGTCTGGACACACCCAGGTGGCCTGCCTGGCCCAGGGCGGGCGCATGCTGGTGTTTGCGCTGGACGAGCTCAAGCTGCAAGCCAATGGCGGGCGTGGTCTGACGCTGATGGACGTGGATGCCAAGACCGACCCA
>JAGWTE010000226.1 GCA_028869095.1 Burkholderiales bacterium
GTCACCAACGACATCCTGGAAGACATGGTCAAGGCCATCAACCCACGTTTCTTGCGCATCACGGCCAAGTGGTACGTGCGTGGCGGCATCTACACCAATGTCGTCGTTGAACACCGCAAGAAGGGTTGGAAGCCGCAGCCTCGCGTGGACCTGCCTCAGCACGCCTCAGAAACCGGTTTGCTGGGGGGCTGACCCCTGACGAGCAAAGGATGAACGAACTGCCCGAGTTTGCCAACTTGGCCGTGGTTTTGCTGGCCTTATTGGTAGCAGGCTTGTTCAAGCCCTGGCTGGTGCTCAAGCATCGGCCCCTGCAAAGCCCCTGGCTGGGCGCCATGGTCATCCTGCCTTGGGTGTGGTGGATGCAGCAGTTGCTGCCCAGCGGCGTGGCCTTGCGAGCTGGCGGGGCCTGCCTGCTGGTCTTGATGTTCGGCTGGCCTCTGGCCATCTGGAGCTTGCCCGTCATTGCCGCCGGCACCACGCTGATCCAGGCTTTGGGGCTGCACTTTGGCGCCAACACAGCCGCCGCTGAGGCACCTGTGAGCCTTCTTGCGTTGGCACAGCATTGGCTGGATCTGGCCCCCATCGTGGTCTGGACAGGCATCGTGCCGGCCAGCCTGGCTTTGCTGATTGGCCTGGCCATTCGCCGGTGGCTGCCCCACCATCTGTTCATCTACATCCTGGGACGCGGTTTTTTGGGCACAGCCGTGGCCATTTCGCTGACAGGCGTGTTGGGCTGGTTGGCCAACCGCGTGCCCCCCACCATGAACACCGAAGAATGGCTGCTGGGCCATTGGCTCTTGGGTTGGGGCGAGGCCATCAGCACCGGCATGCTGACGTCCATTTTTGTCGCCTTCAAACCGCAATGGCTGTTGACCTACTCTGACGCCCGCTATTTGCCCCCGCCCGACCGGGGATCTCCAAAGGGATAATTGAGCCCCATGAATCCATTGCTGAAAAAACTGCAGCCCTACCCGTTTGAGCGGCTGCGCCTGTTGACCGCTGACGTCAAACCCAACCCTGCGCTGCGCCCGATCAGCCTGGGCATTGGCGAGCCCAAGCACCCCACGCCCGATTTCATCAAGCAAGCCTTGACCCAATCGCTGGATGGTTTGGCGTCTTACCCTGCCACCACTGGCGAGCCGGCCTTGCGCGATGCCTGCGCCCGCTGGATCAAGCGTCGCTATCAACTGGACCTGGACCCGGCCACGCAGATCCTGCCCGTCAACGGCTCGCGTGAGGCCCTGTTTGCCCTGGCCCAAGTGGTGATCGACCCCACGCAAGCCGGCCGCAACACCAATGGCCAAAGCAACACCACGCCCACCGTGGTCAGCCCCAATCCGTTTTATCAAATCTATGAAGGCGCCGCCCTGTTGGCCGGTGCGGACATCGTTTATGCGAACTCGGACCCCGCCAAGAACTTCGCGGCAGACTGGTCCAGCATCCCTGAATCCGTCTGGGCCACAACCCAGTTGGTGTTCGTGTGCTCGCCCGGCAACCCCACGGGTGCCGTGATCCCGCTGGACGAATGGGCGCGCCTGTTCGCGTTGAGCGACAAGTACGGCTTCGTGATTGCCTCCGACGAGTGCTATTCCGAGATCTACTTCCGCACCGGCCCCGATGCTGCCCCTTTGAGTGGCCTGGAAGCCGCCCACAAGCTGGGCCGCACCGACTTCAAACGACTGATCGCCCTGACCAGCCTGTCCAAGCGCTCTAACGTGCCCGGCATGCGTTCAGGCTTTGTGGCGGGCGACAAGGAACTGATCAAGTCCTTCCTGCTGTACCGCACCTATCACGGCAGCGCCATGAGCCCCGTGGTGCAGCGCGCCAGCATTGCCGCCTGGGACGACGAAACCCATGTGGTGGAAAACCGCCGCCTGTACGCCGAGAAATTCGAGCGAGTCACCCCCATCCTGGCATCCGTGATGGATGTCGCACTACCTGACGCCAGCTTCTACCTGTGGGCAAAAGTGCCTGACAAGTGTGGCGGCGGCAGCGACGAGTGGTTCGCGCGCGAACTGCTGGCTCAATACAATGTGGCTGTCCTGCCAGGCAGTTACCTGGCGCGTGAAGCCCACGGCGTCAACCCAGGGTCCGGTCGTGTTCGCATGGCCCTGGTGGCGGGCGTCGACGAGTGTGTCGAAGCCGCCGAACGCATCCGATCCTTCATCCAATCCATTTGATTTCTATTTTTTGAGACCCTAGCATGAGCCTCCAAAACACCATCGACCAAGCCTGGGACAAGCGCACCGAACTGTCGGCAACCAGCGCCCCCGCCGAAGTGCGTGACGCCGTCAACCACATCATTGACCAACTGGATACCGGCAAGGTTCGCGTGGCTGAAAAGATCGACGGCCAATGGGGCACCCACCAATGGGTCAAAAAGGCCGTGCTGCTGAGCTTCCGCCTGAACGACAACGTGCCCATGGGCGACGGCCCCCTGCAGTTTTACGACAAGGTGCCCACCAAGTACGCCGGCTGGAGCGAAGAACAACTGCGTGCCAGCGGCGTGCGCGTGGTGCCTCCAGCAGTGGCCCGTCGTGGCAGCTTCCAGGCCAAGAACGTGATCCTGATGCCTTCCTATGTCAACATCGGCGCGTATGTCGATGAAGGCACCATGGTCGACACCTGGGCCACCGTGGGCTCTTGCGCTCAAATCGGCAAGAACGTGCACTTGTCGGGCGGCGTGGGCATTGGTGGCGTGCTGGAACCCCTGCAAGCCAACCCCACCATCATCGAAGACAACTGCTTCATCGGCGCGCGCTCTGAAGTGGTTGAAGGCGTGATCGTGGAAGAAAACTCCGTGATCTCGATGGGCGTGTACATCGGCCAATCGACCAAGATCTACGACCGCGCCACGGGCGAAGTGACCTACGGCCGCATCCCCGCAGGTTCTGTGGTCGTGTCGGGCAACCTGCCCTCTGCCGATGGCAAGTACAGCCTGTACTGCGCCGTGATCGTCAAGCGCGTGGATGCCCAAACCCGCTCCAAGACCAGCATCAACGACCTGCTGCGTTCTTGATCTCTCTGACCTGATCCGATCCTGAAGCAACAGCCCGAGGAGCACTTGATGAGTACTGGCAACCTGGAGAAGGTTCTGCGTTTGATGGCCGAGAAAAAGGCCTCCGATGTGTTCCTCTCTGCCAAGACCCCCATCCTCATCAAGATCAACGGGCAGATCCTGCAGTTGACGGATCAGGTTTTATCGCCCAGCCAGCCTCGCCAACTGTTGGCCGAGATGCTCTCGCCTACACAGATGGAAGAGCTGGAAGAAACGGGTGAGTTGAACATCGGCCTGACCATTCCTGGCGTGGCCATCTATCGCTTGAGCGCGTTCAAACAACGTGGCTCGATTGCCGCGGTGTTTCGCTACATCCCCGGCGAAATCCCCCCTCTGGCCTCGCTGAACGTGCCCGATGCCCTCTCCAGCATGGTGCTGGAAAAGCGTGGGCTGATTCTGGTTGTCGGGGCGACGGGTGCCGGCAAGAGCACGACCCTCGCATCCATGCTGGAACACCGCAACCAGCACCTAACAGGGCACATTCTGACCATCGAAGACCCGATGGAGTTCTTGTTTCAAAACAAGAAGTCGGTGGTCAACCAACGTGAGGTCGGTCGCGACACCCAATCACTGCAGGTCGGGCTGAAGAACGCTTTGCGCCAGGCCCCTGATTGCATCCTGATTGGTGAAATTCGCGATCGCGAAACCATGACAGCGGCCATCTCTTATGCGCTGTCCGGCCACCTGGTGCTGTCGACCCTGCACGCCAACAACAGCTATCACGCCCTGGGTCGGGTCTTGTCGTTCTACACGCCAGAAGCCCGCCCGGCTCTGCTCAGCGACTTGGCCGCGGGCCTCAAAGGCATCGTGTCCCAACGCCTGTTGCGCTCCACCACTGGCGGACGCGTGCCGGCGGTGGAAGTGCTGCTCAACACCCAGTTGATCTCCGAGTTGATCTCTCGGGGTGATTTTGGCAGCGTCAAGGAAGCCCTGGAAAAGTCCATGGCTGAAGGCTCTCAGACTTACGAACAAGACATTG
>JAGWTE010000227.1 GCA_028869095.1 Burkholderiales bacterium
GCGAAGGCGTGATGAAGTCGCCCGTGCTGGGCGATGACCTCAAGAAGCTGTACCCCATCAGCCTGGACGGCCAGTCCGACACGGCCACGTTCGACAACGCGCTCGAACTGCTGACCATGTCCGGCTACCCGCTGGCCCAAGCCGCCATGATGATGATCCCGGAAGCCTGGGAACAGCACGCCACCATGGACGAGCGCCGCCGCGCCTTCTATGAATACCACGCTGCCATGATGGAACCTTGGGACGGCCCCGCCGCCATGGTCTTCACCGACGGCCGCCAGATCGGCGCCACGCTGGACCGCAACGGCCTGCGTCCCGCCCGCTTCATCATCACCGATGACGACCTGGTCGTGCTGGCTTCCGAATCCGGCGTGCTGCCCATCCCCGAAAACAAGATCGTTAAGAAGTGGCGTCTGCAACCGGGCAAGATGTTCCTGATCGACTTCGAACAAGGCCGCATCATCGAAGACGAAGAGCTCAAGGCTCAGTACGCTTCGGCCAAGCCTTACCGTCAGTGGATCGAGAACGTCCGCATCAAGCTGGACACCATCGATTTGGCTGGCACGGCTGGTGAGTTCTCCGAATCGCTGCTGGACCGCCAGCAAGCCTTCGGCTTCACGCAAGAAGACATCAAGTTCCTGATGGCCCCCATGGCCATCAACGGCGAAGAAGCCACCGGCTCCATGGGCAACGACTCGCCCCTGGCCGTGCTGTCTGACAAGAACAAGCCGCTGTACAACTACTTCAAGCAGTTGTTCGCCCAGGTGACCAACCCACCGATCGACCCGATCCGCGAAGCCGTGGTGATGTCGCTGGTGTCCTTCATTGGTCCCAAGCCCAACCTGCTGGATATCAACGCGGTGAACCCGCCCATGCGTTTGGAAGTCTCCCAGCCTGTGCTGGACTTCAACGACATGGCTCGCCTGCGCAACATCGAGAAGCACACCGGCGGCAAGTTCAAGCCTTACGAAGTGGACATCACCTATCCGGCCGCCTGGGGCCACGAAGGTGTGGAAGCCCGTTTGGCATCGCTGTGCGCTGAAGCCGTTGAAGCCATCCAGTCTGGCCACAACATCCTGATCATCACCGACCGCAAGATGGACCGCGCCAACATCGCGATCCCCGCCTTGCTGGCCTTGTCGGCCATCCACCATCACCTGGTCCGCAAGGGCCTGCGTACCTCGGCTGGCCTGGTGGTTGAAACCGGTACCGCCCGCGAAGTGCACCACTTCGCCGTGCTGGCAGGTTACGGCGCCGAAGCTGTCCACCCCTATCTGGCGATGGAAACCTTGGCCAACCTGGCCAAGGACCTGCCTGGCGAGTTGTCGGCTGAAAAGGCCATCTACAACTACACCAAGGCCATCGGCAAGGGCCTGTCCAAGATCATGTCCAAGATGGGCATCAGCACGTACATGTCGTACTGCGGTGCTCAGATCTTCGAAGCCATCGGTCTGAACAAGGAACTGATCGACAAGTACTTCCGTGGCACCCCCACGCAAGTCGGCGGCATCGGCGTGTTCGAAGTGGCCGAAGAAGGCATCCGCAACCACAAGGCCGCGTTTGGCGCCGACCCCGTGTTGGCCAACATGCTGGATGCTGGCGGTGAGTACGCCTGGCGTACCCGCGGTGAAGAGCACATGTGGACGCCTGACGCGATTGCCAAGCTGCAGCACTCCACGCGCTCCGGCAAGTTCGACACCTACAAGGAATACGCCCAGATCATCAACGACCAGTCCAAGCGTCACCTGACACTGCGCGGCCTGTTCGAGTTCAAGATCGATCCGACCAAGGCCATTCCTCTGGAAGAAGTCGAACCCGCGACCGAAATCGTCAAGCGCTTCGCCACTGGCGCCATGTCGCTGGGCTCCATCTCGACCGAAGCCCACTCGACCCTGGCTCTGGCCATGAACCGCATCGGCGGCAAGTCCAACACCGGCGAAGGTGGTGAAGACGAGCGTCGTTATCGCCAAGAGCTCAAGGGCATCGCCATCAAGCCTGGCACCAAGGTGTCGGACGTGATCGGTTCGGAAGTCGTTGAAGTCGACTACGAAATGAAGGAAGGCGACAGCCTGCGCTCGAAGATCAAGCAAGTGGCTTCCGGCCGCTTTGGCGTGACCACCGAGTACCTGGTGTCGGCTGACCAGATCCAGATCAAGATGGCTCAGGGCGCCAAGCCCGGTGAAGGCGGCCAGCTGCCTGGCGGCAAGGTGTCGCAATACATCGGCAAGCTGCGTCACTCCGTGCCTGGCGTGGGTCTGATTTCGCCCCCTCCACACCACGACATCTACTCGATCGAAGACTTGGCCCAGCTGATTCACGATCTGAAGAACGTCAACCCCAAGGCTGACGTGTCGGTCAAGCTGGTGTCCGAAGTGGGCGTCGGTACCGTGGCAACGGGCGTGGCCAAGGCCAAGGCCGACCACATCGTGATCGCGGGTCACGACGGCGGCACGGGCGCGTCGCCTTGGTCTTCGATCAAGCACTGCGGCACCCCATGGGAGCTGGGCTTGGCTGAAACCCAACAGACCCTGGTCCTGAACCGCCTGCGCGGTCGCGTTCGTGTGCAGACCGACGGCCAGCTCAAGACCGGCCGTGACGTGGTCATTGGTGGTTTGTTGGGCGCTGATGAATTCGGCTTCGCGACTGCTCCGCTGGTCGTCGAGGGCTGCATCATGATGCGCAAGTGCCACCTGAACACCTGCCCGGTGGGTGTGGCCACGCAAGACCCCGTCCTGCGCAAGAAGTTCTCCGGCAAGCCTGAGCACGTCGTGAACTACTTCTTCTTCGTCGCCGAAGAAGCCCGTCAGATCATGGCCCAGTTGGGCATCAAGAAGTTCGACGAGCTGATTGGCCGCGCTGACCTGCTCGACACCCGCAAGGGCATCGAACACTGGAAGGCCCAAGGTCTGGACTTCAGCCGCGTCTTCGCGCTGCCCCCCGTGCCTGCCGAAGTGCCTCGTTTGCACGTCGACACGCAAGACCACGGCTTGGACAAGGCCCTGGACCAACGCCTGATCGAGAAGGCCAAGCCTGCCATCGAGCGCGCCGAAGCCGTCAAGTTCATGGAAGTGGCCAAGAACGTCAACCGCACCGTTGGCGCCATGCTGTCGGGCGAGTTGATCAAGCATCACCCTGATGGTCTGCCTGACGACACCGTGTTCATCCAAATGGAAGGCACAGGCGGCCAGTCCTTTGGCGCCTTCCTGGCCAAGGGCATCACCCTGTACCTGATCGGTGAAGCCAACGACTACACCGGCAAGGGCTTGTCGGGTGGTCGCGTGGTCGTGCGTCCAAGCATTGACTTCCGTGGCAACTCCACCGACAACATCATCGTGGGCAACACCGTACTGTACGGTGCGACCAGCGGTGAAGCCTTCTTCCGCGGTGTGGGCGGCGAGCGCTTTGGCGTGCGTCTGTCTGGTGCCACCGCTGTGGTGGAAGGTACCGGTGACCACGGTTGCGAATACATGACCGGCGGTACGGTTGTGGTGCTGGGCAAGACCGGCCGCAACTTCGCGGCGGGTATGTCTGGTGGTGTGGCTTACGTCTACGACGAAGACGGTCAATTCGCCAAGCGCGTCAACACCGCCCAGGTCTCCCTGGAGAAGGTGTTGCCGGCTGCCGAGCAAGCTGACGCGGGTATCCCGATGCACAAGGGTGTGGCCGACGAAGCCGCGCTCAAGAAGCTCATCGAAGACCACCATCGTTGGACCGGTTCGCTGCGTGCTCGCGAAATCCTGGACAACTGGGCTGCGCAACTGCCCAAGTTCGTCAAGGTCTTCCCGCATGAATACCGTCGTGCCCTGACCGAGATGGGTGCAAAGCAAGAAGCAACGGCCGTTGTCGCCAAGGCCAAGTCCACCAAGGCCAAGGCCTGATCCGGACGTTAGGAGTGAATTGAAATGGGAAAAGTCACTGGCTTTCTGGAATTCGAGCGTCTGGAAGAGGGCTACGAGCCCGTTGAAAAGCGCGTCAAGAACTACAAGGAATTCGTCATTGGTCTGAAGCCTGAAGAGGCCA
>JAGWTE010000228.1 GCA_028869095.1 Burkholderiales bacterium
TGTATCCCGCTGGCGCCACCACCAACAGCGACGCCGGTGTGACCGATCTGCGCGCCACCTATCCCGTGCTGGAAGCCATGCAGAAAGAGGGCCTGGTGTTTTGCGTGCACGGTGAGGTGACCGACAGCGATGTCGATGTGTTCGACCGCGAGAAGGCCTTCATCGACACCAAGCTGATCCCGCTGCGCCGTGACTTCCCTGAGCTGAAGATTGTGTTTGAGCACATCACGACCAAAGAAGCTGCGCAGTACGTGACCGAGTCCGACCGCTTTGTGGGCGCCACCATCACGCCCCAGCATTTGCTCTACAACCGCAATGCCATCTTCACCGGTGGCATCCGCCCGCATTACTACTGCCTGCCCATCCTCAAGCGCGAAGAACACCGCGTGGCTTTGGTCCAAGCGGCCACCAGTGGATCATCCAAGTTCTTCCTGGGCACCGATAGCGCGCCGCATGCGTCCCATCTGAAGGAGCACGCATCGGGTTGCGCAGGCTGCTACACCGCGCCTTTGGCCATGGAGTTGTACGCGGAAGCCTTTGAGGCCGCAGGTGCCCTGGACAAGCTGGAAGCCTTTGCCAGCTTCTACGGCCCCGACTTCTACAACTTGCCCCGCAACACCGACCAAGTCACCTTGGTGCGTGAAAGCTGGACCGTGCCCGAAGCCTTGCCCTTTGGTGAAGCCGAGATCAAACCCCTGCGTGGTGGCGAGACCTTGAACTGGCGCTTCGTGGGTTGAGCTTGGCGGCCTGAGTTCAGTCAGGCTTTAGTCAGAGGGCTCTTCGTGAGAGGAGCGATGCTTGGGCTGCGCGTCCATGACCGCGCGCAGCTCGGCAATCTCTTTGCGCACGGCGCGCAACTGCGCATGCATGTCGCGCAAGATCTCTTGTTCGACCTTGCGCTCTTGGGTGCCCACGAACATGGCCGCAATGCTGGCGGTGACCAGGGACAAGACCCCATAGCCCAGTAAGACCACAAACACCGAAAAGATCCGTGAGGCCGTGGTGTTGGGCACCACATCGCCAAAGCCCACCGTGGCTGCGGTGGTGAAGGCCAGCCACATGCCGTCTTCGACCGAGGTGATCTGCGGGTCGATCCAGTAAAAGCCCACGCCGCACATGCCCAGCAGCCCGGCCGACACGGCAATCAAGCGCAACAAACCGGTTTGCGCCCACAAAGGTTGGCTCAAGGCCATCAAACGGGCCAGGGTGATCAACTCGACGGTCAAGCGCCAGGCCAGCGCGCCCGCATTGTTGTTGCTGTAGGGCAAGAACGCGCAACTGAGCATGGCCAGGGCCAAGACGCGATCGATTTGTTGTGGACGAGACCAAAAGCTCTGCGACGCGCCGTTGTGGGGTTCAGTCCCCTGCCAGGTCGAGGCCGTGATCAGCCCCGCGCTCAAGCCATACAGCACCAAGGCCCACACCGTGGGCGCCGGCATCAAGGTGTCGTAGAAGGCGGGAATGCTGACGACCAGGGCGATCAGCATGGCCCACAGACGCCAGGTGTCTGTGGCAAGGCGGCGGAGGCTCATGGCGTGTCAGCGAAAGTGATCAGGCGGGCAGGAAGCCTTCAACGGACAGGTAGCGCTCACCCGTGTCGTAGCAAAAGCCCAGCACCTTGGCGTTGGCAGGCAACTCAGGCAACTTTTGCGCAATGGCGGCCAAGGTGGCGCCGGAGGAGATGCCCACCAGCATGCCTTCTTCGCAAGCCGAGCGGCGCCCCATTTCGCGAGCGGCTTCGGCTTCCACCTGGATGACGCCATCGAGCAAGCTGGTGTCCAGGTTGGCGGGGATGAAGCCCGCGCCAATGCCTTGAATGGGGTGAGGGGCCGGGGCGCCGCCCGAGATCACGGGTGAGGCGGTCGGCTCGACGGCATAGACCTTCAAGTTGGGCCAGGCCTTCTTGAGCACGCGGGCGCAGCCGGTGATGTGGCCACCCGTGCCCACGCCGGTGATCAGTGCATCCAGGCCCTCGGGAAAGTCCGCCAGAATTTCTTGCGCCGTGGTTTGTTCGTGCGCCGTGATGTTGGCGGGGTTTTCAAATTGCTGGGGAATCCAGGCGTCAGGGATGCCGGCCGCCAGCTCTTGCGCGCGCGCAATGGCGCCCTTCATGCCCAGGGCGCGTGGGGTCAGATCGAAGGTGGCACCGTAGGCCTGCATCAGACGGCGGCGTTCGATGGACATGCTGTCGGGCATCACCAGGATCAGCTTGTAGCCCTTGACGGCGGCCACCATGGCCAGGCCGATGCCGGTGTTGCCCGAGGTGGGCTCAATGATGGTGCCGCCCGGCTTCAGAATGCCTTGGCGCTCGGCTTCTTCCACCATCGACAGGGCGATGCGGTCCTTGATGGAGCCACCGGGGTTGGCGCGTTCAGCCTTGATCCAGACCTGGGCCTGCGAGCCAAACAACCGGTTCATGCGGATGTGTGGGGTGCGGCCAATGGTTTCTAGGATATTTTGGGCTTTCATGCTGAACTCCGAGGGCGGTTTGCGGTCAAGTCAGACAGGATAAGGCTGCCACAGGCAAAATGGGCCCCATGAATGCTCTGACTTGGTTTTTGCCGCGCCGAGGCGTGGCGGTGCTTTTCAGTATCGTGCTGATTGTGTGCTCGTGTTGGGGGGCTGTTGCCCACGCGCAGCAGTTCCTGCCGGCGGAGCAGGCCTTCTCGGCCGATGTGGCGGGCAGTGGTCCTCAGCAGCTGGATGTGCGCTTGAGCGTGGCCCCCGGCACCTACCTGTACCGCGAGCGACTGGCAGCGCAATTGACGCCGGGCCCGGGCGGCTCGCCCATCGCCTTGTCGTGGTCCGTCCCCCCCGGTCAGATCAAACACGATCCCAACTTTGACAAGGATGTCGAGGTCTACCACCACGATGTGGCGGCGACGTTGACGGTGCCGGCAGGGCTGTCTGGCGTCCAGCACTTGAAGGTGACCTACCAGGGCTGTGCCGACGCGGGCATTTGCTATCCGCCGCAAAACAAGTGGTTTGACGTGCAGATGAGCGCTCAGGGGCAGGTGGTGGATGTTGCGCCTGCGGCAACGGGTGGTGCAGGGGCGACGGCTCTCGCATTGCATGCCCAGGCTACCGCCAACGACGGTAAGACCTCTGCTGATCAAGATCAGATTGCGCGTGCCTTGGCCTCGGGCCGCCTGGCTCTGATCGTGCCGGTGTTTTTGTTGGCGGGCGTCTTGTTGTCGCTGACGCCCTGCGTCTTGCCCATGGTGCCCATCCTGTCGTCCATCATCGTGGGACACGGCACACAAGTCAGCCGAGGGCGAGGCTTCTTGCTGGCGCTGAGTTATTCCCAAGGCATGGCGCTGGTCTACACCGGCCTGGGCGTGGCGGCCGGATTGCTGGGACAAGGCTTGGCGGCCTACTTGCAGCACCCCACAGTGGTGTTGGTGTTTGCGGCCTTGATGGTGCTGCTGTCGCTGTCCATGTTTGGCCTGTATGAGCTGCAATTGCCGGCCAGCGTGCAAAGCTGGCTGGGCGCAGGCACCAGCCATTTGCCGGGCGGACGTTTTGTCAGCGTGTTGGCCATGGGGGCGGTGTCGGCCCTGGTGGTCAGCCCTTGCGTGTCGGCGCCACTGGCCGGGGCTCTGCTCTACATCAGCCAAACCCATGATGTGGTGCTGGGCGGCAGCGCCTTGTATGCGATGGCTTGGGGCATGAGCATGCCCTTGCTGCTGGTTGGCTTGTCCGCAGGCAGCCTGTTGCCGCGCACGGGCCCTTGGATGAAGGCCGTCAAGGCGCTGTTCGGGCTGATCATGCTGCTCATGGCTGTCTGGGTCAGCCGCCCGGCTTGGCCGTATCTGCAGGCGCTGATCAAAGGTCCCGATGCAGTGGTGTCCACCCATCACAGTGTCTTGCCCTTCCAGCGCGTGCGCTCGGTGCAAGAGCTGGATGCCGCCGTGCAGCAAGCCAGCCGCCGCGGTCAGGCCGTGATGCTGGATTTTTATGCCGACTGGTGCACCTCGTGCTTGGAGATGGAGCATCAGACCTTCAGCGACCCGC
>JAGWTE010000229.1 GCA_028869095.1 Burkholderiales bacterium
CCTGCACTTCCAGCCGCAGATCAATTTGCAGACTGGGGCCGTGAAGGGTTTTGAGGCCCTGGTGCGCTGGCAGCATTCCGAGCGTGGCTTGATCGGCCCGGCTGAATTCATCCCTGTGGCGGAAGAAACCGGGCAAATTGTGCCCTTGGGGACCTGGGTGTTGCGGGCGGCGTGTCGCGCTGCGGTGACCTGGCCGGAGCAACTGCGTGTGGCCGTGAACCTGTCTGCCGTGCAGTTCCGCAGCTCGTCGGTGGTCGATATCGTGGATGAAACCCTGGCAGAGACGGGCCTTGCGCCCGAGCGCCTGGAGCTGGAAATCACCGAGTCGGCCTTGATCGAGGACGACGCGGGCGCCCAAGCCACGTTGGAATCCCTGCGCAGCCGAGGTGTGCGGGTGGCCATGGATGACTTTGGCACTGGCTACTCGTCGCTGGCCTATTTGCGCCGCTTCTCGATGGACAAGCTCAAGATCGACGGTATGTTTGTGCGCTCGCTGGACCGGGATGTGGACGCCCAGGCGGTCGTCACCGCCATCATCAGTCTGGCGCGGGCCCTGAAGCTGGACACCACGGCCGAAGGCATCGAGACCCAGGAGCAGATGACCATGCTGCGGGCCTTGGGCTGCGACGATGTACAGGGCTTTCACATTGCCCGCCCGATGGCGGCGGATCTGATTCCGGACTTTCTGGTCAAGGCAAGAGATCTGCAGGCGGCCTGATCCCCGTCAAGGCGCGCGGGACGCGGAACCTTGGCAGGAAATGTGCATCTATGACGGCAGCCACCCTGGGATGCAGGGGGCGAGTTGTCATCTGCCCCTCACAGGCCGGTGATACATTGGCGCGATGTCAGCTGGCCTGAAGCCGGCTTCAGATGATTCACAAGAGGATTGATCTATGAATGGGATGCGTGGATGGCTGCAACGCCTGTTGGCGGTTGTGTTGTTGGTCACCGGTTTGGCGCATGCTGCCCCCGTGGCGGACTATGTCCTGGGTGCAGGCGACACGATTCGGATTTCGGTGTACCAAAACCCGGACCTGACGCTGGAAACGCGCGTCAACGACGGTGGCTCCATCTCCTACCCCTTGCTGGGTGATGTCAAGTTGAGCGGCCTGTCGGTGTCTGCTGCCGAAAAGAAGCTGGCATCCGGTCTGCGCGACGGCAACTTCCTCAAGCAGCCGCAGGTGTCGATCCTGGTGATGCAAGTGCGTGCCAACCAGGTGTCGGTGCTGGGCCAAGTCAACCGTCCTGGCCGCTATCCCTTGGAAGCTGGTGCGACCCGTTTGAGCGAAGTGCTGGCTCAGGCTGGCGGCATCATAGCCATTGCGGGTTCGGACATGGTCGTGGTGTCGGGCAAGCGTGATGGCAAGGCTTTCCGCAAGGAAATCGACTTTCCGCAAGTGTTTGCCGCTTCGGGCACCGTGGATGATTTCCCGCTCGAAAACGGCGATGCGATCTGGGTGGATCGTGCGCCCATGGTCTACATCTACGGTGAAGTGCAGCGCCCAGGGCCGATGCGTCTGGAGCGTGACATGTCCATCTTGCAAGCCCTGGCCAGCGCCGGTGGCTTGACCTTGCGTGGCACCGAGCGCGGTGTGCGCGTGAACCGTCGCGATGCCGCCGGTCAAGTGCAAGTGTTGCAGCCCGGTTTGAACGACAAGCTGCAACCCAACGACATCGTCTACATCAAGGAAAGCCTGTTCTGATCAGGCTTTCTTCTCCCATGCCACGGCGTAGAAACCGTCTGTGGCATGGCGGTGCGGCCACAGTCTGAGGTGGCCCGCCTCGGTCACCAGCGATTCGGCCTGGTTGACCCCTGCCTGCTCCAGTTTGTCTTTCGCATTGATCTGCACGAAGTCCGGGTGGGCCTGGCTGAATTGCTCGGCAATGGCCTCGTTTTCCGACTTCAGCAAGCTGCAGGTGGCATAGACCAGGCGACCGCCCGGTTTGACCATGCGTGATGCGCCATGCAGGATGGCGGCTTGCTTTTCGTTCAACTCGGCAATGGCCTTGGGGCTTTGACGCCACTTGATGTCCGGGTTGCGGCGCAGCGTGCCGGTGCCTGAGCAAGGCGCATCCACCAGCACGCGGTCGATCTTGCCGGACAGGCGCTTGATGCGCTCATCGCGCTCGTGGGCGATCTGGGTGGCGTACACGTTAGACAGGCCGCTGCGGGCCAGTCGCGGCTTGATCGCGTCCAATCGATGGCCCGACGTGTCGAAAGCGTACAAACGGCCGGTGTTGCGCATCATGGCGCCTAGGGCCAGGGTCTTGCCACCCGCACCGGCGCAGAAGTCCACCACCATCTCGCCGCGCTTGGCACCCGTCAGCAGGGCCAGCAATTGGCTGCCTTCGTCTTGCACCTCGACTTGGCCGCTGGTGAACACCTCCAGCTTTTGCAGGGCGGGCTTGCCGTCAATGCGCACGCCGGTGGGCGAGTAGGTCGTGGGCTTGGCTTCGATCTTGGCGGCGGTGAAGGCCTCCAGCACGGCCTCACGCTTGGCTTTGAAGGTGTTGACCCGCAAATCCAGCGGGGCCGACTGAGACAAGCTGTCGACCAGAGCCCAGAACTCGTCATCGCCCAATTGCTCGCGCAGCGGGTTGGCCAGCCAGTCGGGCATGTTGTGGCGCAGTTTGTCGGGCAAAGTGCTGCGGTCAATGGCCTGCGAGCGCTCCAGCCACTCCAGTTCGTCCTTGGTCAGGGCGGCTTTGAGGAAGTTTTCTTGCCCTTGCCAGGCCAGGATGGCCAGACGGCGCTCCATGGGGCCGTGGCCGGACTGGGCCAGGTTTTGCCACAGCAGGCGTTGGCGCAGGACGGCGTAGGTGGTCTCGGCCAGGGCATGCCGCTCGCGTGAGCCCAGATTCCGGTTCAGGCGGAAAAAGGTGGAGACACAGTTGTCGGCGGCGAATTCGAATTTGAGGACTTCACGCAGCAAGGTGCTGGTCAGGTCAAGGAGGGCTTGAGGATGCATGGGCGCGATTATCCGATGGACGCGTCCACTCTGGGGCGTTGAATGAGGGTGATCTGACATCAAAACCGTCTTGCCATTCTTGACGAATCGCGCCAAACTGGGCTTTCCGGTCTAGCGTCATGTCCTGATGTCAGGACGGCGGGCCGGCGGCATCATGAACGGCTATGGTTGTCACTCGCGTTGCTGCTTCTTACGTCCAACTGCTGTACGAGTACCTGCAAGGGGAAGGGCTGGATGCCGAACAGCTGTTGGGTCCTGCCCCGTCTTTGCAAGAACACTTTGTGTCGATGCCGGTCTGGCAGGCCATGCTGGCCAAGGTGGCGGCGCAAGATGGCCGTCCGGCCTTGAGCTTGCGGATTGCCGAAAAGATCAGCCCGCGCCACTTCGGCGTGGTCGGCTACGCGGCTCTGGCGTGTGAAACCCTGGCCGATGCCTTGCTGCGGCTGGAGCGCTATCACGCCTCGGTGTATGACGCGAATCTGGCCCAATTGCGCGTGACGCCGCAGGGCATCAGCGTGGAGTGGGGGGTGTCGCGCGGCAAGCCGGGGGCGCTGGTTGATGAGACGGCCATTGCCTCGCTGGTGCAACTGGCGCGTGATGTCACGGGGCGGTATTGGCCCATCACCGAGGTCACCTTCGTCAATCCCAAGCCCGCCGACATCACGCCCTACGAGGACTTTTTCGGTGGCGTGGTGCGTTTTGATCAGCCCGTGACGCGGCTGGTGATCGATGCGTCTTACTTGGCTTTGCCCGTCCGCAAGGTGGATCCGGCTTTGCTGGCCGATCTGGATCAACAAGCCCAGGCCTTGCTCACTCGCGTGTCGGCGGTGCCGGCGGCGGTGGACGCCTGGCGTCGAGCCTTGATCACCTTGATCCGCGAGGGCCGGGCTACTTTGGCCAACCTCTCGGAGGTGCATCACACCAGTGCGCGCAGCCTGCAGCGTCGCCTGGCCGAACACGGCATGAGCTTTCAGGGCTTGCTGGACGAGACCCGGTTTCAATTGGCCAAGAGCTATTTGATGGACTCGTC
>JAGWTE010000230.1 GCA_028869095.1 Burkholderiales bacterium
CAGCAATTGTTTGCTGATCGCCAGCGTAGCGGGATGCAGACGGGTGCCGGAGCCCCCGGCCAGGATGATGCCTTTACGTTGTGTCATGACTGCATGGTCTCGATGAGCATGCGCTCGACCCCTTGCTGCCAGTGAGGCAGCACCAAGTCAAACGCTGTTTGCAATTTGTGGGTATTCAGACGCGAGTTAAGGGGACGCTGAGCGGGCGTCGGGTACTCGCTGGTGGGAATGGCCTGCACCGCATCGGGCGCCACCTGGATTGTTTGGCCGTGCGCTCGCGCCCATTCAATGACATACCGGGCGTACTCGTGCCAACTGGTTTGCCCATCGGCCACCAGGTGATACAGGCCTTGCAGAGCAGGTTGGCGCACCGTGTCCCGAATGGCGTGCGCGGTGACATCGGCAATCAGATCGGCACCCGTAGGGGCACCAATTTGGTCGCTGATGACTTTGAGTTGATCGCGCTCTTTGGCCAGTCGCAACATGGTCTTGGCAAAGTTGCCGCCACGGGCTGCATAGACCCAACTGGTGCGAAAGATCAGATGCGCGCAGCCGCTGTGGACGATGGCTTGCTCGCCCTCCAGCTTGGTGCGCCCGTAGACGCTCAGAGGGCCGGTGGGACTGAGTTCGTTGCGAGCTTCCTGCCCCTTGCCATCGAACACGTAGTCAGTGCTGTAGTGGACCATCAAGGCATTCAGGCGAGCCGCTTCTTCCGCGATACGCCCGGGGGTCAAGGCATTGATCAAGCGGGCACGATCGGGCTCGCTCTCCGCTTTGTCCACCGCGGTGTGCGCGGCCGCATTGACGATCACGGCGGGCTGGATCTGACGCACCAGCGCCGCCACCTGTTCGGGTTGCGCGAAGTCAGCCTGGCTTGAATCGACGGACGTCACCTCACCCAAAGGCGCCAAGGCCCGCTGTAACTCCCACCCCACTTGCCCGTTCTTGCCCAGCAACAGGATCTTCATGGCGCTCAGGCCTGACGACCCTGGTAGTTGGTGTTGATCCAATCCCGATAGGCCCCCGAGCGAACGGTGTCGATCCACTCGGTGTTGTCCAGGAACCAGCGCACGGTCTTGTCGATGCCGGTTTCAAAGGATTCGGCAGGCTTCCAGCCAATCTCACGTTCAATCTTGGTGGGGTCGATCGCGTAGCGGCGATCATGGCCGGGACGATCAGTCACATAGGTGATCTGGTCTTCGTAGCGACCTGACTCCTTGGGACGCAAGGCATCGAGCTTGCGGCAAATGGTGGTCACGACATCGATGTTCTTGATCTCGTTCTTGCCACCGACGTTGTAGGTTTCACCCAAGCGGCCCTTTTCAAGCACCTGGCAAATCGCTTCGCAATGGTCGCGCACAAACAGCCAGTCGCGAATGTTCAAGCCGTCGCCATAGACCGGCAAGGGCTTGCCTTCCAATGCGTTGAGGATCATCAGCGGGATCAACTTCTCTGGGAAGTGATAAGGCCCGTAGTTGTTGCTGCAATTGGTGGTCAACGTCGGGAAACCGTAGGTGTGGTGGTAGGCCCGCACCAAATGGTCGCTGCCAGCCTTGCTGGCTGAATAAGGGCTATTGGGCGCGTAGGCAGTGGTTTCAGAGAATGCGGGGTCGGTGTCGGACAAGGAGCCATACACCTCGTCCGTCGAGACGTGCAAGAAACGGAACGCTGCTCGCTCAGCCTCGGGCATGACCATCCAATAAGCGCGAGACTCTTCCAGCAGACTGAAGGTACCCACCATATTGGTATGGATGAATTCGCCAGGGCCATGGATGGAGCGGTCCACATGGCTTTCTGCTGCGAAATGCAAAATGGCACGCGGTTGGTATTGCTGCAAAGCTTGGCGCACGGCATCGCGATCGGCAATATCGGCATGCACCAAGGTGGCCTCACCCGATTTCAATTGCGCTGCAATGGTGGCGGGATTGCCGGCATAGGTGAGCTTGTCAAACACCACAACTTGCTCTGGCGGCAGGCCTAGTTTTGCGCGCCGCTCAAACCAGTGGTGCACAAAATTGCCACCAATGAAACCTGCTGCCCCCGTGATCAAAATCATATGAACCGTCCCGAACCGATATTCGAATCAAACATTCAAGGCTAACAGAAGATTCCGTACTTTTGACGTTGCCCCAAGCACGCCACAAACACCCATTAAACGCCCCACCATTTAGGTGGAAACACCTAAAAATCCCACCACAAGCCAGCAAGGGTGTTGCATGATGCGTGGAGAACCCAATCAGTTTTCCACAATATAAAATGGCAAAAGCAATGATCTTGGCTGCGGGCCAGGGAACCCGCGTGCGTCCGTTGACCAAACAGACGCCCAAGCCCATGGTACCGATTCTGGGCAAGCCGGTGATGGAATACATCATCGAGCATCTGGCCCGCTATGGCGTGACCGACATCATGGTCAACGTGGCTTTCAACCATTGGAAAATTGAAAACTACTTTGGCGACGGTCACCGCTGGGGCGTGAACATTGGCTACGCCTACGAAGGCGTGCGTGAGCATGGCGAGATCGTACCCAAGCCCATGGGGTCGGCCGGCGGGATGCGCCGCATCCAGGATTTCAGCGGTTTCTTTGACGAAACCACCATCGTGCTGTGCGGCGACGCCATCATTGACCTGGACATCAAGGCTGCACTGTTCGAGCACCACTCCAAGGGTGCCATTGCCAGCGTGGTGACCTTGCCCGTCCCTCAAGACCAAGTCAAGAACTACGGCATCGTCGTGGCTGACAAGGCCGGCAAAGTCACGTCCTTCCAGGAAAAGCCCAGCCCTGAAGAGGCCAAATCCAACTTTGCCAGCACCGGCATCTACATCTTCGAGCCTCAAGTGCTGGAGATGGTGCCCCCCGGCCAGGAATTCGACATCGGCAGCGAACTGTTCCCGCAACTGGTTGAACAGAAGCTGCCCTTCTACGCCCAGACCCGCCACTTCAACTGGATCGACATCGGCCGCGTCAGCGACTATTGGGCCGTGTGCCAACGTGTGTTGCGTGGCGAGATCGCGCAAATGGACATGCCCGGCCGCGAAGTGCGCCCCGGTGTCTGGGTGGGCTTGAACACCCGCGTCGATTGGGACACCGTCAACATCAAGGGCCCGGTCTACATCGGCTCGGGCAGCTGCGTGGAGCCTGGCGTGACGATTGAAGGCCCCGTCTGGATTGGACACGGCTGCCGTTTGCGCCAAGGCAGCACCATCAAGCGCAGCGTGCTGTTTGAATACACCCGCCTGAGCGAAGGGTCCACGTTTGAAGACGTGGTCGCCTCTCCCATCTATTGCGTGGACCGCAACGGCAAGACCACCTACCAAGGTGACGAGTCGACGACCCTGCGTTGGGGGGACGCGCGCGCCTGAGGCGTGAAGCGTCTGGCGCGGTCCCTTCTGTCAAAATCTCTTTCAAGTTTGTAATTTTCCTGGGGCTTCAATGAAAGTATCAGTGGTTGGCACCGGTTATGTGGGCCTGGTGACCGGGGCCTGTCTGGCCGAAATGGGCAACGACGTACTGTGCCTGGACGTGGACCCCAACAAGATCCGCATCCTGGAAGAAGGCGGCATCCCCATCCACGAACCCGGCCTGGACTTGGTCGTGGCCCGCAACGTCAAGGCTGGCCGCCTGTCTTTCACCACCGACATCGCCCGGGCAGTCGCGCACGGCACCATCCAGTTCATCGCTGTGGGCACGCCTCCGGACGAAGACGGCTCGGCTGACTTGCAATATGTACTGGCTGCCGCCCGCAACATTGGCCGCTTGATGACCGACTACAAGGTCGTGGTCGACAAGAGCACCGTGCCCGTGGGCACCGCCGACAAGGTGCGCGCCGCTGTGGCCGACGAATTGGCCAAGCGCGGCAGCGATGCCCGCTTTGCCGTGGTGTCCAACCCCGAGTTTCTGAAAGAAGGCGCGGCGGTGGACGATTTCATGCGTCCCGACCGCATCGTGGTGGGTGCTGACGACGAGCAAGCCATCTTGCTGATGCGCGCCCTGTACGC
>JAGWTE010000231.1 GCA_028869095.1 Burkholderiales bacterium
ACGATTGGTGAGTTCATGCAACGCCGGGTCTCACCAGCCATGACCACCGTGCAAGCCACGGCCCGCCGCCTGGCATCTTTGTCGCAACGAATCGAGCGCGCCAGCGCCTTGCTGCGCACCCGGGTGGACATTGCCACCGAGTCGCAAAACCAGATGCTGCTGGAAAAGCTGACCCGAGGCCAAGAGATGCAGTTGCGCCTGCAAACCACGGTGGAAGGCCTGTCGATTGCGGCCATCTCTTACTACGTGGTCAGCCTGATCTTGTATGTGGGCAAAGCGGGCAAGGCCATGGGCTTGCCCGTCAACCCCGAAATGCTGGCTGGCGCCTTGATCCCCGCCGTGCTGCTGGGCATCTGGTGGGGCACACGCCAGATCCATAAAAAGCTGCACGCCGAGGCGCACTGAAGCGCCCTTGCGAGAAGATCAATCCCAGCGCCAAGCCCAGATCAGGTCAACCGCGTTGTCCACACCGGTCTGGGCCCGCAAGGTAAAGCGCTGCGCCAAGCGATAGATCAACTGCCAGTTGCCACTGGTGGCGTTGAGGTTGCGCTCATAGCCCAGGTACCAGTACTTGGACAGTTGTTTGCCCACGTTGACCACGGTTTCACGCACGGTACCGTCTGACTGATGCAGCGACAACTCATCCAGCCCCAAGCTGGTCATGATGTTGTCGGTGGTCGATGGCCCTTCGCCCGACAACAAAGCCACCGCCGCGCTTTGCAGCAAGCCGATGTCGGCCCCGCCCAAGCCGCTGGGACCCCGCCCCAGCACCAGCCATGACAGCTTGTCGGTCTCGGACATGGACGGATCGGAGTACAGACTGATTCGCGGGTCTTGTGCGGTACCGGCGATCTGAACGCCCACCTTCACGTCACTGGATGCCGCCATGGGCGACTGCTTGCGCATGGCCAGGATGTCCAGGCGCGGGTTCTCGATGGGGCCGGTGAACACAATGGCCCCTCGCTCAATGGTGAGCTTTTGGCCGTAAGCCGCATAGGTGCCCTTGACCGCGCGGACCGTACCTTGCAGGGCCGGCCGGTTGTTCGGTGTGGTGAACTTCAAGTTGCCGGTCAGATCCGTATCCAGCCCTCGGCCACGCAAATGCAGCCGGTCGCCCAGATCCACATCCACAGCCGCCGCCATCTTGCGTTTGGCTGATGTACTCGCCGTCGCGGTGTCATCGCTCTGCGGCGTTTGCCCCGGGCCATTGAGCACGTTCACGTCCTCGCCCACCGTGGGCGCATCCGAGCGTGAGAAGTCAAACAGCCCCTCGTCGACCTTGACCTTGCCATTGAGTTGGATGTCGGCCTCGGTCAACTGCGCGTGCGCCTGCCCACTGATCGTGATGCGTCGGTCAATGCGCTGGAACAAGGCAAAGTGCTCGGCCTGCACATCCAGGCTGGCTTGTGGCGCCGTCCCCAACGCGGCCTCACCCGTCGCGCGGATCACACCACCTTGCGGCCCGCCCTTGGCGATCAATTCAGTCAGACGAGCGCGATCGCCCTGCAAATCCAAAGCCAGCTGACCATCCGTCAGGTTGACCCCCAGCAGCGCATGGGCCAGTCGCAGGTTTTGCCCATTGAGCGTGCCTCGGTATTGCGGCGCGCCCAAGGTGCCAGCCAATTCTGCTCGGCCTTTGAGCTGCCCAGACAAGCGCCAGCCTGCAGGTATCCAAGCCGCCCAGGGGCGCAAGCTGCCAATCTGCACGTCCAGATCCCCAGCCAACACATCGTGGGCAGCGGGCAGGTCTTCGGCCCGAGCCACCCGAACCGTTTGATGCCCCGACAAGCGCCCCAACACACTGCCTTCAAATCGCTCGGTCAGGGTCCAAAGCCCCTCTTGAGCAGACAAGGCCAACGCGGCCACATCGATGCCCAGCTTTTGCTGCGAGTTGCCCTCGATACTGGGCTCAGACAAGCTCAGGTCCCCCGACAGTTTGGACACTTGTGCCTGCACCTGCCAAGGCTTGGCTGGACTGTGCAGCAGCCGCACTTGCCCGCCCACCATCAAATCACCGCCCCAACCGGCCTGAGGCTGCCATTGCTTGAGCAAGGCAGACAGGTTGAGCGGGTCCAATTGCAGCCAGGCTTTGACCTGTACCATCCCCTCGCCACCGCCTTGCCAATCCAGCTCCTTGAGCGTCATGGGGGCGCCCATCACCGTCAACGCCACGGGGCTGGCTGTGACCTGATCCTGCGTGCCGCCACGGTGCCAGGCCAAGTCAAAGGGCTGCGCCTGCAGCCACACGCGGCGCGCATCCACGGCCGATTGCCAATTGAGATCCCGCACATGGCCTTGCCAGCCAGCGATCTCGCCGCCCTGCGTCAACAAGCCGCCTCGCACCGACAGGGCCACCAGCATGGGGTCCATCGGTTTGCTTGAACTGGACTTGGCGGGATCGGAATGGCCCGGCTTGCCCTGCACACGCAGCACCGATTGGTGCTCCCGCCCCGTCCCCGACAAGGTCCAGTTGGCTTGATCCAGCACCACGTGCGGCAGCCTCAAGCCCGACAAGCTGGCTTGCCATTGCATCGGCGCATCCCACGCCAGCGTTTGCAAAGACCAGGATGCCTGGGCTGCGTCCAACTCAGAGGCCGGCACCCCATCCCACTGCCAGTGCAGCTTTTGCGCTTGCAACTGCCCTTCCGTCGTGAAGCTGGGCCATTGCCCTGTGAACCGGGCATGCCCATCCACCTGCCCGCTGAACTCGCGCACACCCCAGGCCGACACCAAAGTCTGCAGGGATCGCAAAGCGGGGGCTTGCACGGTCACCTCCCAATGCTGCTGCCCCTTGACGCGAGGCAGGCCATCAGCCCCCACCCGCCAAGGAATCTGCCCCTGCCCCTGCAGGCGGTTGCCTGCTGCCGTCACATCGGCCGTCACCTCGGCCATCACCGGCGCAGGCGTCCGCCCAGGCGCGGCCTTCCAACTGGCTTGCCCCTGTATGGGCGATCCAGCCAGCACACTGGACTCCAATCGCAAAGCCAACTGTCCGCGCCAAGTCGACGCCAGATCGACATCCACTTGCCCCTGCAAACGATTGGCACCCGTCAAGGCATCCGGCCAAGGCAACCAGACCTTGGGATCAAAATCTTTGACCTGCAACTGGCTTTGCGTCTGCCAGGTCCAGGGCGCCCCTGGGTGGGCGGGAGACGCATAGCGCCCCTGCCCCTTCAAGCTGGCCTGAGCCCCTCCGGACTGCAAGGTCAACGCGTCCACCCGCACCCGGCCAGGCTGCCACTGGCCGCGCAGCGTGGCTTGTACCGGGGTCATGGCGGTTTTTTGAGCCCGCGCCTTGCCAGAGGCACCCGGCACGCCAGCCGCGTATTGTCCCGACAAGTCCGACACCACGTCCCATACAGCCTGGGCCAGATCATCGGTTTGACGCCAGGCCCGGTCGGTGGACACCGTTGTCTCACCCGACAAAGTCAAGGCGGGCGCACGGCCATCCAAGGCCCGCAAGCTGACCGATTGCAAAGCCAGCTTCAAGCGATTGGGCCTGCGTGCTGGCGTGGCCTGCTGTCCGGGCTTGTCACCCGTGTGCACGGGTCGTCTGTCCCATGTGCCATCCAACTGGGCTTGCCCTTCCGCCCCACCGGTCAGCCAGGCCGACACATGCACCTCACCGGCTTGACTCAAGCCATCCACGGTGCTTGCTTTGGCCGCATCCGCCAAGGTCGCGCGCCCTTGCAACTGCCGCAGCGGCAACAGCCCTTGCTGCCAATCGCCGTCCAGCCCATTGCGCAAGTCCGCCTTGACCTGCATATCAGCCCCCTGGCCGCTCCAATCCAGCGTTCCGCTCAATGCGGTGCGAGGCAAGGTGTCGAGCAAGGCAGCCAGATCAAACTGACTGGCTTTGACGTGCAAGGCCGGCAACATCCATGGCGCCCACAGTTTGAGCGTGGCAGCGCCATCCAGCGATTGCGCTTTGGGCGCCGCGCCCACTTGCACCTGCGTGCTCACCGCCAGCTCGGTCAAA
>JAGWTE010000232.1 GCA_028869095.1 Burkholderiales bacterium
CGCGCACAAATTGACAAGCAATTGGCGGGTATCGCGCAGTTGCCGGATGTGGTCCATGTCATGGTCGTGGGAGATTTGCCGTTCTCGATCAAGTCTGTCGGGAAAGAGGAAGACCCTCAACCCTTTGGCCATGAGGCTCCCCGGATCCGACGGGTCTATGCCCTGATGTATGCCGACCCCAGTCACCCGGAGTTGCCGCAAGCCGTGGCCGAACTGAGGGTGGAGGTGTCCCTGGGGGGGCTGTATCAGCGTTTGTGGAGCATGGCCTGGGCCACCTTGGTGACCGAATTGATCCGCACGCTGGCCTTGGCCACGGCCATCATCTTGGGGATACGGGCCTTGGTCATGCGTCCGTTAGAGCAGGTGGTGCAGTTTGCATCCGGCCTGCGTCTGGACAACCTGGCGCAACCGTTGGAGCTGCAGCAAAAGATTCGCCACACCGATGAGATGCAGGCCCTGGCGGCGGCGATCAACAGCATGCGCGAGTCCCTGATGGATGAGATCCATCGTCGTCGCGACATGGAGCAACGCAGTCAAGAGTTGCAGGTCGAAAAGGAAGCGGCCGAGCTGGCCAACACCACCAAGAGTGCTTTCCTGGCCACCATGAGCCACGAGATTCGCACGCCCATGAACGCGATCATGGGGATGTCGCAATTGGCCTTGATGACGCAGCTGGATGCCCGCCAACGTGGGTACATCGAGACGGTGCAATCGTCGGCCAATTTGTTGCTGGGCATCATCAACGACATCCTGGACTTTTCCAAGATCGAGGCCGGCAAGCTGGACCTGGAGTCCGTGCCGTTCAACCTGGCCGACACCGTGCAGGGCTTGGCTGACCTGGTCCGCATGAAGGCGACCGAGAAGGGGCTCACACTGCAGATTGAGGTGTCGTCCAGCTTGCCTCAGCAGGTGATGGGTGACCCCCTTCGCCTGCATCAGGTGCTGTTGAACTTGGCCTCGAACGCGGTGAAGTTCACCGACAAAGGGCGAGTGGCCGTGCGCGTGGAAGATCGTGGCGGCGACACGGATTTTGTCAACGTGTACTTCGAGGTGCGTGACACTGGCATCGGCATGAGCGCGGCACAAAGTGCCCGCCTGTTTTCCCCCTTCACCCAGGGCGACAGTTCCACCACGCGGCGCTTTGGCGGCACCGGCCTGGGCTTGGCCATCAGCCAGCAACTGGTGGGCAAGATGGGGGGGCACATTGACGTGCTCAGCCGTGAAGGGCAGGGCAGCACCTTTTCGTTCATGGTTCGCTTGGGGCGGGTGAGGGCGCAAGAAGTGCTGGAGACCCCCACAGGGCACTCGGCACGCACGGCCTCAGCCGTGGCGGATCAGGCCGGCGTCGATGCGGCGTCAGTCCTCAAGGACGCGCGCGTCTTGCTGGTGGAAGACAACGTGGTCAATCAGGAATTGGCTGCGGCTTTGCTGACGCGGATGGGCGTGCGCGTGACGGTGGCGGGCGATGGCCGT
Organism: Burkholderiales bacterium; assembly: GCA_028869095.1. GTDB lineage: Bacteria > Pseudomonadota > Gammaproteobacteria > Burkholderiales > Burkholderiaceae_C > Aquabacterium. The sequence goes on from JAGWTE010000232.1 coordinate 1,474, forward strand.
GCTGCATTGGAGCATCTGAAAACGCAGGTGTTTGACGCTGTCTTGATGGACTGCCAGATGCCCGTGATGGATGGCTACGAGGCCACCCGGGCCTTGCGCGAAGACCTGGGCCTGCATGATTTGCCGGTCATTGCCATGACGGCCGATGCCATGGTGGGGGCCCGCGATCGGGCTTTGGAGGCGGGGATGAACGATCACATCTCCAAGCCCTTCCAGGTGGACGAGTTCTATCGCACCCTGGCGCAATGGGTCAAGAAAAAACCCTCGTTGGCCTGATGGCCCACGAGGGTTGGTGTCTGCGCTGAAGGCGGATCAGATCAAGACAGGGCGGTGGTCTTGTCCAACTCGATGGCCTTGTCCAGGGTCTCCAAGAAAGCCTTGCGCACCTTCAGCTTGGTCTTGGTGTGGGCGTTCATGTTGATCTTCTTGAGCTGCTGGGCCATGGCCAGGGCAGCAGGCATCAACTCTTCAGGCGTGGCCACCAGGGCATCCAGGAAGCCGGCTTCCTTGGCCGCTTGGGGGCCGAACATTTCGCCATTGATGACCGAGCGGTTGAACACCGACTTGCGCAGGCGGTCGCGGGCCAGCTCGATGCCAACGTGGTGCATGGTCATGCCGATCTGCACTTCGTTCAGGCCGATGTTGTAGGGGCCGTCGATGCCCACGCGGTAGTCAGCCGACAGCAAGATGAACGCGCCTTTGGCCACGGCGTGGCCCGAGCAGGCCACGATCACGGGGAAGGGGTGCGACAGCATGCGGCGAGCCAGGGTGCTGCCTTTGGCGACCAGGTCCAGCGCGTTTTGCGGGCCCTTCATCATCTCTTTGAGGTCGTAGCCGCCGGACAGGATGCCGGGCTGACCCGTGATGATCACCACGGCCTTATCTTGCTCGGCTTGATCCAGGGCCTTGTTGAAAGCATCAATGACGTCGGGCGAGACGGCGTTGACTTTGCCGTTGGTCAGCGTCAGCGTGGCGATGCCGTCGTTGAGTTGGTAGGAAACGAGTTCACTCATGATGGGCCTTGAATGGATAACGTGGGGGAGACGGGATTATGCCGCTTTGGGCACGCCTTCTGCCCCCTGGCCTTTTTCCACCTGCTGGGAAGCTGGCCGTGCTTTGTTGAGCACCGTGGACGACAAGACCCCGCCGATCACCAAGGCCGCCCCCAGTAATTGCGAGGCTGCCAGGTGTTCACCCAGCAGCACGCCAATCAAGGCCGCAAACAATGGGACGAAATTCATGAAGATGGCCGCCTGAGCGGGGCCGATGACCTGGATGCCGTCGTTCCACCACATATAGGCCAAGACTGAACCAAACACGGCCATGAAGACGATGCCCAGCATCGCGCCCATCGGCGGCACTTGTAGCAAATCCGGTGCGGCCTTGGCGCCAAAGCCAATCATCAGCACCGCGCCGCCAATGATGGTGCTACCGGCCACTTGCAGTGACGACAAGCCTTTGATGAAGCGCTGTGGCAACACGGAATAAATGGCCCAGCAAAAAGCGGCAAGCAAGACCCAGGCATCCCCTTGCGACAGTTGCAAGGACAGCAACACATCAAGCGAGCCATGGCTGACCACCATGGCCACGCCCGCCATGCCCAACGCCAGGCCGATCACCTGCATCACGCTGGGCGCGCGCCGATTCAACAAGGCGGCCAGCACCGCAGTCAAGGCCGGTGTCACGGCCACGATCAAGGCGCCATTGACGGCCGAGGTTGACTTCAGCCCAAAGAACATGCCGATGTTGAAGCCAAATACCCCCACGGCCGACATGATGCCAAGCACCAGGGCGTTGCGCTTGATGGCTGCCAGGGCCCACCCCTCGCGCCACGCGACCAGGGGCATGAAGATCAACGCTGCCAAAGTAAAACGCCAAGCCCCTGCCGCCAAGGGGGACATCAAATGCACCGCATAGCGACCCGCATGGAAAACGCCGCCCCAGCACGCCGCAGTTAACACCAGTTTCAGATAGACCACGGGTAGCCGTGGTGACGTCAGGGGAATGTTGGGCGTGGGGCTCATGGTTTGGCTCCTTCCTGCCAATGAGGTGAACGGTATCAGGACTATGATTTCCGAGGGGGCTTGGCATCAAGGCCTTACCCGCAAAAAGGCTTTCCAAAAATGAAAAACCAGCAGAGCCCAAGCGCACGTCGCAGCCGTGCTTCAGATCAGGTGGCGGACGAAACCGATGCCACAGGTTTCGACTGGAACGACCTCCAATATTTTCTGGCTGTGGCGCGTGAAGGGGGATTGTCCAAAGCCGGCTTGGCATTGGGGACCAGTGCCTCGACCGTGTCTCGCCACATCACGGCCTTGGAGCACAGCTTGCGCGTGCGCCTGTTTGTGCGTTTGTCCACCGGTTATCTGCTGACCGATGCCGGCAGTGAGTTGTTCGAACGCGTGGCCGAGGTCGAGCGCCGCACCCATGCGGTGGCGCGTCGCAGCAGCGTGGCCGCCGAGCAGGAAAAGGTGACCGGTCTGGTGCGCCT
>JAGWTE010000027.1 GCA_028869095.1 Burkholderiales bacterium
CTGCCGCGCTGGCTGGCAAACCGCTGGACAGCCTGGTGGCCACGATTTATCACGGACGTCCGGGAACCCCGATGCCAGGCTGGAAGAGCATGATCTCTGAAGCCGACGCCCGCTGGATCGCCGAGCAACTGAGCGTCGGCTTTCCGACCGAATGAGAGAGAACAGGGAGCGCGCCGACATGACCGCCCAGATCCACAACCGATCAACCCTGTTTCTGCGCTTGTCACGCGCCCTCTGTGACAGCCTCCATCGCGCCTTGGGTGGCGCAATCCACGGCACCGCCTTGTTGGCCGTGCTCGCCCTGCAAGCCTGCGCCCTGCAGCCGTCCACTCCGGTCGGTACCGGTGACCTCGGCGTGGTCATCGAACGCGCCACCGGCAAGGTCGCCATCGTCAACACCACCCGCTTGCAAAACCTGGGCGAAGTCACCGGCCTGGGCGACTTGTCGCATGCCTCGGTCGTGTTCTCGCGTGATGAGCAATACGCCTACGTCTTTGGCCGCGATGGTGGCCTGAGCAAAGTCAACCTGCTGACCCGCAAGCTCGAAGCCCGCGTCATGCAAGCCGGCAACAGCATTGGCGGCGCTATGTCACAAGATGGCCGCTACGTCGCCGCACAGAACTACACCCCAGGTGGCGTCAAGGTGTTCGACGCCCAAACATTGACCCTGGTGGCAGACATTCCCGCTGAATATGCACCCGGCAAGCTGTCGCGCGTGGTGGGTTTGGTAGATGCGCCCACGGTTGGCCAAGGTCAGCGCTTTGTGTTTTCGCTGTTTGATGCCGACGAGGTCTGGATTGCCGACATCCCCCCTTCCGGCCAAGCCCCCCGCATCCAGAAGATCCAGCACATTGGCCATGAGCCCTACGATGGCCTGATCACCCCGGATGGCCGCCACTACATCGCCGGCCTGTTTGGTGAAGATGGCCTGGCCCTGATCGACCTGTGGGCGCCCCAACCCCAGGCCCGCAAGATCTTGTCGGGCTATGGCCGCGGCCAAGAGCCCCTGCCCGTCTACAAGATGCCGCACCTGCGCGGCTGGGCCGTGGCCGGACGCCAAGCCTACCTGCCCGCCATTGGCCGCCATGAGGTCTTGGTGGTGGACACCGAGACCTGGAACGAGACCGCCCGCATCCCCGTCTTGGGTCAGCCTGTGTTTGTGATGGCCCGGCCCGATGGCCGCCAGGTGTGGGTGAACTTTGCCGTGCCCGATTACAGCCGCGTGCAAGTCATCGACACGACCACGCGCCAGGTGGTGCGAACCCTGGAGCCCGGCAAGGCCGTGCTGCACATGGAGTTCACACCCCGTGCCGATCAGATCTGGATCTCCTCACGCGATGCCAACCTGGTCAGCGTGATCGACCCGAGCAATTTCGAGACCTTGCAGACCCTGCCGATGGATGCCCCCAGCGGCATCTTCCTCACTCACCGCGCTGGACGAATCGGGTTTTAACCATGACTGCAGCACACATCGCAACGCCGGCTGAACTCCTCGCTGAACCGCTGTCTGCGCTGGAGCTGGCGCTGCTCAATGACTGGCAGCGCGACTTCCCGCTCAACTCGCGACCCTTTGAGGTGATTGCCGAGCGGCATGGTTGCACGGGCGCCGAGGTGCAGCAGCACTATCGCCGCCTGCAGCAAACCGGCGTGCTGGGCCGCATTGGCGGCATCTTCGGCGTCGGCGCAGGCGGGTCGGCCATGCTGTACGCCTTGTCGGTGCCGCCCTATCGCATGGCGCAGGTGGCCAAACAGGTCAACAGCTTTGAATGCGTCAACCACAACTATGCCCGCGAGCACCAGTGGAACATGTGGTTCGTGGTGACCGCGCCCAGCGTTGAAGAGCGCGATGCCTGTGTCAGCGAGATCGAAGCCGTCACCCATCTGCGCGCCTTGCGCCTGCCCATGCGCCGCGCCTTCCGCATTGACCTGGGCTTTGACTTGAAGACGGGCCATTGCCAAGCGGCTCGCACAGGCCGCTGCGAGCCCATCGACGCGGCAGACCACGCCTTGGCGGCCGCCATCGAAGAGGGCATGGCCATCACCGAATGGCCCTATGCCCAATGGGCGCGCCAAGCGGGCTGCTCCGAGCACGACGTGCTCCACAAGATCCAGCACTGGCTGGACACTGGTGCCCTGCGCCGCTTTGGCGCCATCGTGCGCCACCATGAGCTGGGCGTGAGTGCCAACGCCATGACCGTGTTCAACGTGCCCGACGAGTCCTTTGCTGAATACGGCATCCAGCTGGCCAAGCAACCCGGCATCACGCTCTGTTATGCGCGCCAACGTGACGAGGGCTGGCCCTACAACCTGTATTGCATGGTGCATGGCCGCACACGGGCCGAGACCCTGGCCCACATTGAGCACGCGCGCCAGGCTACAGGCTTGACCGCTTTTGACCATGCTGTGCTGTTCAGCACCCAGCGTTTCAAGCAAACAGGGGGACGGTATTTCCGCGCCCCACCAGCCTTGCCTCCCCACGCTGAATCCACAACCTTGCCGGTGGCCGCATGACCCACGCATCCAAGCTGGACGACACCGACCGGCGCCTGATCAACCATCTGCACGGCGGCTTTCCGCTGTGCGCCCAGCCTTATGCCGAAGTGGGGCTACAGCTGGGCCTGAGCGAACAGGACGTGATCGGCCGTCTGGACCGTCTGTTGCATGACGGCTGGCTGACCCGCTTCGGGCCCCTGTTTCAGATCGAAGCCGCCGGGGGCCAGTTCATTCTGGCGGCACTGAGCGCCCCCGAAGATCGCTTTGAAGAAGTCACCCAGATCGTCAATGCCCAAACCGAGGTGGCCCACAACTACAAGCGCGAACATGAGTTGAACATGTGGTTCGTGGTGGGCGCGGAGACCCCGACCCAAGCGCAAGCCGTGTGTGAACGCATTGAGGCGCTGACCGGCCTGACCGTGTGGGCCTTCCCCAAAGAGCGCGAGTTCTTTGTGGAACTGCGCTTGCCCGCTTGAGTGGAGAGGATGTCACGCATGAACGCCCCCCGCTCCTTCAATGGCACGCCAAATGGTTCATCCACCGCTTCATCCAATGGCCTGAGCGATCTGGAACGCCAACTCATCGCCGCCACCCAAGCCGGCCTGCCCCTGACGCCCCGTCCTTATCTGCAAGTGGCCCAACAACTGGGCCTGACAGAAGACGCCGTCATCCACGCCATGAACGACATGCTGCAACGCGGCCTGATCCGTCGCATCGGCGCCGTGCCCAATCACTACCGCCTGGGCTACACCGCCAACGGCATGTCGGTGTGGGATGTGGACGATGCCCTGGTCGACGAGTTGGGCCAGGCCGTGGGTCACTTGCCCTTCGTGTCCCATTGCTATCGCCGCCCTCGCCGCCTGCCCGTGTGGCCCTACAACCTGTTTGCCATGGTGCACGGCCACACCCGCGACGAAGTCGAACAACAAGCACAACAGATCGCGCAACTGCTGGGCCCCGCCCTGCGCCAGCGCGACATTCTCTACAGCAGCCAGATTCTCAAAAAAACAGGACTGCGGCTTCAAACCCATCGCAGTCCGCAGGAGTGATCCATGTTCCGCATCTCTGAATTCATGAATGCCTTGGCCCAGGCAGAACGCAGCGGCAGCTACCCCCATCGCCCGCACCGCAACCCACGCGGCCCCGTGGTGATCTGGAACCTGATCCGTCGCTGCAACCTCACTTGCAAGCACTGCTATGCCTTGTCAGCCGACACCGACTACGCCGGCGAGTTGAGCACCGTCGAAGCCCTGAAGGTGATGGGCGAGCTCAAAGAAGCGGGCGTGCCGGCTTTGATCTTGTCGGGCGGCGAGCCCCTGATGCGCAAGGACATCTTCGAGCTGGCCGAGCACGCCAAAGAGATGAAGTTCTACACCGGCCTGTCCAGCAACGGCACCCTGATCGACGAGGCCTGCGCCGACCGCATCGCCGCCACCGGCTTCAACTATGTGGGCATCAGCCTGGACGGCATCGGTGCCGTGCATGACAAGTTCCGCCGCTTGGAAGGCGCCTTTGACAGTTCTTTGAAGGCCATTCACCTGCTGCGTGAACGCGGCGTCAAGGTCGGCCTGCGCTACACCATGACGTCCATGAACGGTGACCAATTGTCGCCCTTGCTGGAATTGATGGAACGCGAAGACATCAGCAAGTTCTACTTCTCGCACTTGAACTATGCCGGCCGTGGCAACCTCAACCGCGCCAAGGATGCGTACTTTGAAGCCACACGTCAGGCGCTGGACCTGCTGTTTGACACCGCTTGGGTAGCGGCGCAGGTTGGGCGTGATCATGAGTTCGTCACCGGCAACAACGATGCCGATGGCGTCTACCTGTTGCAATGGGTGCAGCGTAACCTGCCACGCTGGGCCGATGACGTCCAGCAGGAGTTGGTCGCCTGGGGCGGCAACTCATCGGGCGTGAACGTGGCCAACATCGACAACCTGGGCCTGGTCCACCCCGACACCATGTGGTGGCACCACACCCTGGGCGATGTGCGCCAACGCCCCTTTGGCGAAATCTGGGCGGATACGTCTGACGCGCTGATGGCCGGACTCAAGCAACGCCCTCGCCCAGTGCAAGGCCGCTGCGGCAGTTGCAAGCATTTGGCCATCTGCAATGGCAACACCCGTGTGCGCGCGCATCAAGTAACGGGCTCCTTCTGGGCCGAAGACCCCGGCTGCTACCTGACGGATGAGGAAATTGGCGTAACCGCGTCGACCGAGCGCGTCGTCGTCACCTCCTTTACCTACACCCCTCACTGACCGGAGCTGCATCATGTGGAGATGGATCACCCAGGTGGCCCTGGCTTTGGCCATGATGTGGATGGGCTGGGACATGGCGCATGCGCAAGGCACGCCCGCCTCAGCTGCGTCCAGTGCCCCCAGCCTCAGCGTGACACCGAATGCGGCAACAAACGCGGCAAGCGATGCCGCCCCAACGCGAACCCCGCACGAGCTCTTCGCCCAGCACTGCGCCGCCTGCCATGGCGCCGAACGCCTGGGCAGCATGGGCCCCGCCCTGATGCCCGAAAGCCTGGAGCGCCTCAAGCAAAAGGACGCCATCCAGGTCATCACCCAAGGGCGCGCTGCCACTCAGATGCCGGCCTTTGCCGACAAGCTCAGCGCACCTGAGATCGAATCCCTGGCCAAGTGGATCTACACCCCACAAGAGCCTCGCCCCCAATGGGCTGAAGCCGACATCCAGGCCTCGCGCGTCGAGACCGCCGGCTGGGCCAAGTGGCCCGCCAAACCCGTGTGGAAGGCTGATCCCTTGAACCTGTTCGTCGTGGTGGAAGGCGGCGATCACCATGTCTCGCTGGTCGATGGCGATCAGTTCAAAGTCATCCACCGTTTTGCCTCACGCTTTGCCCTGCACGGCGGCCCCAAGTTCTCACCCGATGGCCGCTATGTCTACTTCGGCTCGCGTGACGGTTGGATCACCAAGTACGACCTCTACAACCTCAAGGTCGTGGCCGAAGTGCGCGCCGGCATCAACATGCGCAACGTGGCCGTGTCGGGCGATGGCGCCTATGTGATGGCAGCCAACTACCTGCCCCACAGCGTGGTGCTGTTTGACAGCAACCTCAAGCTGATCAAGCTCTACCCCGCCAAGCAACTGGATGGGGCCCAGACCTCACGCGTGTCGGCCGTGTACGACGCCTCGCCCCGCAAGAGCTTTGTGGTCGCGCTCAAAGACCTACCCGAGTTGTGGGAAATCTCTTACGACCCCAAGGCCGAGCCCATCTACAACGGCTATGTGCACGACTACCGCATGAGCGAAGCCATTGCCGAGCCTGGCACCTTTGGCGTGCGCCGCACCCCCTTGACCGCCCCGCTGGACGACTTCTTCTTTGACCAGGGCTACCGCTTTGCCATCGGCTCGGCCCGCCCCCGCCCTGGTGAAACCCAAGCCGACAGCCAGGTCATCAGCCTGGACGCCCGCCGCGCCGTGGCCCACATCGACCTGCCGGGCATGCCCCATCTGGGGTCCGGCATCACCTGGCCCTGGACCGCACCCGATGGACACAAGACCACCGTGCTGGCCTCGCCCAACCTGAAAGACGGCGTCATCAGCGTGATCGACATGCAGACCTGGCAGACCATCACCCAGATCCCCACCCTGGGCCCGGGCTTTTTCATGCGCAGCCACGAGTCCAGCCGCTACGCCTGGGTCGACGCCATGATGAGCCCAACCGCCAAGAACAAGCTGATGCTGATCGACAAGGCCACCCTCAAGCCGGCCCAGACCATCGAAGGCGAGCCCGGCAAGACCCTGGCCCACATCGAATTCACCCGCGATGGCAAATACGCGCTGGCCAGCTTGTGGGAGATGGACGGCGCCCTGATCGTGTACGACGCCAAAACGCTCAAAGAGGTCAAGCGCCTGCCCATGAGCAAGCCCGTAGGCAAGTACAACGTGTGGAACAAGATCAGCAAGTCGGAGGGCACCTCGCACTGACCGCTGGGCCACATGGGTGACCGATTTCCAAGCGGCAATTTGCAGATTTGCCGTTTTCGGTCACCAGACTTTCCCGAAATTGATCCCGTCGGTGTTACCAAACATCACACGGGGTTCGTTCCAAGGGGCATACTTCGCGCCATGGTCCGAGTTGTCCTTCCCACTCATCTGGCGGCCCGTGATGGCCTCAAGTTGAGGACGTATCACTACCCGATTGAACGCCCCCACGGCTTGGCAGTGTTCCTGCACGGCCTGTGCGAACACGCCGGCCGCTATGCCGACGTGGCCGCTCACCTCAACGAGCAAGGTTGGGCTGTCGTCAGTTATGACCACCGGGGACACGGCCAGTCCGAAGGCGCACGCGGCACCGTCCAGCATGACGACGACTACCTGCACGACCTGGCCGCCGTGCTGGATGCCGCCGAGGCGGCCTACCCGCAATTGCCTCGCATCCTGGTGGGCGCCAGCATGGGGGGCTTGATGGCCGCCCGCATGGCGTCGGCCTGGGCCGAGCCGCCTGAACACGCCTCCTGGGCACGCACCATTGATGGCATCGTCCTGGCCGCCCCGGCGCTGGAGCCCAGCATGACCTTGACGCAAAAGGCCTTGCTGTCCGCCTTTGGCAAGCTGGTGCCCGATCTGGCCGTGCCCGTGGGCTTGAAAGCCGACTGGTGCAGCTCCGACCCCGCCGTGGTCGCCGACATCGAAGCCGACCCCTTGATCCACCAGCGCATCACCCCGCGCCTGACCCAGTTCATCCTGGACAACGGCCAGGCCGTGATGGAACGTGCTGCGCGGTGGACATGCCCAACCCTCTTGCTGTACTCTGAAGCAGATCGCCTGGTACAGGCCCGTGCTTGCGACCGCTTTGCCGCCGAAGCCCCGCGTTCGGTCGTCACAGCCAGTCGCTACGTGGACCTGGCCCATGCCTTGTTTCATGAGCCCAAAAAGCACCTTGTCTATTCCAACCTCAACTCATGGCTGAAGACGCAATTTCCCAGCCGCGCACTCGCCGCGTAAGCACCAAACGCGCGGCCCCTGCTGATACACCCTCTGACGCCCAAGCCCACGCGCCAGCAGGCCGCGCTGAGGTTGAAGACACCCGCACCAAACTGCTCCGGTCTGCTGCAGCCGAGTTCATCGAACACGGCTTTGCCGCCACCGACACCAACCGCATCGCCCGCCGCGCCGGCTTTGCCCCCCAGACTTTTTACCGCTGGTACAAAGACAAAGTCGACATCTTCATCCAGGTCTACCTGGCCTGGGAAGAAGCCGAAACCGCCATCCTCAGCGAATTGATGGTGCGCCAGTCCACCAGCTTGCAGATCGCCGAAGCGTATGCCGAGGGCCATCGATCCTTCCTGATCTTCCGACGCCACCTGCGCCAGCTGGCCTACGAATACCCCGAAGTGCGCCAAGCCCGCGCCGACAGCCGCAAGCGCCACATCGCCCGCATCCAGCAATGGCAGCCGCGCCTGCAAGCCAGCGAAGAAGAGATCGCCTCCATCCTGCTGCAATTGGAACGCCTGTGTGACGCCATTGCCGAGAGCGAATTTGCCGACATGGGCCTAAGCGACCAAGGCGCCCTGCACATGGCCGCGCACCTCATCGACCGGCTGCGCACGGAGCATTGATCATGGCCGTTTCTGTTTTTGACCTGTTCAAAATCGGAATCGGCCCTTCCAGCTCGCACACGGTCGGGCCCATGCGCGCAGCCAAACTGTTCGCCACGCGCCTGGACACCCAAGGCATCTTGCCCCTGGTGCGGCGCATCAGTTGCGAACTCTACGGATCACTCGGCGCCACCGGCCGAGGCCACGGCACCGACAAGGCCATCTTGCTGGGCTTGATGGGACAGGACCCCGATACGGTCCCCATCGACTCGATCCCCTCGTGGATCGCCTGCGTGCGCGAGCACAAAGTGCTGCCCGTGTTGGGCGACACCCATCTACCGTTTGACCCGGCCACCGACCTGCGCTTTGCCCCCCTGCAAAGCCTGCCCTTCCACCCCAATGGCTTGCGCCTGATCGCCTATGACGGCCATGGGCAAGAGTTGGCCAACCGCTGCTACTTCTCGGTCGGCGGCGGCTTTGTAGTCAGCGAAGACGTGGCCCAAGATGGCAGCCGCCAGGCCGTGGTCGCACCCGATGCCACGGTGCTGCCCTACCCCTTCCACAGCGCCGCCGACCTGCTCGCGCTGACCGCCCTGCACCAATGCAGCATCGCCGAGATCATGCGGCGCAACGAACGCCACTGGCGCGATGACGAAGAGATCCATGCGGGTCTGCAAAGGCTGTGGCACACCATGCAAGCCTGTGTGGACCGGGGCTGCCACGGCGCGGGCGAGCTGCCCGGTGGTTTCCATGTCCAGCGCCGTGCGCCCGCCCTGTTTCTAAAGCTACAAAGCGACACCGCCGCGGCCGACCCCTTGCACGTCATGGACTGGGTCAACCTCTATGCCCTGGCCGTGAACGAAGAAAACGCCGCCGGCGGCCGCGTGGTCACCGCCCCCACCAACGGGGCCGCCGGCATCGTGCCGGCCGTGCTGCACTACTACCACCGCTTTGTGCCGGGTGCCAATGAGCAAGGCATCGAAGACTTCTTCCTGACCGCTGCCGCCATTGGCTTGCTCTACAAAGAAAACGCGTCTATCTCAGGCGCCGAAGTAGGCTGTCAAGGCGAAGTCGGCGTGGCCTGCTCCATGGCCGCAGCCGGCCTGTGCGCCGTCATGGGCGGCACGCCCGAGCAGATTGAAAACGCCGCCGAAATCGGCATGGAACACCACCTGGGCATGACCTGCGACCCCGTGGGCGGCCTGGTTCAGATCCCCTGCATCGAGCGCAATGCCATTGCGTCGGTCAAAGCCATCAATGCGGCGCGCTTGGCGCTGCATGGTGATGGCTCACACCGCGTCAGCTTGGACAAGGTCATCGAGACCATGCGCCAGACCGGGGCTGACATGAAGGACAAGTACAAGGAAACGGCGCGTGGGGGGCTGGCGGTGAACATTGTGGAGTGCTGATCCGCAGCAGGGCCATGGCGTTTACCACCCGGTTCTTACAAAAGCTCTCTTCATTTCATGTCGACCTTTAGTGCTCTTACTACGACGCAATCATCTGCAGGAAAATTCAAGGCTTTGCCGCATCTGCTACTGGCACCCCTTTGATCATCATTTGTATTGCTTGAGCGTCAACTACTGCAACGGATAGCATGACCACCATGAAAAAGATGGCATTCTTCGACGCTGTGAATTTTCGCGCCAAGCGAAGCAAGAAAAGTGCATACAAAAAGAAGGATAGCAACGACAGCGGAGCCAATATGAAGCCGCCAAGAGCCGACTGCAGCTTGATCAAAGGCCTAATGGAGTACAGCGTAACGGCAAGAAATAGGCCGGCGGTGGCGACATAGCCATAATGAGAAATGATGGAATCAAGAGCAGTCTTGTTCGTCTCCACATATTCATTAATATTGAAATGTGTGGTAATGATGCCTTCAAGCTGTAGAACTCCTTGTGAGTCAAGATACACAGCACCCCCCCAAAGTAGAAGTGTGAATGCACTGGTTGTGAGGTAGGTACTTATTCCACCCCAGTAGACCGGGTTGAACGTGCCATTTGCTACCCATGAAATGGCATAGATTGATATAAATAGAAACACCCACCACATCAATGCAAAGAAGCTTGTGAGCCAGTTTGCATCCTGTTTTGTTGCTTTGATGGGTGAAGGAGCAACCCGATTCTTTTCGTCGGTCATGGTTTGTGACTCACGATTGATCTTTTGTCCATAGCCAGATGGTCTGACCATAATCGGATTTCAGGTCGGGCATGATTTCGCCTTGCTTGAAGTGACGTGAGCCAGGAGCGGCTGGTGTTGTCCAGATGCCGTCGCATGGGCAGGGTTGGCCGGCTTCGCAACGCAGGCGGAATGTAGCTGAGGCTTGGTCAGCAGGTTCCCCTGCCGCAGGCTCTGCGAAGTAGTCGCCTTCTTCGCTAGGGACCGTGCCATCAAGATAGCGGTCATCTGCCCACAGCAGACGCCATGTGACGGGTGAGCCCTCCCAATTCTTGGTGAGGGGAGACTCGTTTTCGTCAAGATCAGCGCCAGGTGCTTCGGTACCCTGCAACAGATAGGCCGGCGCCGCAATGACGTCCAGCTTAAATTTGACGGGCACGCCTTCAGGTGCGGTTTTTGTCAGGCGGTGCCACATCGAAAACGGATGCGTGTCATCCGAAGGCACCGGGCCCGAGAGCACCTTGACAGGCTCCCAGATACCGTAGGTGGGCACTGGGTCGCCTGTTTTGATGAGGATATCTTGGGTCGGCTCGGTGATGTCGGGAAGAGGTTCTGGAAAGTTGAACGGGCGAAAACTGGAATCGGGTTGACGCAAGGTTCTGTATTCGGGGTATAGACAAGTTACTAGCCCCTTGTTCTTGAAATCCATGAACAAGCAATCCAACTCGTCGAAATTGACGTAGTCACCGCCTTGGTCTGGGTTGGGGCCGAATGTCCTGCTGAAGTGGAACTCCAGGCTATCAACGTTGTCCAGTTCATGCGCATACTTAAAAACAGACCGATCTGCCTTAAGCAGTTTTGCCAGTCCCTTTGAGAAGTTGATTTGCGCATCGACCACGTACTTGTAGCCATTGGTGTCTGGCATGCCATGTGTGGGCGCCAGCAGCAGTGGCTCCGGTACGGCGTGCTCCATTGAATACTCAAACGCTTTGGCAAACGCATCGCATGCGTCTGAATAGCGCTTCCATGCGGTGTATGACGTCGCACGCTTGAGCAGCCAAATGAGCTTCTTGCGATCTTGTTGGTTGATGACCATGTGTGTTCCTACTTGATTCCGCGGGCTTACCGCCGGTCTTCATTGTGGGGTTCAACGAGCTTGGACAGACGCGCCCCCGTGACCATGCCAACACCGGCTGCATGACTGGTCTTGGCTTCAATCTCGTCAGCAGCCAGTCGTTGTGTGAATGGTTTGCCCGGCTTGGGTGCGTTCGACGGGAAGCCCACTTTGCCAACAGATTCAGGCCATCCTGTGTCCCAAACCTTGAAGACCATGCCGTTGGCGGTGAACTCGTGTGCGCCACGCTCAAATGCAATCTTCATCTCGGCACTGGTTGCCCGACTCAAACCCAAGTCGAGATAGAGTTGCGTAGCGCCGCCTTCTAGATACTGCCCCGTTGCAGCATCGAACTGCTCGGCCACGGTGCCCTCCCAGGCTTTGACTTCACGGCCAGCCGGGATTTCAACCGTCACGGCCCAGCCGTTGTGGTTGAAGGCATCCAGCGCGGCATAGTCTTCTCGCCATTGCTCGAATGTGGAGGGTACATTGTTGCCCTCGAACCACCAGTTTGATGCGGGGTAATTGCCGGGGATCTTGTTGTATCGCTCACCGACACCGATGACCCGTGTCAATTTGATGGGGCCGTTGATGGGACGGGGCCGTATAGGGCCGTGAAATGCGGCAATGATCTCTTCGTAGGCAACCTTTTTAGTACTATTTGGCTGAGTCATCTTTGACGTCCTACCCGTCAATACCGGATAGCCATCTTGCGCTGAGTAAAAAGCCTTTGCCCCCTCGGAGTCTCGTGCCAGGTTAGGCCCGTACTTCCCAAACGGTGGCCGCTGCCACTTCAACTCTCCCGTTGCAGCATCTTCCACCAACCGGGCTTCAGCTTCCCGCGTAACGTTCTTCGCGCCCGGCACCACCGTGTGCCACTCGCCCTGATATACCGCTCGCTGCACCAGCTTGAGCCGTTCATTCAGATCCTTGAGCGCCTTGGGGATCATCTTGCTACCCAAGGTTTTGAGCGCCTTGAATTGCGTGATCAAACCAGCAATGCGCGCCTTCATGTCAGCAGACAGCAGGCCGCCGAAATGTGACTGAATCGCCTGCAAGGCCTCCAACAGCTTGTCCATCAAGGCATTGAACTTGCCCACGATCTGGCTCTGGTAGCCCATCAGATCAAGTTCTTTGAGCCACTTCACCGCATTGCCATGCCCGAAGCGGTTCAAAAACTCGATGATTTCGCGCAGGATTTTTTGATTCTCTGCAGCGTCTTTACCGACCTTGAGCAGCAAGCGCCCCACGCCTTTGATGACGCCACCAATAACCGGGATGAGCGCGAACAGCAACACGACCAGCAGCACCCATTCCAAGGTCTCTTCGCGCTTTTTGGGATCGTCGGCCAAGCGTATCGACACGGCCACCAGATCCCGTGCCGCAGTCGCATCACCCACCAAAGGGATCATGCCCACCACCGCATCCACAATGATCTGGCTGGTGGTTTGCTTTTCGTTGAATGCGCCCTGCGCCGCGCCCCAAAGCCACTCACTGGCGTCCAGCGCCCAGCGTTTGACTTGCAAGTCCATCAATGAAGTCATTGCGCGCCTCCCGCCTTGTTCTGATCATGGCGTGAGACGATGTCATCCATGGTTTGATTGGCGCGGTCGTTGGCTTCCTTGTGCTTGCGCTCAAACGCTCGCTGATCAGGCTTGAAGGTCACCTGTGCGGCGCCAGGCGGAACACCATTCAATTGAGCTTGGCCACTGGCATCCAGCACGCCTTTTCGCACACTGCCGTCACTCAATCGAGCTTCGTAGCTCGCGCCTTGAAGCGGTTCCTCATCGTGGTATTTGCGTTGAATGATCAAGTCCTGTGGAGAAACATTGACAGTACCACTCGGCAAGTTCAACGGCGTGAGACCACCTTGCCCAGGCCCTTCCCAAGCATGCGTAGCGCTCTTGGTCGTGAACTGACCCGGACAAGTCATGGTGATGTCTGCGCCTTTGAGAAGGATCTGGCTTTGCCCAGCGTTGAGGGCAATGCTGTCTTTGGCGTAGATGCGGATCTCATCCGTGGTGCTTTGGATGGTCACGTTTTGATCGGCCCACATTTGCAGGGCGTCGGTATGTGCTTGCAGGGACGCGTTGGCATTGGCCGTGATGGCCTGGATGCCGCCGGCGTGCGTGTACAAGCTGGTGGTCTGGCCGCTGACGCTGCTAACGGTGTGTGCGGCGGTGAGGTGCACATCGCCCTGCACGGCCACGCTGGTGTCTTGGCCGCTAAATAAGCTGATGTTGGCCGGTGTGACGAACGCTGCCGTGACAGGCGTGTCAAGGTGGATCAACGGCAGGGCAAATCGCTCGACCGGATCGCCCAGGGTACGGCCGTCGGCTTTCTTGGCTTCTTGCCCGTTGATGCTGCCTTCGTGCTTGCCTTGTGCGGTCGGACACATGGCATTGCAGTGAGATTGCACCGCTTGTTGGGCTTGCGCTTCAAAGCTGTGTAGGGCTTGGGCGCCTTGCTGCTGGGCGCTTTGGCTCAAAGCTTGGCCCAGTTGCTGAGCGGCCTTCAGCTGCGCCACTGCCTCTGCAGCATCCATCTGCGTGCTTTGCACACTGCTGCCTTGGGCACTGCGTGCCGTCGTGCTCAAGAACAAACCCTGCCCGGCCCGCACGATGGCCCAGCCATCGGTGTGCCCATAAAAGCCCTCGCCCAACCAGGCGCCGCGTTGGGCTTGGCCTGATCCGCCTTGCCCGCTGTGGGCAATGATGTGGCCCAGTGTGAGTTCAGACCAGCCGCCTTGCCCCATCGCGCCATACGTGGCCAGACGCATGCGCAACTGGCCTTGGCTGTCATCCACCAGCCATTGGCTGGCACCTTGTCCATCCAGATGCGGCAAATGCCAGCCCGAGATGGCGCCGATATGGTTGGCGCCGCTGTCCTCGCCCGCGGGCCAGGGCAGATCGTGTTGGCCGTTGTGCAGTTGGCCGACGATGATCGGGCGGTCGATGTCGCCATCGACCCAGTCAATCATGACTTCACTTCCAGCGCGGGGCGTGAAGACGGCGCCCCAGTTGGGGCCGACCACGCCTTGGGCCACTCGCACCCAGGTGCCGCTGCTGGCATCGCCCGGCGCATGGCCTGTGCTTTGGCCACCATGTGTGTCAGGGGCGTTCAAGCCGCCGGGCAAAGGCGCTGTGCCGCGTTGCCAAGCAAACTGCACACGCACGCGGCCATCGCGGTCGGTGGTCACCGGCTCACCATTGGCGGTGACCACGATGGCGGTTTGCGGGCCCGGTGCTGTGGGCGCCATGGAGGGCATGGGCACCAGGCGCACATCGAAGGGCACCGCGCTGAATTGGTTGCGGTAGCTGCCCTGGTCCAGATCCGTGGTTTGCAGGATTTGAGCGGCCTCAGCCCCCAGGTTGTTGGCCGCTTCGTGGGTGATGGCGATGACCTTGAAGCGATTGTCCAAGCCACCGTCGTACAGGCTGTGCTCGGTGATGGCAAAGGAGGCGCCCTCACTCAAGGTGCGCACGGCGCTGTGGGCTTGCGCGCCGCGCTGGCCCAAGTCATGTGCGGCCATCCAGGCGCGAGCGCGGGCATCGGCCACATCGCTGCTGGCGTGCAGCGAATCGGTCACCCGGCCATCGGCATAGCGGCGCTCGCCGTGACCGGCATAGGCTTCCAGCGTGGGCACATTGCCTTGAGGCGTGAGCGCTGACGCGTTGGCCGAAACGCCGCTGACCTGACGCTCGTCCCAAGCGCCCAAGGTCATCGCATTGGGGCCGACTTGCTGCCCGACGCTCCAGGCGGTGATCGTGTCTTCACCCAAGCCATCGCGGCCACGGATGTCGGTGCGGCCAAAGCGCAGGCTACCTACATCGGGCACGTCGGCCAGTTCATCAAAGATGACCAAGGTATGCTGCCCGGCTTCGTGTTCCAGGCGCCAGCTCCAGCCTTCTTGGGCCATCAGGCGTTGGGCAAAGGCCCAGTCGGTCTCGCGGTACTGAGTCGTCACGGCGCGAACCGGGCCGCCTTGCCTCACTTCAAATCGAAAGCGCGCTTGGGGATACGCTGCGCACACTTGCGAGACGATGTCTTGCGCGTTCAGATCCTGAAAGATGCGCGTGTCGCGGCGCTGGAGCAGCCAATGCGTCCACGCCGCCAAGGTCAAGCGGTACCGGGCCAGGCCACCGTCCGCCCCCAACTGGGCGGTCTGCACGACATGGCCGTGCCAATGGCGCCAACTGCCGTCTGCCAATTGCAGTTTGAGGGTGGCGGCTTCGCCCGTCAGGGCTTTCAAAGCCAGGCTAGCCGAGGTGCTGACGCAGTCGATGTCGGCCCACAGGGGCTCATGGGCGTGAACGGCCTCGCGCACGCGGCAGCGCTCGACCACCAAGGTGCCAGAGGCCAAGGCCGTTTCCAGCTGCAGCAAACGGGTGTCTTGCCCCAAGGTCAAGGCTGCGCGCAAACGCGCGAACAAATCGCCCGTCAAGCCATCAAGAACCCCACGCCAATTGGCAATCGATTGAGAAATAGACGGAAAGCCCGAGCCAATGCCGGGCAATGATGGAACTGCCATGAAGCCCTACCTGAAGTTGTATTTTTGCAGGGCCAAATTGTCGCCGTGGTGCGAGGGCTTTTAAGGAGCAGTCGGCTTCAAGTTGCAAGCAGGCGTTTCTGCCATTTCAGACTGCCAAAGAGCGGTAACCATTTCCAACTTTGGATCACCCACGCACAATCGCCCAGATCGTCCGCACAATCAACTTGACGTCCATCCACACCGAGGCCTGATCCACATAGCTTGCCGCCAGCGCCAGCTTGTGCGGCATCACCTCGTGGATATAGGCTTGCTCAGGGTCGCTGGCACGCGCCAGCACCGCGCTCTCATCCTTGTATTCAATCGACGCAATGTCGGTGATGCCAGGCCGCACGGACAAAACCTTGTCCTTCATGTCAGTTGGATAGTGCGCCACATAGCGCGGCACTTCAGGACGCGGCCCCACCAGGCTCATGGTGCCCACCCACACGTCGATCAACTGAGGTAACTCATCCAACTTGGTGCTGCGCAAGACACCGCCCACACGGGTGATGCGGCTGTCAGCCCCCACCGTGATCTGCAAGCCCTTGCCCGCTGGGTCATGCCGCATGGTACGGAACTTGTGGATGCGAAAGGTCTTGCCAAACCGGCCCACACGCTCTTGCCGAAAGAACACTGGCCCGGGTGAGTCCAGCTTCACGGCCAGCGCGATCAGCAGCAGCAAGGGCCCCAGAGCCAGCAAACCCAAGGACGACATCAGCCAGTCAAACAGACGCTTGCTCATCAGACCCGACACCTGCCGCTCAAGCCAACGCCTTGCGCACCGCCGTGATCACGCGCTCCACGTCGTCGTCGGTCATGCGGGTGTACAGCGGCAAGGTCAGCATGCGCTCATACGCCTTTTGGCTGTGCGGGAACTGCTCAGGCTTGAGGTCATAGCGTTCCTTCCAGTACGGGTGCAGGTGCAGCGGAATGTAGTGCACGCTCACCCCAATGCCATCGGCAAACAGGCTGTCGATCACAGCGTCTCGGGTAACAGGCGTGTCGTCGCTCAGGCGCACCACATACAGGTGCCACGAGTGCACATCACCCTCATGATCCGGCCGTGGAGGCAAGATCAGTGGCAGGTCAGACAAGGCCTCGTCATAGCGCGCCGCAATCTGCTCACGCCGCGCCTGAAAGCCCTTCAAGCGCTTGAGCTGATGCAGCCCCAAGGCCGCCGCAATGTCCGTCAGGTTGTACTTGAAGCCGGGTGCCACGATCTCGTAGTACCAGCTGGGCACCTTGGCCGTGAAGCGGTCAAAAGCATCGCGGTTGATGCCATGCAGGCGCATGACCTTGGCACGTGCCGCCAGTTGCGCATCGCGCGTGACCAGCATGCCGCCTTCACCCGTGGTCATGGTCTTGTTGGCATAAAAACTGAAGACCACCGCATCGCTGCGCAACAGGCCGACCAGTTGCTGCTTGTAGGTCGTCGGCAAAGCATGCGCGGCGTCTTCGACCACTTTCAAGCCATGCCTGTCGGCAATCGCAAAGATGGCATCCATGTCCACCGCCAAGCCCGCGTAGTGCACCGGCATGATGGCCTTGGTACGCGGCGTGATGGCGGCTTCAATGGCGGCGGGGTCGATGTTCAGGGTCGCCGGGTCGATGTCAACCAGCTTGACGTCAGCACCCAGGTAGCGCACCACTTCGGCCGTCGCGGTGAAGGTGTGGGTGGTGGTGATGACTTCATCGCCCGGTCCAATGCCCAAGGCTTCCAGCGCCAGATGCAAGCCAGCCGTGGCCGAGTTGACGGCAATGGCTTGCAGGCTGTCATCGCCCCCCAAGAAGGCCACGAACTCTTGTTCAAAGCGACGGGCTTTGGGGCCGGTGGTCACCCAGCCTGAACGCAGGGTATCGACAACTTCGGCGATTTCTTCCTCGCCGATCTCGGGCAGGGCAAAAGGCAAAAATGGGGTTTGACTCATCACATCACTCTTGTCGTCAAGTACGGTTGTTGGCAGCGCCACGGGTCAGGCGGCCAAACGAAGGGTTGGGGCGGCCGCGGCCCCACACATCGAGCCAGCCCCGGATGGAGCCCAGGCCATAACCCACGTGGTAGGCCGCGATCACATCGGGCAGTTGGCCCAGCAGGCGCCAACCCAGTTCGCGCGATATCGACAGGCTGACCAGGCCCACGGCCAGGCCATAGGTCAGCGCCAACGCCATCAAGGCCACCGCACTGATCACCGTGCCCCAGGCTGACACCCATCTCAAGGTGGTGGCCGGTTGCGCCCATAGCGTCAGCCCACCAAAACCCAGCATCAACACGATCAGGCCGATCAAGGTGGCCACGAACAGACCTGGCACCAAATGGCGCAAGGCAGCGGCTTGGCCGTGCTTCTTCATCACAAAGGGCTTCCAGTAGCCGTATTGACGGTACTGGCGAAAGACATCAGCAATGCTGGCGCGTGGGTGGTAGGTGGATCGGATCAAGGCCGATTGCCAGATGCGCCCACCGCCCTTGTGGATGCGCAGGTTGTGCTCGTCATCCTGATTGCGGACCAGGTTTTCGTCAAAGCCACCAAAGCGCTCAAAGGTTTGACGAGGCCAAGACCCGAGGTAAACGGTATCAACCTCGCCCTCGTAGTCCAGGTCGCGCGACAAAGCACCACCCGCCACCAACTTGGACTGAAAAGCCGCAGCAATGGCTTGCTGCACCGGCTGGCCGGGCATGCCCATGGCGCGCCAAGGCCCGCCCACGTTGTCGGCGCCGGTGCGCTGCCAGGTCTTGAGGCATTGCTCGATGTAGTCGTGGGCGTACACGGTGTGCACGTCCAGCCGCACGATGAAGCTGCCTTTGGCGCGCTCAATGCAGCGGTTCAAGCCGGTGGACACAATGCGCCCCGGGTTGGCAATCAGCACAAAGCGGGGGTCTTCTTGCACCCAGTGCGACAAGCGCTCGCGCGT
>JAGWTE010000233.1 GCA_028869095.1 Burkholderiales bacterium
TGCCGAAGACGGTCGCGTCAAGCAGCACCGTGACTATTGGGATCCGGCTCAAGAGCTGTATGCCCGATTGCCGATTCTGGGGCCTTGTGTGCGCTGGCTGACCCGGCGGCTTTCCGCCTCAGCTTGAGCGTCCAAGAGATCATGTCGTCCACATAGGTGAACACCACGGGGATCACCAGCAAGCTCAAGAAGGTGGACGTGATCAAGCCGCCGATCACCACGATGGCCATGGGCGAGCGGAAGCTCGGGTCTACGCCAATGCCCAAGGCAATGGGGACCATGCCCGCGCCCATCGCAATGGTGGTCATGATGATCGGACGAGCCCGCTTGCGGCAGGCGTCCACCACGGCATCCCAACGTGACAAGCCGTGCTCATTGCGCGCCAGGATCACGTAATCCACCAACAAGATGGAATTCTTGGTGGCAATGCCCATCAGCATGATCAAACCGATCATGGACGGCATGGACAAGGCCGTGTGCGTCACAAACAGGGCAAAGAAGGCCCCAGGGATGGACAGCACCAATGCCACCAGAATGGTCATGGGTTGCACAAAGCCCTTGAACAGCAAGACCAGCACCACATAGATGCAGATCACGCCGGTCAGCATGGCCAGGCCAAAGCTGGCGAACAACTCGGCCATGGCCTCGGCATCGCCCACCGCCGTGCGCATCACACCAGGCGGCAAAGTTTTGAGGCTGGGCAGGTTCAACGCCTGCTTTTCCACCTCGCCCAAGGGCACGCCATTGAGGGCGATTTCAAAGTTGACATTGCGCAGACGGTCGTAGCGGTCGATTTGGGCCGGGCCACTGTCCATGCGCAGATCCGCCACGTTGGATAAGGGCACCGGGCCGCGCGCGCCCGGCACGGGCAAGCGCGACAGCAGGTCGATGTCACCACGCGCCTCAGCTTGAAGGCGCACCACCACCGGCACCTGGCGTTGCGACAGGTTCAGCTTGGGCAAGGCCTGGTCATAGTCACCCATGGTGGCCACCCGCAAGGTGTCCGCAATCGCGGCCGTGCTCACCCCCTGGTCCGCCGCTTTGGCTGAATCGGGGCGAATGATCAACTCTGGCCGCACCAGGCTCGCGGTCGAGGTCACATTGCCAATGCCCGGGATGGTGCGCAACTCGCGTCCCACACGCTGCGCGTGCTCGGCCAACGCGCGGCCATCCTCACCGGCCAGCACCAGGATGTACTTTTCTGCCGAGCCCCCAAATCCGATGTTGACGCGCGCACCCGGCAGCACTGACAAGGCTTTGCGCAACTGCGCCTCAATGTCTTGCTTACTGACACCCGGGCGTTGTTTGCGATGGGTCAGGTTCAAGGTCAACGTGGCTTTGCGCGCTTCGCTTGCGCCACCCGACATGAAAGGATCGCCCCCCGCCACGCCCGCACCAATGGCGGTGTAGATTTTTTTGACGTAGGAGTTGCGCGCCACGATGACACGGGCTTGCTCCGCCACATCTCGGGTCTGCGCATACACACTGCCAGGCGGCAAGGTGATGGTCACCTGCGTTTGCGACAGGTCATCAGGCGGCAAAAAGCCCGTGGGCAAAAACGGCACCAGCATGAAGGAGCCAACAAAGAACACCACTGTGGCCAGCGAGGTCATGATGCGGTGCTTCAAGCACCAACGCGCCCAACCCAGGTACTTGGTCATCCAGGCTGGCTCGGGATGATCATGGGTGATGGGCTTGAGGATGTAGGCCGCCATCATGGGCGTCAACATGCGCGCCACCACCAGCGAGAAGAACACGGCAATGGCCGCCGTCCAGCCAAACTGCACAAAAAACTTGCCCGGCACGCCGCTCATGAAGGCGGTGGGCAGGAACACGGCGATCAGGGTGAAGGTCGTGGCGATCACGGCCAGGCCGATTTCATCCGCCGCTTCCATCGCCGCTTGGTACGGCGTCTTGCCCATGCGAAGGTGGCGCATGATGTTTTCGATCTCGACGATGGCATCGTCCACCAAGATCCCGACCACCAGCGACAGCGACAGCAACGTCACCACGTTGATCGAGAAGTGGAACAGGTACATCACGCCAAAGGCCGGGATCACCGACAGGGGCAAAGCCGCTGCGGCCACCAGGGTGGCACGCCAGTCACGCAGGAACAGCCACACCACGATCACGGCCAAGATGGCGCCTTCATACAGCAGGTACAGCGAGCCGTGATAGTTCTCGGACACCGGGTCCACGAAGTTGAAAGCCTCGGTGATGGCGATCTCGGTGTGCTTGGCGCGCATGGCTTCCAGCGCCGTTTTCACGCCCTGCTCCACTTCGACTTCACCCGCCCCCAATGAACGCACGATCTCGAAGGCCACCACGGGCTTGCCGTCCAGCAAAGCGCCCGAGCGTTGCTCGGCCACCGTGTCCTTTACCGACGCGACTTGGTCCAGGCGAATGTGCCGCCCATCAGACAGGGCAATGTCCATGGCGGCCAATTCTTCAGCCGACTGAACAGTCGCGATGGTGCGCACCGATTGCTCGGCGCCGCCAATGTCCGACCGGCCACCGGAGGCCTCTTGCTGCACATTGCGCAGCTGGCGCGAAATATCCGCCGCCGAGGCATTCAAAGCCAGCAACTTGTTGGGGTCGAGTTCAATGGCGACTTCACGGTTGACCCCACCCACACGGTTGACCGCCCCCACACCTTTGACGGCCAACAGGGTCTTGGTCACGTCATGGTCCACGAACCAGGACAAGGCCTCGTCATCCATGCGGATGGATGCCACCGTGTAGGTCAGGATGGGCATGCCCGACAGGTTCATCTTGTTGATGACCGGGTCGCGCAAATCGCCAGGCAGGTCCGAGCGGATGCGCGAGACCGCGCTGCGCACATCGTCCAGCGCCTCTTGTGTGGGCTTTTCAAGCCGGAACTCGGTGGTCACCGTGACCGAGCCATCTTGCACCTTGGTGTAGATGTGCTTGACGCCTTGCAGCGTGGCAATCGAGTTCTCGATCTTGCGGGCGACTTCGGTTTCCAACTGCGCAGGCGACGCGCCCGGCAAAGCCGCCGTCACCGACACCGTGGGCAAATCGATGTCCGGGAAGTTCTGGATCTTCATGCCAGAAAACCCCATCAAACCGCCCAGGGTCAAGAGCACAAAGAGCAGCAACGCAGGAATGGGGTTGCGTATGGACCAGGCTGATACGTTCATGATGGACCTTTCCGATCACTTCGCCGCAGGCGCAGGCACCACACGGACGGTGTCGCCGTCAGACAGGAAACCCACGCCCGAGGCCACCACAGGTGTCTGCGCGTCCAGGCCTTTGACCACTTCCACGCGGTCGGCCATGCGGCGTCCCACCTGCACCTTGGTCAAGGCCACCTTGTTGGCGCTATCCAGTTTGAACACATAGGCAAAGCCATCGCGCAACTGCACCGCGGTTTGCGGCACGGTCAGACCTTGGGCCTGGCCCACGTCAAACTGCCCGTTGGCAAACATGCCCGGTTTGATGCCGCTGGCCTTGACGCCCTTGTTGTCCAGGTCCACATAGACCAGGCCATTGCGCGTGGCCGCGTCCACGGTGGGCGCCACCATGCGCACGGTGCCGGTCAAGGGTTGACCTCCTGCGGCCGCCAAGGTCGCGGTCATCTCGGGCTTGAGGCGATGGATGTCGGCCGCCGAGACTTCAGCGCGCCATTCCAGGCGGCTTTGGCGCACCAGACGGAACAGCTCTTGACCCGGTTGCACCACCGCGCCCACGGTCGCTTGGCGCGATGAGATCACGCCGTCATCCGGGGCCACCACCTTGGTTTGCGCCAGACGCAACTCGTCCACCGCCAAACGGGCTCGGGCTGAATCCAGGCGAGCAATGGCCGATTGCTCCGCCGTGGTCGCACGCAAGGCGTCTTGCTTGCTGATCATGTCGGTGGGCTGCAAAGAGCGGGCGCGATCGGCATTGGCGCG
>JAGWTE010000234.1 GCA_028869095.1 Burkholderiales bacterium
AACAGAGACCGGGTCTTGAACAGCTGCCAGGACACGTTCTCGTGCGGATCGGCGTGGTAGCTGACGATGCGGTCGACCTCGTCTTTGGAGCCCAAGATGACGGGTACCTTTTGATGCAAGACGTCGGGCAACAAGTCCAGCAACTCACTGGTGCCGTTGACGGCGCGGCCACCGGCTTCTTGCACCAGCAAGGCCATGGGCGCAGCCTCGTACATCAAGCGCAAACGGCCAGGCTTGCGGGGCTCACGCGTGTCGCGTGGGTACAAGAACACGCCACCGCGCGTCATGATGCGATGCACCTCGGCCACCATGGAGGCCACCCAGCGCATGTTGAAGTCCTTCATGCGCGGGCCGTTTTCGCCAGCCACGCATTCGGCGATGTAGCGCTGAATGGGCTTTTCCCAAAAGCGTTGATTCGAGCTGTTGATCGCAAACTCACGCGTACTCGGGGGGATCATGACCTGGTCTTGCGTGAGCACCCAACGCGGGGCCTCCAGCGACGAGCGCTTGTCCAACGTGAACACCATGACGCCACGGCGGCAGGTCAAGACCATCAAGGTGGCTGGGCCGTACAGCACATAGCCGGCTGCCACTTGTTGGTGCCCCGGCTGCATGAAGTCGGCATCGCCCGGCTTGGCGCCGCGATAGCGGTGCGGCAGGATCGAGAAGATGGTGCCAATCGAAATGTTGGCTTCGATGTTGGACGAACCATCCAGCGGGTCATAGACCACCAGCAGCGGCGCGTGCTCGGCATGGTCGGGCGAGGCCTTCACGTACTCCAGCTCTTCGCTGGCCCAACCGGCCACATGCTGACATTGCGCCAGGGCTTGGCTCATGCATTCATCAGCCAAGACGTCCAGCTTCTTTTGCGCTTCGCCTTGCGAGTTGTGGGTATCGGCCAAGCCGTGTGCGCCGGCCAGCATGCCTTGCGAGGCGATATCGCCAATGCGCGCGCAGGCGGTGGCAATGGTGTGCAGGGTCTCGCACAACATCGTGGCGATGTCGGGGTGACAGTCTTCCAGATTGGCTTGAAGCGCTTGGGGTAGTTCGATCATGCTGTCCTCTGCTCTTGTTGTTGTGGTTTGAACAGGCGGCTGCCCAGAATGTCTTGCGGCTCGATGGTGATCAGGTCGTCACGCGACAAGGTGCGCTCACGCTCGGCAAACAGGCGGCTGGCTTGACGCAGGCGGGCGCGGTCCAAGGCATTGCGCACGCTGCGGGCGTTGGCAAAGTGCGGCTGTTGCAGGCGGCGGCACAGGTAGTCGTCAAAAACCTGACGCGCCCCCAGCCCAAACCGGTACTGCTGTTGGGCCAGCATCTTGTCGGCGATGGTGAGCAGCTCGCCCGCGTCGTAATCGGGAAAGTCCAGGTGGTGCGCAATGCGTGATGACATGCCAGGGTTGGACTGGAAGAAGGTGTCCATGCGGTCTTTGTAGCCAGCCAAAATCACCACCAGGTCGTCGCGCTGGTTCTCCATCACCTGCAGCAAAATCTCGATGGCTTCCTGGCCGTAATCGCGCTCGTTCTCAGGCCGGTACAGGTAGTAGGCCTCGTCGATGAACAGCACACCGCCCATGGCTTTTTTGAGCACCTCTTTGGTCTTGGGTGCCGTGTGGCCGATGTATTGGCCGACCAGATCGTCACGCGTCACCGCGACCAAGTGGCCTTTGCGGATGTAGCCCAGGCGGTGCAGGATCTCGGCCATGCGCAAGGCCACCGTGGTCTTGCCCGTGCCGGGGTTGCCGCTGAAGCACATGTGCAAGGATGGACTTTGTGCATTGAGCCCATGGGCCGCACGCAGCTTGTCGATGACCAGCAAGGCTGCGATGTCGCGGATGCGGGTCTTGATGGGCACCAGCCCCACCAACTCGTGGTCCAGCTCGTCCAACACCTCTTCAACCTGGCTTTGCGCCAGGACATCGGCCACCGTTTTGGGCGGTGTATGGCCGGCATGGGGGTTGGACACCGGGGCCATGGCGGGCTGGGAAGCGGCTTCGGCCGACTGAGCAGGTTCAGCCGTGTTTGCCGATGCGCCAGGGATGCGATACAACGGTGCAGACACGGCGGGCCTCCTTCAATCAGTCGCGCAGGCCCACAGGGCCACGCTGATAGCGCTCACCCTCGGGCTGGTCAGCCGAATACGAACGCACGCTGTAGCGCATCGAACGGCCGTTGACCTCTTGACGCTCCAGCGTGAAGCCGGGCTCATTGGGCGGACGGTGCACGATGAAGCTCATCGCGATGGTCTCGACCCCACGGCTGGAATCAAAGGCCAACAGGCGGATGTAGTGCTTGGGAAAGGTCTCGCGGCAGGCGCGCATTTCTTGCACGACACCGGCGGCGTCCTTCAGGTCAAACATGGGCGCGCCGTACATCTCCCAATAGGTGTTGCGGGGATGCGGGTCGTCGGTGTACTCCACGCTCCAGGCATAGCCCTTGCGCAGACCGTAGTCCACCTGCAGGGCGATTTCTTCGTCGGTCAGGTCTGGCAAAAACGAGAACTGGCCTTGGGTCAGGCGACCCGCTGGGTTGGTCATCATGGTGAGATCTCCTTGAATGGCGGGCCCAAATCACATGCCCACAGAGGGCGTGACGGCGTAGTCCGATGTGTCGGTGGACGCGTAGTTGAAGGTGATGTCACCCCAGGTGTCCAAGGCTTGTTGCAGCGGGGTGCAAAAGCGCGCGGCCTTTTGCAAGATGGCCGGACCTTCTTCGCGGATGTTGCGGCCTTCGTTGCGGGCCTTGACCATGCATTCCAGCGCGACGCGGTTGGCCACGGCGCCCGCCTGGATGCCTTGCGGGTGGCCGATGGTGCCGCCGCCAAACTGCAAGATCACGTCGTCACCGAACAGGTCGATCAACTGGTGCATCTGGCCGGCGTGGATGCCGCCCGAGGCCACCGGCATGACTTTCTTCAAGTCAGCCCAGTCTTGGTCAAAGAACAAACCACGCGGCAGGTCTTGCTTGGTGACACTGTCGCGGCAGACGTTGTAGTAGCCCTGCACGGTCATCGGGTCGCCTTCCAGCTTGCCCACGGCGGTGCCGGTGTGCAGGTGGTCACAACCGGCCAGACGCAGCCATTTGGCGATCACGCGGAAGCTGACGCCATGCGACTTCTGACGCGTGTAGGTGCCATGACCCGCACGGTGCATGTGCATGATCATGTCGTTCTTGCGGCACCAGTTGGCCATGGATTGGATCGCCGTCCAGCCCACCACCAGGTCGACCATGATCACGACCGAGCCCAGCTCTTTGGCGAATTCCGAGCGCTCGTACATGTCTTCCATGGTGGCGCCGGTCACATTCAGGTAGCTGCCCTTGACCTCGCCTGTCATGGCGCTGGCCTTGTTGACGGCGTCCATCACAAACAGAAAGCGGTCACGCCAATGCATGAAGGGCTGCGAGTTGATGTTCTCGTCGTCCTTCATGAAGTCCAGGCCACCCTTGAGGCCTTCGTAAACCACGCGGCCATAGTTGCGGCCCGACAAACCCAGCTTGGGCTTGGTCGTGGCACCCAGCAAGGGGCGGCCGTATTTGTCCAGGCGCTCACGCTCCACCACCAAGCCGGTTGGAGGGCCTTTGAATGTCTTGACGTAAGCCACGGGGATGCGGATGTCTTCCAGGCGGCAAGCCTTGAGGGGCTTGAAGCTGAACACGTTGCCGATCAGGCTGGCCGTCATGTTGGCGATCGAGCCTTCTTCAAACAGGATCAGGTCATAGGCCACCCAGGCGAAATACTGGCCGGGGTTGTTGGGCACTTCTTCGACCTTGTAGGCCTTGGCCCGATAGCTGTCGCAAGCAGTCAGGCGGTCGGTCCACACCACGGTCCAGGTCGCGGT
>JAGWTE010000235.1 GCA_028869095.1 Burkholderiales bacterium
GAAAGACGTGCTCGACACAAAACCATAGAACTGACCCGAGAAGTTGTGGTCGATGGTGGCAGCCAAAGCACCATCCACGAACAATTGCAGGCCCTGGCCTGCACCACCAGGACGCAAGTCCCAATCGGCAGCAAACGATTTGATCGCCTGATTAAAAGTAAATGTGGTGGTGCCAACGCCCAGAACCACACGGTCATTCAGGTGACCGCCAGTGATTCCGAAAGTGGTGTGACCACTGCCAATTGTGTTAATCGTAAAGTCATTGGCAACACCGTCGTTAAAGTCTTCCACCAAGACGGGGACGCCAGCGGCGGCGGTCCAGGACGTTTGATCACCGTAAGCGGTGAAAGCGGCATTAGCGGCATGGGCGGCGAACAGGGCCAATGCGGCGGCGTAGATCTTGGTCGACTTCACGATAATTCCCTTAGGTTGTTATTTGCCGTTCAACCTCTGAACGACAAAACGGGCCGATTCTAAGTAGAAACACCCACGACCTAAATCCCTCAACTCAGGGTCAAGTGCCTCATCACCAAAAAGCCCAGTTGCCCCAGACCACCACCCAGATCCCCAGGATCCCATTGGTCACCGCATGGGCCACCACAGCGGACCACAGCGAGCCCGTGCGCTTGTACAACCAGGCGTAAGCCAGTCCGGCCACCACGGCAGCGAGCCACAAGGTGTGGGCCAGCGTGAAGGCAAAGGTCGACAAAACCATGGCCTTGAGCGTCACCGCCTCGGGCGAGACCCGCTCAAAATGCGGGTTATCGATCCAGCGCATCAGGAACGAGCGCCAGAACAACTCTTCCATCACAGGCACCATCAAGGCCGCGCCGACCCAACGGATCAGGATCAAGCCCCATTGCAGATGCCCGTCGGCGTCAACCGGCCGAAAACTGGCACTGGGTTTGCCCAAAATCATCCAAGGATCGGTCAAGTGAATCCACAACTCAAAGACCACCACCCCAACCGCAATCGACAGCAACCAGTTACCCAGGCTGAGTTGTCGCTCTGACTTGGCCAATTCGGCAAAATGAGGCCAAGCCCAATACAGAGCCGCACTGACCAGCAAAACGCCCAAGCCATACAGCCACTTCGCATCCAGACTCGCATTGGCCGACTCAGGCCAAGCGCCGCGAATGGCCAGCATCACCATGAACAACATGAAGGGGATCACGCGAAGCCAGGCGGCTCGGTTCAACATATGAGTCATGACGTGATCATCTCTTGGCTAAATGGCATGTCCGTGACGATACCCTGAGATCAGGGAGAAGGTTGGTCCAGCAGAGCCTGAACGGCTTTTTGCAGTTGTTCTGGCGACACTTGCTCGGGGGGCATGGCCTCACCCACCACCAACCCCACCCGGTTGAACAGCCCCCGGCGCAAGGGCTTGGCCATGGCGGCCCCCTCGATGCGCGAAAAGCTCGACCCCCACAGGTTGTGCAAAGCCGATGGAATCACCGGCACAGGCGTGGTCTCCAGAATCTTCATGATGCCAGCCTTGAAGGGCTGCAACTGGCCGTCCCGCGTGATGGCCCCTTCGGGGAACAGGCACAACAACTCGCCCTCGCGCAAGACCTGACGGGCTTTGTCAAAGGCGCGCTCATAAGCCTGAGGGTCTTCCTTTTGCGGGGCAATGGGGATGGCCTTGAGCATGCGGAACAACCAGCCCAGCACCGGTGTCTTGAAAATGCGATGGTCCATGATGAACACCATGGGACGCGGGCTGACGATACCCAGGATCACGGCATCCACAAAGCTCACGTGGTTGCACACCAGAATGGCGGCCCCATCGGTGGGCAGATGCTCTTCACCGCGTACCTTGACGCGGTAGACCAGTCGCGTCACAAACAGCATGATCAAACGGAAGATGTATTCCGGCATCAGCCAGAACACATAACCCACGACGATCACGTTCAAGATGGCGGTGGCACCAAACACTTGAGGAATGCTGAACCCAGCCCCCAGCAAGGCCCCCGCCATCAGGCTGGACACGATCATGAACAAGGCGTTCAAGATGTTGTTGGCCGCGATGATGCGCGCCCGGTGGCTGGGCTTGGCGCGCAGCTGAATCAAGGCATACATCGGCACGCTGTACAGCCCGGCGCTGAAAGCCAGCAAGGCCAGGTCGGCCATCACGCGCCAATGCACGGGCTGAGCGATGAACTCGCCCACCGTCAGGTAGGCCCCGCCCGCATGGTGCAAGCCTTGGGCCGCCAGATACAGGTCAAACGCAAACACCGTCATGCCCACGGCCCCAATGGGCACCAGGCCGATTTCAACATGGCGATGCGAGAAGGTCTCACACAACAGGGAGCCCACCGCGATGCCCACCGAAAACACCACCAGCAGCAAAGAGGCCACCTGCTCGTTGCCGCCCAGCACATCCTTCGCAAACGAGGGGAACTGAGACAGGAACACGGCGCCAA
This sequence comes from Burkholderiales bacterium, assembly GCA_028869095.1. GTDB lineage: Bacteria > Pseudomonadota > Gammaproteobacteria > Burkholderiales > Burkholderiaceae_C > Aquabacterium. The sequence goes on from JAGWTE010000235.1 coordinate 2,427, forward strand.
AGAACCACATCCACGAGATGCCCAACAGCGAGCGGAACACGCTGGGGTACTCGGCCGTCAGCTTGAGGTTGCGCCATGTTTCGCTGACGGGGTTCCAGTTGAGTTTCAAGCCCACATCCGATGGCGGAGACACCGGGATCTGCTGCGAAATCAGCCAACCCAGCACCGCCACGACCAAACACCCGAAAGCGACCCAATGCGTCCCCGTGCCCGCGATGCTCATCAACAAGCCACCGCCCACATTGCCCAGCAAGATGGCCACAAAGGTGCCCATCTCCACCAGGCCGTTGCCACCGGTCAGTTCACGCTCGCTCAAGTGCTGCGGCAGGTAGGCGTACTTCACCGGACCAAACAAGGTCGAGTGCAAGCCCATCAAGAACACACAGGCCAGCAACAAAGGCACCCATTGAAACCAGAAGCCCACGGCAGCCAGGCCCATGACCACCAGCTCCAGCACCTTCACGCTGCGCATGATCATGGCCTTGTCGTACTTGTCTGCCCATTGCCCGGCCGTGGCCGACAGCAACACAAAGGGCAAGATGAACAAGGCGCCAATCACCAGCCCCGCCATCTTGGGCTCCAGCCAGCTGACCTGCAGGTGATAGGTCACCAAGACAGTGAACGCAAACTTGAACAGGTTGTCATTGGCCGCCCCCAGAAATTGGGTCATGAAGAACGGCGCAAAGCGACGCTGCGACAACAGGGCAAACTGACCAACGGGGGCTTGACTCACAGGCGCATCCTCTCTGCTTAGGTCTCAAACAATGGCGGTCACATTCAAGTGACATCAACTGTATCGGCATGAGCACCCCACGCTGTGGTCAGATGCTCACACTCTGCGGCATCACCGCTTTAGTTGCGACAGCACCGCCTCGGTGTCTTCGCCCAGCAAAGGCCCCCGCCGCGTGATGGCACCTGGCGTGCGCGACAACTTGGGCACGATGCCCGGCACCTCCACCGTCAAGCCATCATGGGTGGTCACCGGCAGGATCATGTCGCGGGCCCGATAGTGCGGGTCTTGCGCAATGTCTTTGGCGTTGTAGATGCGGCCCACCGGCACACTGGCCGCGTTGAGCACGTCCAGCACCTGGTCCACGGACCGTGTGGCCGTCCAGGTGCCAATCGCTTCGTCGATCTCGGCCACACGCTTGACCCGGCCCGGGTTGCTGGCCAACTCCGGATCGGTGGCCAGGTCATCACGCGCAATGGCAATCATCAAGCGCTTGAAGATCGAGTCGCCGTTGCCACCAATCACCACCATGCCGTCGGCACAGGGGTAGGCGTTGCTGGGTGCAATCCCCGGCAGGGCCGAGCCTGCAGGTTGCCGCACGGCGCCAAAGGCGCTGAACTCGGGCAAGAGGCTTTCCATGCAGTTGAACACGGCCTCGTACAA
>JAGWTE010000028.1 GCA_028869095.1 Burkholderiales bacterium
AAGAAGGCCGCTGCTGCTGCCTCCGCTGCTGCTTCGAAGTAATCTTCGCTAGCGCGATCGGTGTCGGCTTGGCCGGCACCCACAAAAAACCCGGCGATTGCCGGGTTTTTTATTGGCCTTTGCGATCAATCCAGTTGGATCGCAAAGGGCCTTTCTAGTTTGACTCAAGCTCAACGGCTGCGATCACGGGCGGAATGCGTGCCGTTGCCTGCTGCCGGGCGAGGTCCTGAAGGGCGGCCATTACCGCTACCTTGTCCACCGTGCCGGCGGTTGCCGCCATTGTTTGGTCCACCCGATGGCCCACCGCCATGGGCGCCTGCTTGAGGTTTGCGTGGCTGTCCAGTCCCACCGCTGCGAGGGCCGTTGTGATGGCCACCACCATTGCCGCCGTGACCACCTTGTGGGCGAGGCGCACCGCCGCGTGAACCAGGGGCACCGTGCAAGACGCGACGACCCAATTGAATGGGCTCGGCCTTGGCGTGGGGGTCTGGCTCAAAGCCAGCGATCACCTCACGAGGAATGCTGCGTTTGATGAGCTTTTCGATGTCGGCCAAAAAGCCTTCTTCGTCCACGCACACCAAAGAGATGGCTTCCCCCTCAGCGCCAGCGCGGCCCGTCCGGCCAATGCGGTGGACATAGTCCTCGGGCACATTGGGCAGCTCGTAGTTGACCACGTGAGGCAACTGGTCGATGTCGATGCCGCGCGCAGCGATGTCGGTGGCCACCAGCACCTGCAATTCGCCCGATTTGAATTCGGACAGGGCGCGGGTGCGAGCGCTTTGGCTCTTGTTGCCGTGAATGGCCATGGCCGTCACGTCTTGCTTGTTCAGGAACTCGACCAGGCGATTGGCGCCATGCTTCATGCGGGTGAACACAAGCACCTGATGCCAGTCATTGGACTTGATCAGATGGGTCAGCAGTTCTTTCTTGCGATCCCGATCGACAGGGAAGACGCGTTGACCGATCGTGTCCGCCGTGGCGTTGCGGCGGGCAACTTCGATGACTTGAGGGCGGTTGAGCAGGCGCTCGGCCAAGGCTTTGATCTCGTCAGAAAACGTGGCCGAGAACAGCAGGCTTTGCTTCTTGGGGGGCAAGATGGCCAGCACCCGACGGATGTCGTGGATGAAGCCCATGTCCAGCATGCGATCGGCCTCATCCAGCACAAAGTATTCGACCTGGGACAGGTCGACCGCGCCTTGCTGGTGGAGGTCCAGCAAACGGCCAGGGGTGGCCACGAGGACGTCAACACCGCGACGCAGCGCATCGATTTGCGGGTTCATGCCCACGCCACCAAAAATCACCAGGGATTTGATGGGCAGGTATTTGCCATACACCCGCACGCTCTCTTCAACCTGAGCCGCCAACTCGCGTGTGGGGGTCAGGATCAGGGCGCGCACGGGGCGCTTGCCAACCTGCGGCTTGTCATTCAACTGAACGGCAAGCTTGTGCAGCAGCGGGAGCGTGAACCCTGCGGTCTTGCCTGTGCCGGTCTGGGCCCCGGCCAACAAATCACCACCGCTTAAAACGGCAGGAATGGCTTGCGCTTGAATGGGTGTGGGCGTTGAATAACCGGCTTCTTGCACGGCTTTCAACAGAGGTTGAGTCAACCCCAGGCTTTCGAACGACATAACTGCTGGCCCATTTAAGGTGTTGCGGCGACTGCACTCACCTGTCCGGGCCTGGAGTGGATGAGCCAACCGAATGCTTGTCGGTTGGCCGTATAACGTTTGGGCCACCGATGTGACGCGCATGAACAGCCACGTCAGTCCTAAATTGTAGGTGCCAGTGGGGCTATTTCCTAGCGTTTCCTAGGGAATTGAACGGGGGATATTAGTTCCAAGTGTTTCTTTTTGTATCTGAGTTTGTTTAAACAGTCATTTGGCCTTCAGATCGGACGCTGCTGTGCCCCTAGAATTCACCAGATGAGTTCAATGGTTCTTGCTCGCAAATATCGGCCTCGCGGTTTCGACAGCATGGTTGGCCAGGGACACGTCGTCCAGGCCTTGACCAATGCTTTGATTCAGCAACGTCTGCACCACGCCTACCTCTTCACGGGAACCCGTGGGGTGGGCAAGACCACGGTGTCGCGCATTCTGGCCAAATCGCTCAACTGCGTGGGGCCAGATGGGCAAGGCACCATCACGCCACAACCTTGCGGGCAGTGTCAACCTTGTCGAGACATCGATGCGGGTCGCTTTGTCGACTATGTCGAGCTCGATGCCGCTTCCAATCGCGGTGTGGATGAAATCTCCCAGTTGCTGGAGCAGGCTGTCTACAAGCCGGTGGTGGGGCGCTTCAAGGTCTACATGATCGACGAAGTGCACATGCTGTCGAACACGGCCTTCAATGCCATGCTCAAGACGCTGGAGGAGCCGCCGGACTACCTCAAGTTCGTGTTGGCCACCACAGACCCGCAAAAGGTTCCGGTGACGGTGCTGTCGCGTTGCTTGCAGTTCAACTTGCGCCCGATGGCAGCGCAAACGGTGTACGAGCACTTGCAGAATGTGCTGCAAGAAGAGCGCATCGAGTTTGACATGGGCGCTTTGCGCTTGTTGTCACGTGCGGCACGTGGGTCCATGCGTGATGCCATGTCGCTGTCTGACCAAGCCATTGCGTTTGGTGGCGGGCGCCTGGAAGAGGGTGCCGTGCGACAAATGCTGGGCTCCGTGGATCGGCAGCATGTGCAGCGCATCATCGAGGCCGTTTCGGCTGCCGATGGTGCCGCCTTGGTTGCTGCCGTGGATGCCCTGCGCCAGCTGGGTTTGTCCGCTGCGGGCACGCTGGAAGAGCTTGCTACTGCCTTGCAGCGCATGGCCGTCGTGCAGGCGGTGCCTGGTGCGGTCGAGGCCGATGACCCTGATGCGGCAACCTGGCAGGCGCTGGCGCCTTTGCTGGCTCCGGATGAGACCCAGTTGTTTTACAGCCTGTGCTTGCAAGGCCGGGCTGAATTGAGCCTGGCACCGGATGAGTACAGTGGCTTGTTGATGCTGCTGCTGCGTTTGCTGGCCTTCAAGCCAGGCGCTCAATCGGGAGCGCAAGAGGGGCTTGCCCGCCCAAAAGCTGAGGGCTCGACCCGGCCGGTGCGCTTGGTCGAGCCAGTTCAACAAGCCAAGCGCCCTGAGCCTGCGCCGCCCATCGCGCCTGCTGCCTCCCAAGTCCTGGCCGTTGAGAGACCGTCGGTTGTGGCACCTGTTGCGGCACCGCCATCGCAGCCTGTTCGCGAGCTGGCCCCAGCATCGGCGCCTGTGGTCGCAAGAACGGCTGGCTCCAGTGGTGCCTCATCCGTGGCGCCATGGGAGGCCTTGCCCGAAACCGATGGCCCAGTCGAAGCTGAGGCACCGTCGGTGCGAATGCCTGAGTCGTCCGGTCAGGACAGCGAGCCCGACTATCTGCGCGATATCCCGGACGCGGAAGAGACGCGGCCTGCCGCAGCGGGCGTTGCCGCCTATGTGCCAGCCCAGTCGGCCAAACCCGTTAGCTTGCCGACCGAGCCCGATCCTTTGTCGGACCGATGGGCGGCTGTCGTGGCCCAGCTGGTGGCCAAAGGGTCCATCGTGGCCTTGGTTCGCGAGCTGGCGATGCAGGCGCAATGCGTGGGTCAAAAAGACGAGGGCGGTAGCAGCCACTGGGTGCTGAAGGTGGAGCGTGAGAGCCTGCGCACCGACATGCAGCGCGAGCGTCTGACGCAGGCCATGACGGCGCTGCTGGATCAGCCTGTATCGTTGGAGCTGCTTCACGGTGTGGCGGTGAACACGCCTGCGCAGCGTGACCAGGCGGCTCGAGAGGCCCGCCAGCGGCAAGCTGAGCACCTGATCACCTCCGACCCCTTGGTGACCGCTTTGTTAGATCAATACCCCGGCTCGCGTATCGTGGCCGGATCGATTCGTCCGCTGTGATCACTGCGGCGACAATCCCCCATACTTCGCTTCGACTGAAAGGATTCATATGCTCAAAGGACAACTGGCTGGCTTGATGAAGCAAGCTCAGCAAATGCAAGACAACCTCAAGCGTGCTCAAGACGAATTGGGCAACATCGAGGTGGAAGGTCAATCGGGCGCCGGCCTGGTCAAGGTCTTGATGACCTGCAAGAACGACGTCAAGCGCGTCACCATCGACCCCAGCCTGCTGGCCGATGACAAAGACATGTTGGAAGACCTGGTTGCTGCCGCGTTCAACGACGCTGTGCGCCGTGCTGAAGCCACTTCGCAAGAGAAGATGGGCAAGCTGACCGCCGGCCTGCCTTTGCCTCCCGGCATGAAGTTCCCCTTCTGATTCGGCTTGACTGAAAGCTGACATGGCCGATCCTGTTCTGGATGGCTTGATTGACGCCCTGCGTTGCTTGCCGGGGGTCGGGCAGAAGTCCGCCCAACGGATGGCTTTCCATCTGCTGCAGCATGACCGCGCGGGTGCGGTGAAGCTGGCGCAGGCATTGCAAACCGCCGTGGACGACATTGGGCACTGCCAGCGTTGTCACACCTTCAGCCGGCAAGCCATTTGCGATGTGTGTCTGGACCCGGATCGCGATCCACATTTGCTGTGTGTGGTCGAGACCCCGGCCGATCAGGCCGCACTGGAGCGGACGGGCAGCTACAAAGGCCTCTACTTTGTGCTGATGGGGCGCCTCAGTCCGCTTGATGGCGTTGGTGCGCGTGACATCGGCGTGGGTGCGCTCATGGAGCGTGTCTCGGATGGTTTGGTTGAAGAGGTGATTTTGGCAACCAACTTCACCGCAGAAGGCGAAGCGACCGCGCATGTTCTGGGCGAGCAGCTCAAGGCTCGCGGTCTCAAGGTGACCCGTCTGGCTCGTGGTGTGCCTGTGGGCAGTGAGCTGGAGTACGTGGACTTGGGTACCATAGCCCACGCGTTCATGGATAGACGCTGATTTTCAACAAAGGTCTCATAAGACCGAGGAGACGAGACATGACGATTGCCAATTGGTGTGTGGTCGCAGCCAGCATCTTGCCGGTTCTGACCGTCGGGATGGCCAAGGCCACTTCACGCGGCTCGCGCAAGAATGGCGGCTATGACAACCACAATCCTCGCCTGTGGGAGTCCAAGGTCGAGGGCTGGAAGCAACGTGCTGTATCGGCCCAGAACAATGGCTTTGAGGCCTTGCCCTTGTTTGCGGCCGCAGTGTTGATGGCGCAGCAGGCGCATGCTGATCAGGGCAAGATTGATACGCTGGCCATGGCGTTCATCGCCATCCGTGTGGCGTATGTGGCGATCTACCTCAAGGACTGGGCGACGTTGCGTAGCCTCGTTTGGGCTGCGGGCCTGGGCGTGTGCATTGCCTTGGTGGCGATGGCTTGATATTGGTCTGACCAATGAGAAAAAAGGGGCGCTTGAAGCGCCCCTTTTTCATGGTGGGAGTTCGGTCAGATCAGTGCGCGCTGGCCACACGCACACGTGCAGAGCGAGCTGGCGCGATGCGTGCCTTGTTGGCACGAGAGGCGGGCGCCGTGTTCTTGGCCACACGGGCCACGACGCGGTGGCTGGATGCCACGGTGCGCTGAGCTGGCTTGTTGCTGACGTAAACCACGATGGTTTGACCACGCTTGAATGCGCTGGCTGCGCCAACCTTGTTCCATTGGGCCACTTGCTGAGCGCTGACGCCGTAACGCTTGGCCACCGAGGCCACTGTGTCACGCTTGCCGGCTTTGAGGGCCATGCGCTTGAGGGGGGGCAAATCAGGGGCCAGCGCCATCATGGCGTTGTCAGCGATCGCTTCAGACACATCTTGCACGCGATGCTGTGAGCGTGGCACCAACAGGGCCGAGCCTGCCTTGACCAACATCTTGGGGGGGATGTGATTGACCTCGCGCAGTGTGCTTTCGGTCATGCCGACTTCGCGTGCGGCTTCAGCGGGGCGCATGGTCTTGGGAACCACCCATGCCGTCCAGCTGGCCAAGGGGCCTTTGTACTCGGACAGGTTGTGCGCAAACAGGCTGGCGTTGTCGTAAGGCAGCAGCACTTGAGGCGTGCCAGCGGCCAGGATCACCGGCTTGTTCAAAGAGGGATTGAGCGCCTTGAATTCGTCCAGAGGCAAACCCGCCAAGCGTGTCGCCAGGTTGGCATCCATGTCACGCTGCAGCGGAACGCTGACAAAGTAAGGGTGGTTCTCAATCGGGGTCAGCGTCAGCCCAAAGGTTTCAGGGTGCGCGATGATGTTCTTGACTGCATGCAGCTTGGGCACATAGTTGCGTGTCTCGGCTGGCATGTTCAAGCTGACGTAGTCCGTGGGCAAGCCGGCGCGCTGGTTTTTGCTGATCGCGCGTTGCACATTGCCTTCGCCCCAGTTGTAGGCGGCCAAAGCCAGATGCCAGTCACCAAACTGGTTGTACAGGCGTTGCAGGTAGTCCAGCGCAGCGCGAGTCGATGCCAACACGTCACGGCGATCGTCTCTGAACAGGTTTTGTTTGAGTTCGAAGTCTTTGCCCGTGGCAGGCATGAACTGCCACATGCCCGATGCACGGGCAGAGGACATGGCTTGTGGGTTGAAGGCGCTTTCGATGAATGGCAGCAGCGCCAACTCGGTTGGCATGTTGCGACGCTGGATTTCCTCGACGACATGGAAGAGGTATCGGCTGGCACGTTCCGTCATGCGCTGAACATATTCAGGACGGCTGGCATACCACTGCTGATGGTCGGCGACCAAGGTGGACTGCAATTCGGGCAGTGCGAAACCTTGGCGAATGCGGCCCCACAGGTCTTGGTTGGCACTCAGGTCAGACAGATTCAAAGACATGTCTGGACGCAGAGGGTCCGTCGGTGTACCCATGGCTTCGCTGGGGTTCGCATCTTCGGCGCTTAAAACTGGTGCGCTGGCCGATGAGGTGCCATTGGTGATCATGGAATTGGGCGCAGCGGCCGGAGGAGCTTGTTTGATCAAGGCCTCTGGATCCAGCGCTTTGGTGCGGGCAGGGTTGGCTGCAGCCGTATTGGCGCTGAGTTTGAATGAATGGCCGGCTGCGAAATCCGGTGGGATGGGTTTGGGGCCGCTGGCACAGCCCAGCAGGTAAGTGCAGCCAATCAAGGCGGCTGGAATCCAGGGTCGCATCATCATGTTCAAAATATGTTCTTCCAGGCACGCAGCGCGGTGAATACAGCCAGGAGCTGTTCATCGGTTGCACCGTGCTCGCGGGCCGCAGAGATGACGTCAGGTTCGGTCGAGCGCAAAAAAGGATTGATTTGGCGTTCGATCGACAAAGTAGTGGGCAAGGTCGGCATATTCCGGCCCCGCAAATTCAGGCAATGTTGGCGATAGGTACTGAGCGCTGAATTACCAGGTTCGACAGCCTCGGCAAAAGCCAAGTTGCTCAGGGTGTATTCATGCGCTGGGCATATTTTAGTTTGTTCGGGCAACTGTGCCAATCGTTCCAAACTATTCAATAAGGATTCAGGGTGGCCATCAAAGAGCCGGCCACAACCCGCAGAAAATAAGGTGTCACCACAAAACACCAAGGGCGCCTCGATATTTTTTGCAAGGAATTTGTAGCAAACAAACGACAAATGTTCCTGAGTGTGTCCTGGGGTTTGCCATACATCGAATGTCAGGGGGCCAACGGCGATTTGATCCCCTTCTTTGACTGGGTGATCAATGCCCGCACTGGTTAGTGAGTCGGGGCCATATATGGGGCCTGTCAGAATCGATTTGAGTTCATCAATCCCTGCCGTGTGATCTGGATGGCGATGCGTCACTAAAATGGCGCGGAGCTTCAACCCCAGTTGTTGCAAAGCCTGGATCACCGGAGAGGCTTGCCCCGGATCAACCACCAAGGCATCTGAGCCGTTGTGAATCATCCAGATGTAGTTGTCAGCAAATGCGGGTAAGGCCAGTAATTCCATGTCAAAAGTCGCCCCGATTGTCGAGTTACACCCTTGGTTGGCCTTGCCTCCGGGCCAAGCTTTGCTTGAGTGGGAGCAAGACCAAATTGATCGGTTGGTGGCCGACATTTTCGGCTTCCACGCTTTGCAGCTGGGTTTGCCTGAGTTGGATGGATTGCGCGCGAACCGCATGCAGCATAGGTGGTTGGCGCTGGATGCTGCATACGACGACTGGATGATATCCAGCCGGGATGTGGTCAGGCGTAACTTGTTGCTAGGGAATGTAGTGCCTGGTGGCAACTCGGCGGCGGTGGAGGCGGGTGCGGCATTGAGTCTGCGCTGCGATTTCGAGTCCTTGCCATTTGCCAATAACAGCCTGGATCTGGTTGTTCTGCCTCATGCGCTGGAGTTGGCGCGCGACCCGCACCGCACCTTGCGTGAGGTCGAGCGGGTCTTGATGCCTGAGGGCAAGGTGGTGATCTCTTGTTTCAATCCGGCCAGCTTGTGGGGCTTGTACCAACGGCTGGGACAATGGGGGATGAACAAGTCTTCGGTGTTGCCGCAAGGCGAGTTCATCGCGCATTGGCGCTTAAAGGATTGGCTGCGCTTGCTGGATCTGGAGGTGGCGGGTGGCGGCTTTGGCTGCTATCGCCCCTTTGTTCGCAATGAGGCCTGGTGGTCTCGGCTGCGCTGGATGGAAGCCGCCGGTGATCGGTGGTGGCCTTTCTTGGGCTCGGTGTATTTTGTGGTGGCGGTCAAGCGGGTGCACAGCATGCGTTTGATCGGCAAATTCAAGAAGGCGCGGCTGGCCAAGGCCAATGCGCCCGCAGTGGTGGCGCAGCGGCATCAACGCCAAAGTGCTGCTCAACAGGATGGAAACGGATGACGGATACGACGACGCCTTCGGTGGTGATCTACACCGATGGTGCTTGCAAAGGCAACCCTGGCCGTGGTGGCTGGGGGGTGTGGATGGTCAGCGGCCAGCATGAGCGCGAGATGTGGGGCGGTGAGTTGGTCACGACCAATAACCGCATGGAGTTGACGGCCGTGATCCAGGCGCTGACTTCACTCAAGCGCCGCTGCAAGGTGGTGATCTACACCGACAGCGAATATGTGCGCAAAGGCATCACCGAGTGGATCACCGGCTGGAAGCGCCGCGGCTGGAAGACTGCAGACAACAAGCCCGTGAAGAACGTAGAGCTGTGGCAGCAGTTGGAAACCGCTGCGGCAGCGCATCAGGTCGAGTGGCGCTGGGTCAAGGGCCACGCGGGCGACCCAGGCAACGAGCGCGCAGATGGCTTGGCCAACCGTGGTGCGGAAGAAGCCAAATAATGAAGAATGGGCTGATGCTTCAGAGCATCAGCACCATGGTCATCTTGTCAAAGTAGCGAACCTGGCCGGGGCCGTCCACCAGCCTGAGTGCATGAGGCACGACGCCGCAGGACTTGAATCCAGCGTGTTCGTACAGGCGGATGGCGCTGGAGCTGGATGTGCTGACGCGCAAAATGATCTGTTCCAGGCCAATGGCCTTGCGCGCTTCGGCAATGCAGGCGTCCATCAATTGCCGACCGACACCACGGCCTGTGTGCGATGGGCGCACCATCATGCTGTTGAGCTCGGCACTGTGACGCAGCTTTTGCTGGGACTGGCGTTCCAGCCCGATCATGCCGACCATTTGATTGTCGACCCAGGCACCCAACAAGAAAGAGCCACCCAAGGGTTCGCCCAAACCCAGTCGGCCAATGAAGCTTTCGGGCGGACGGGCTTGTTCGCTTTCGATGTCAGCATCAAAAGCATCGGGATGCAGGCGCAAGGCCTCATCGCGGAGGCTTTTGTACGCACCCAGATTGGCCGGGCCGATTCGGGTGATGCGCAGGCCGGACGACTCAAACACGGCCATGCAAGGACTCCAGGGTATTCATGTTGGCGAAAGCAGAAGGATCATCGAAGGATACTGCGGCCCAGCGCGTCGACTGGATGAAACGGCCGACTTTCCGTTCACCCTTCACGAACTGTTCATGAAGTTTAGGATAAACCCGCTTGTGAAACAGGCTGCAGACCCAATGAGGGCGGTCGCCATCATGTTGGGTGGACGGGGTCGCCACATCCAGATCCTGGCTTCGAGCCTGGGTTAATAGTTGCGCCACGAGGTCGTTTGGGAGGTGAGGGCTGTCGCAGGGGCAGACCATCAACCAGTCGCCCGGCGCATGGCGCAGGCCGGTCAAGATGCCCGCCAAAGGGCCGCTGTCAGAGGGCAGGTCCGGGTCGTCGCGAAAGACGCGGTCGGAGCCGGACAAGTCTTTGTACTCATCGAGATGGCGATTGGCGCTGACGCCCACCCATTCAACCTGCGCTTGCAAGGTCTGCATGACCCACGACGCCAAGGCTTGGCCCCGGTAATTTTGTAGGCCTTTGTCCAGCCCGCCCATGCGCTGTCCCTGGCCGCCAGCCAGCAGCCAACCCGACACCGACATCGACATCGACATCGAGGCAGATGGTATTGGCGAGGCAGTGATGGCTCAGCCCCCGATGTAGCTCATTTCAATGCGGCGCGCGGGTGCGGCCACAATGGGAATGATCTTGCCTGAAGGCGTGTCAGCCGAAGGGTTGGTGTCGACACCCTGACCACGCAGTTGCGAGTAGCGATCGGTGCGTTGCTGCCAGACTTGTTGAATCATTTGGCTGATCGCGGCGTCATCGGCGCCTGATCGCAACAGTTCGCGCAAATCGGTGCCCTGGCTGGCGAACAGGCAGGTGTACAGCTTGCCATCGGTGGACAGGCGCATGCGCGTGCAGTCGCCACAGAAAGCCTGCGTGACACTGGAAATCAGGCCGATGCTGCCTTGGCCGTCTTCATAGTCCCATTCTTGTGCCGTGACGCCAGGGACGGTGGCTTGGCGCGCGCGCAGGGGGAATTCGGCGGCAATGCGTGCAAGGACATCCGCAGAAGGCAACACGTGGGTCATGCTCCAGCCATTGGTGGTGCCGACGTCCATGAACTCGATGAAGCGCAATTCGATGCCGCTGCCCCGAAAGTGTCGGGCCATGGGCACAATTTGTTGGTCATTGACGCCTCGTTGCACGACCATGTTGACCTTGATGGGCCCCAGCCCCGCTCGCTGCGCAGCGTCGATGCCGGCCAGCACATCCTTCACATGCCAGTCGGCATCGGACATGCGTTGGAACAAATCGTTGTCCAAGGCGTCGAGGCTGACGGTGACGCGCCGCAGGCCCGCCTGTTTGAGGGCATGGGCTTTGCGCGCCAGGATGGCGCCATTGGTGGTCAAGGTGAGATCGACTGCGCGGCCATCGGGTGTGCGCAGCTCAGCCAGTTGCTCGATCAGTGATTCGAGCCCTTTGCGTAGCAGCGGCTCACCCCCGGTGAGTCGGAGCTTGGTGACGCCCAGTTGAACAAACTGACGGGCCGTGCGGGTGATTTCCTCGAAGCTCAACAGCTGCTTGTGGGGCAGAAAGGGGTGGTCGGGCCCAAATGCCTCGCGGGGCATGCAATAGCCGCAACGAAAGTTGCATCGATCGGTGACCGAGATGCGCAAATCCTGCAGCGGGCGTTGGAGCTGATCTAACAACACGGACGAAATCACAAACAAAGGGCGCTGGGTCGCGATGCCTCTATTGTTGCGCTTGTGAAGTTTTTGTGCTGGTTAGCCCTGAATTTTCACGGGCATTGATCGTGGGGGCACGGCGGGCGCCGTCGAAGCGCTTTTGCCAATAGGCTTCGCGCATGTCTTCTACGCGGACGGCCCCACCCGCGCGGGGCGAGTGGATGAACTTGTTGTCGCCCATATAGATCCCCACGTGGGAAAACGTATGACGCAAGGTGTTGAAGAAGACCAAATCCCCCGGTTTGAGTTCGTTTTTAGAGACCGGGACGAGGTCGGGTGAATTGGCTTGTTCAGAGGCCCGTCGGGGCAGGATCAGGCCGACGGAGTTTTCAAAGACGTGGCGCGTGAAGCCGCTGCAATCAAAACCTGTTTCCGGGGATTCGCCGCCGCGTCGATACCGAACGCCGAGGAAGTCCATGGCCGAGGTCACCAGTTGCGAGGCCACGTCAGAGGCTTTGTCTCGCATCTGCTGGGCCAGCTCGATCACCGGCGTGGGGTTGACCAGGCCTTTGTCGACGAGAAATCGCGTGATGAGGTCACCGGACTGGCCAGAAGAGGGTGTGGCAACTCCATTGGCGCCATTGGTCCCGCTGGGGGCATTGCTGCCCGTGCTGCTGCTCTGTGGCGCTGCCGAGGGCGCGCTTGCGCTGGCGGTGAATGCCGATGGCAACTGTTGCGCTTGGGCATCCGCCACGGAGACAAAACAACTGACGCAAAGCCATGTGCTCGCCAGCAGTTTGCCTGCGCGCGCCATGGCCCGCCCTGATTGGGCGTCATTGGCTTGGCGGGGAGTGTGGCTGAACCGAAACAACATGGGGCAAGGGTAGGAGGGCATGCTCCTGCCCGTCAATCTCCGTCAGGTCATTCAAACCCAAGGTTATCACCGAATTCCGGTCATATTCCTCAGGTAAGGCGATAGGGGTTTTCAACGAATCTGATTTCGCAGCCGCTGCAGGGTCTGGCGTAAGGAGGCGACGTCTTGCATGTCCAGCCCGACTTGGCATGCCATGGTTTGGGGAATGCGCTTGGCTTGTTCTTTGAGTTGCTGGCCTTTTGGGGTCAAGGAGACCAGAACGCGACGCTCATCTTCGCTGTCTCGTTGGCGGTGGATGAGCCCTGAAGTCTCCAGGCGTTTGAGCAAGGGGGTCAGCGTGCCTGAATCGAGGTGAAGGCGCTTGCCCAACTCGTTGACGGTGATCGGCGTTGATTCCCACAGCACCAGCATGGCCAGGTACTGTGGGTAGGTCAGGCCCAAGGGATCGAGCAGAGGCTTGTATTGCTTGGTCATCGCCAATGAGGCGGAGTAAAGCGCAAAGCACAACTGCTGGTCCAACTGAAGCCAGTCGGGTGCGTCGGATAAGGGCCGGTCGTCGGGTTCAGGCATAAGCGAATGGTATGACCAAGGCGGCTACGCCGATCATCCCGCCGAGCTGAGTTGCTCGATGGCGTCGGTCAACTCCAGCCAGCGGTTCTCGAGTGTTTCCATTTCATCTGTCAGGCTCTTGAGGCGCTTGCCCAATTCGGCGTGTTGGCTGCCGTTCAAGCTGCCGTCCAGCAAGGATTGGTTGATCTGGTCTTGCTCTTGCGTGGCGGTGGCCATGCGCTCGTCAATTTTCTTGAGCTCGGCCTTCAGCGGCTTGGCCTGCTCGGCCACGCGTTGACGGGCTTGAGCCTGGGCCTTGCGGTCATCGCGCGAGTTGTTGGCGCTGGGCGTGGCGTCGACTTTGACGGGGGCTGCGGCAACCGGCGGCGCGGCCTTGGCCGCTGAGTTGGCTGCGCGCTCTGCGTCGCGTGCGGCGCGAGCCGCTTGGGCTGCCTCTTTGGCTTGGGTCTGCAGCCAGCGTTGGTAGTCATCCAAGTCGCCATCGAAGGTCGAGACCTCGCCGTGGGCGACCAACCAGAATTCGTCGCAGGTCTCGCGCAGCAAGGCCCGATCGTGGCTGACCAACATCACAGTGCCTTCAAACTCGTTGAGCGCCATGGACAGCGCTTCACGGGTGGTCAGGTCCAGGTGGTTGGTGGGTTCGTCCAGCAGCAAGAGGTTGGGGCGTTGCCAGACGACCAGGGCCAAGACGAGGCGGGCTTTTTCGCCGCCGCTGAATTGGCCGATGGGCTGGTTGACCATGTCGCCCGAGAACTGGAAGCGCCCCAGGAAGTCTCGGAGTTCTTGCTCGCGTCCTTGTGGGCCGACCTCGCGCGCCAGGCGGATCATGTGCTGCAAAGGGCCTTCGTCCATGCGCAGCACGTCCAGCTCTTGCTGGGCGAAGTAGCCAATGCTCAGGCCCTTGCCTTCGGTGATCTCGCCGCTGATGGGGCGGTTCATGTGGGCCAGGGTTTTGACGACCGTGGACTTACCTTGGCCGTTGGCACCCAAGATGCCGATGCGCTGGCCCGGCAAGACCGAGCGGTTGATGTTGGAGACGATGGTGAGCGGCTCTTGCCCGTCGATGAAGTAGCCGCATGCCAGCTCTTTGAGCGAGAGCATGGGGTTGGGCAGGCAGGCCGGCTCTGGGAAGGTGAATTGGAAGTCGCTGGCGGTCAGGACCGGGGCGAGTTTTTCCATGCGCTCCAGGGCTTTGACGCGGCTTTGCGCTTGCTTGGCCTTGCTGGCTTTGGCTTTGAAGCGCGCAATGAACTTGTTCAAGTGCGCGATCTTGTCTTGTTGCTTGTTGAACGCGGCTTGCTGTTGCAGCATGCGCTCGGCACGCATCGATTCAAACGCGGTGTAGCCGCCGGTGTAGCGGGTCAACTTGCCGTCGTCCAGATGCAGGGTGACCTTGGTGATGGCGTCCAGAAACTCGCGGTCGTGGCTGATGATGAGCAGGGTGCCTTCGTAGCGTTGCAACCAGGCTTCCAGCCAGACCAAGGCATCCAAGTCCAAGTGGTTGGTGGGTTCGTCCAGCAGCATCAATTGGGCTGGACACATCAGCGCCCGCGCCAATTGCAAGCGCATGCGCCAACCGCCTGAGAAGCTGTTGACCGGGGCCATGGTCTGCTCCAGCTTGAAGCCCAGGCCCAGCAGCAGGGCTTGCGCACGCGCGGGGGCATCAAAGTGGCCGGCTTCAGCCAGCGCTGCATGGGCTTCGCCAATGGCGTTGCCGTCGTCGGCTGCTTCGGCGTCAAGCAGATCCTGGCGGGCCTTCATCAAGCGGCCATCGCCTTGCAAGACGAACTCGGTAGCCGGGTCATCGGTCTCGGGCATGTTCTGCGCGACCTCGGCCATGCCACCGGGCTGCAACCAGCTGGGTGGGATCTCGAAGTCGCCGGCATCGGCGTGCAGTCGGCCCGTCAGCAGTGAGAACAGGGAGGACTTGCCGGCGCCGTTGCGGCCAATCAAGCCGACCTTTTCTCCGGGGTGGATGGTGGCGTTGGCCTGGTTCAGGACAGGTTTGACGCCCCGCAGCAGGGAGACGTTTTTCAGAACAATCATGGGTCAGACCGGCTCACGCCGTCTCATCAAGCGGGTCATCAAGTAAAAGCGCATCGCGGGTGATCAGCATGAGCTGATCGGCACCCGAGGTGGTGTCCAGCCAGGTCACGGCCAGATCCGGGAAGGCGCGCTCGAAGTGTTCGCGCTCGTTGCCGATCTCCAGCACCAACACGGCATCTTGCGTCATGTAGCGATCGGGGTGGGCGCGCAGGCTGGCAAACAGCGCACGGGTGAAGTCCATGCCATCGTCGCCAGAGGCCAGGGCCAGTTCAGGCTCGGCTTGGTATTCAGCCGGCAAGGCCTTCATGGATTGGGCGTTGACGTAGGGCGGGTTGCACAAGATCAGGTCGTAAGGCCCCTTGACCGATTGCAAACCGGCGCTGTGCAACAAGGTGATGCGATCAGCCAAGCCATGTTGGTCGACGTTGATGCGGGCCACGGCCAGGGCGTCATCACTGATGTCGGCCCCGTCCACCGTCACGTCGGGGTAGGCCATGGCGGCGAGCACGGCCAGGCTGCCGTTGCCGGTGCACAGGTCCAGCACGCGATGGGTTTGGTCGCTCAACCAAGCGTCAATGCTGCCATCGGCCAAGACCTCAGCAATGAAGGAGCGCGGCACGATGACGCGCTCATCGACATAGAAGGGCACGCCTTGCAGCCAGGCCTGGTGCGTCAGGTAGGCAGCGGGTTTGCGGGTGGTGATGCGCTCTTCAATCAGGTCCTGCACAGCGGCGGCTTGGTCGGGCGAGACGGTCTGTTCGGCTACCTCGTCCAGTGCATCGAGCGGGTGGCCCAGCTTCCACAAGGTCAGCCAGACGGCTTCGTCGAAGGCGTTGGTCGTGCCGTGTCCAAAGCCCACTTGGGCTTGCTCCAGGCGTGCGGCACCTTGTTCAATCAGGTTGATGACGGTGCTCACTTCAGCAGTCTTTCCAGGGTCTGGCGGTAGATGTTTTTCAGGGGCTCAATGTCGGCCACGGCCACGTGTTCGTCGATCTTGTGGATGCTGGCGTTGACGGGGCCAAATTCGACCACCTGCGGGCAGATCTGCGCGATGAAGCGGCCGTCTGAGGTGCCGCCGGTGGTGGACAGCTCGGTGTCCAGACCGGTCACGTCTTTGATGGCGGCAGCCATGGCGTCGACCAGGGGGCCACGGCGGGTCAGGAAGGGGCGGCCGCCCAAGGTCCAGTCGATCTGGAAGTCCAGGCCGTGTTGGCGCAACACGTCTTCCAAGCGGCTTTGCAGGCCTTCGGGTGTCGATTCGGTCGAGAAGCGGAAGTTGAAATCGACCACCAACTCGCCGGGGATCACGTTGTTGGCGCCGGTGCCCGCGTGGATGTTGGACATCTGCCAGCTGGTGGGCGGGAAGTGGTCGTTGCCTGCGTCCCAGGTGATGGTGGCCAGTTCAGCCAAGGCTGGGGCGGCCAAGTGAATGGGGTTCTTGGCCAGGTGAGGGTAGGCGATGTGGCCTTGCACGCCTTTGACGCGCAACTTGCCAGACAGCGAACCACGGCGACCGTTCTTGATCATGTCGCCAACTTGCTTGACCGAAGTGGGCTCGCCCACGATGCATGCGTCCAGGCGCTCACCGCGCTGTTGCAGCCATTCGCAGACCTTGACTGTGCCGTCGATGGAGGGGCCTTCTTCATCACTGGTCAGCAAGAACGCGATGCTGCCCGCATGGTCAGGGTGCTGGGCCACGAATTCTTCGCAGGCCACAACCATCGCCGCCAAGGACGTTTTCATGTCGGCGGCGCCGCGGCCATACAACATGCCGTCGCGGTAGCTGGGGGTGAAGGGGGGGCTGGTCCAGTTTTCCAGCGGGCCAGTGGGGACCACATCGGTGTGGCCAGCAAAGACCAGCGTGGGGGCGCCGCTGGCGTGGCCCTTGCCGCGCTTGATCGCCCACAGGTTGATGACCGGGGCAGACTCAGGGCCGAAGGTCAGCGTCGTGCATTCAAAGCCCAAGGGTTGAAGGTGCGATGCCAGCAGGTCCTGGCAGCCGGCGTCTTCAGGCGTGGCCGAGGCACGAGAAATCAGCGCCTCGGTGAGGCGCACGGTTGCGGTCATGGCAAGCAGTCGTTAAAAGCGGGTTGAAGAGAAGCCGCGATCTTCTGGCTGGACGTCCAGCGTGATTTCGGTGAAGGAAGGGCCATCGTCCATCTCTTCGACCTTGGGCATGAGTTTGGACGTGGCAGCAGCTTCGTTTTGCAAGCGCCACATCAGGTTGGTGGGCGAGTCTGACATGGTCAGGCCTTCATCGCGTGTCACCAAGCCTTCGTTGATCAGGCGGGCAATGTCTTGCTCATAAGTTTGCGAGCCTTCTGCCATGGACTTTTCCATGGCCTCTTTGACGCCACCGAAGTCACCGCGAGAGATCAATTCAGAGATCAACTGGGTGTTGAGCAACACTTCCACAGCAGGCACACGCCCGCCGGTGGTCGAGCGCAGCAGGCGCTGCGACACGATGCCTTTGAGTCCTGCCGCCAAGTCGCTGAGCAAGGCGGGGCGGGCTTCTGGCGTGTAGAACGACAGGATCCGACCCAGCGCGTGGTAGCTGTTGTTGGCGTGCAGGGTCGACAACACCAAGTGACCTGACAGCGCATAAGAAATGGCCGCAGTCATGGTTTCGCGATCGCGAATTTCGCCGATCAGGATGCAATCTGGCGCTTGACGCAGGGCGTTTTTCAAGCCGATTTGCAATGACTGCGTGTCACGACCCACTTCACGTTGGTTGACCACAGACTTCTTGTTTTGGAACAAGAACTCCATCGGGTCTTCAATGGTCAGGATGTGGCCGGTCATGTGCTGGTTGCGGTGCTCCAGCATGGCGGCCAGGGTGGTGCTCTTACCGGCACCGGTGGCACCGGCCACGATGATCAGGCCTCGCTTTTGCATGACCATGGTCGACAACACATCGGGCACGTTCAAAGACGCCAGCGGAGGGATTTCGCCCGGAATGTAGCGAAACACCGCGGCAATCGAGCCACGTTGCTTGAACGCGCTCAAACGGTAGATGGCCACGCCGGGAATGGTCAGGCCAATGTTCAACTCACCCGTTTCTTCCAGCTCTTCCATCTGCGTGGGCGTGAGCATTTCAGCCAGCAACTGGCGTGGCTGGCTGGGAGACAGAAGCTGATCCGTCAACTGCAGGATTTGCCCGTTGATCTTGATGAGGATGGGGGTCTTGGCAGACAGGAACACATCGGAGGCCTTTTTCTCGGCCATCAAACGCAGAACCTTCTCCAGGTTGCCAGTACTCATCAAGTGCTCCTCGGG
>JAGWTE010000236.1 GCA_028869095.1 Burkholderiales bacterium
GGTTGCAGTTCGATCTGCACATGGCGGTTGCCCAGGTGGTAGGCCGCGCGGGTCAGGTCAAAGGGGCTGCCATGCTCGCTGCAAGGGGTGATCACCAGCACAGCCTGGGGGGCGGCCTCGACGCGAATCAGCGAGCCGTCTTCGGCGACCAGGACGTCGCAGCCCCGCACCACGGTGCCGCGAGGCAAGAAGATGCCCAAGGCGCGGCCTTCACTGTCTGTGGCGTCAAAGCGGCTTTTCTGGCGCACGTCCCAATCCAGCGCCACGGAGGCGGCGCGCTTAATCAAGACGGAGGCCAGTCCACGGCCTTGGGGGATCAGTTTGTTGATGGTCAGCATGACGAGTCTGGGTGCCGGTGAATACAAGCACAAAGTGTACCCAGCAGCGTGGAATCGCGTCTTTGCTAGACTCAAAAGACCCCAGCCGTTTTTTCATCGCACATGGCGAAACCCTCGATCTATCTGGTGGACGTTGACCGTCCCGACACCTGGACCAAGTACCGCAAGGACATGTGCGACCGCTGCATGGCCTCGTGCTGCACCATGCCACTGGAGATCAAGCTGTCTGACCTCGTTCGGATGGAATTGGTCGACCCCTTTGAGGCCGAGCACGAAGACATCAAGCAAATTGCCAAGCGCCTGACCAAGGCGGGCGTAGTCGACCGCTTCAACAACAAGTACGGTCTGTTCACCATGGCGCGGCGTGCCAGTGGCGATTGCAACTACCTGGACGCGAAAACCCGGCGCTGCACGATCTACGACAAGCGCCCGCAGACCTGCCGCAACCACCCGCAGACCGTGGGGGGCAGGCCTGGCTACTGCGCGTTCCGGGCCAAAGAGTCGGCCTGACGCACGGGGCTGAACAAGCGACCTGGCGATCAGGCTGCAGCCGGCGGCGCCTCGAAGGCAGCGACCGCCGTCAGCAATTGGCTTGCCTGGGCCTTGAGGCTGGCGGCCGCTTGCGTGCTTTGGCTCATCAGGGCCATGTTGTCTTGCGTGGCCGCATCCAGCCGTTGCACAGTTTGCTTGACCTGGCTGATGCCGCTGGCGTGCTGCACGCTGGTCTGGCTGAGGGATTCCATCAGCGTGGCCACTTGGGTGATGGTGCTTCGCAGTGCTTCAATGGTGGCGCCGGTTTTGTTGACCAGTTCGGTGCCTTGGCCCACGCGCTCGACGCTGTCGGTGATCAGCTGCTTGATCTCGCGCGCGGCCGTGGCCGAGCGCTGCGCCAAAGAGCGCACTTCCGTGGCGACCACCGCAAAGCCGCGTCCTTGCTCCCCCGCGCGAGCGGCTTCCACGGCGGCGTTCAAAGCCAGGATGTTGGTCTGAAACGCGATACCGTCGATGACGGTGATGATGTCGGCCACGCGCTGGCTGGACGACTGGATGCCGCGCATGGTGTCGATGACCTCGGACATGGCCTGGCGCCCTTGTTGCGCCACATCTCGGGCGGTCAAGGCCAGGGCGCTGGCTTCGTGGGTTTGCTCCAGGCTGTTGGAGATTTCGGATTCGATCTGGTGCAATACCACGCTCGAATCCGACAGCACGGCTGCGTGGCGGTAGGAGCTTTGCGACAGGGCCTCTGCACCCGATGCCACTTGAACGGAGGTCTGCGCCAGCAGTTCGGACTGGCTTCTCACCTCGCCAGTCAGGTTCAGCAAACCATCACGCATCTTGCGCATGGACTGCAGCATGCGGCCCATTTCGTCCTGGGCCGTGACCAAGCGCACCTCTTGCGTCAGGCGGCCTTGCGCCATGGCTTCACTGATGCGCATGGCGGCGTGCGCTGGGTGGCTGATGGAGCGGGCAATCACCCAGGCCCAGGCCATGCCGGCTGCCATCGTCACCAAGGTCAACAACACGATGAGGGTGCGGGTGGTGGCGGTGGTCCCCATGAATCGGGTTTGCGCCTGCTCGGTGTTTTGACTCACCAGGTGCATCAAGGCATCGCTGTCGTTCTTGACCGCCAGGGCCGCAGGCGTCAGGGCGCTTTGTTCTTTGTCATTGGCCTGGATGGTCTGGCCCAACTCGACCAGGTTCAGTACCTCGTCACGGGTTTGGCGGTAGGCCTTGTGTTGGCTGATCAGCTTCTGGGCGGCCTGTTGGATGGGGGCCGATGGTTGCGCCGACATATCGACCAAGAGCGCTTCAATGGCCTTGTCTGCCGTGGCCAGTTCGGGTTTGAATCGGTCAGAGACTTCAGGCATGCCGACCGATCGGATGATGGCCTGGCTCTTGGTCACGTCCAGCGAGAGCAGCTCCTTGAGCTGATCGCACTGGTGCTGCACAGTCAACGCGTGCTCAAAGGTTTCGTGTAGCGAGCGGGCTTGCTGGATGCCAACAAAGCCCAGCACGGCCACCACCATCATGAGGAACAGGATCAGGCCAAAGCCCAAGGTCAGGCGGGTGCCGACCTTCCAGTCGCGAAGACGCATTGATAAACGCACAAAAATCCTACTGCCAGGGACGGGTTTGTGCTTGTTCACCAGACTCCCCATTCCGGTTGAACAAGGACCAGGTCACTGGATACCCACTGAACACCCACTGGATATCAACCTTGTCGCCGGCCTTATCGGTGGGGCCGTGAAGGCATTGAGTGAAAACGACCTGCCTGACAGCGATGGGCGGCGGATTGCGTGCAAGTCCCTTGCCCAGGCGCCATTGACTTCAAACTGTCATGCGGTTGTCATCAGTGGCCGCTACATCAGAACAAAAAGTAGCGTTGGGCCATCGGCAATTCGGACGCGGGCTGGCAGGTCAGCAACTGCCCATCGGCTCGCACTTGATAGGTTTGCGCATCGATCTCCATCACCGGCATGTAGGCGTTGTGGACCATGTCGGCCTTCTTGACACTGCGGCAGCCTTTCACGGCCACTGTTGGCTTGTGCAAGCCGTATTGCTGGGGCAGGCCGGCAGCAATGGCGGCTTGGCTCATGAAGGTCAGCGATGTGCGCGCCACCGCACCACCAAAGGCGCCGAACATGGGGCGGTAGTGAACAGGCTGGGGCGTGGGGATGGACGCATTGGGGTCGCCCATGGCGGCGGCCGCAATGAAGCCGCCCTTCATGATGATGCTGGGCTTGACACCAAAGAAGGCAGGGCGCCAGATGACCAGATCGGCCCATTTGCCCTCTTCCACACTGCCCACCTCGTGTGCCACGCCATGCGCCAGGGCGGGGTTGATGGTGTACTTGGCCACATAACGTTTGATGCGCGCGTTGTCGTGGCGGTCGGTGTCGCCGGGCAGTTTGCCGCGCTGCGACTTCATCTTGTGGGCCGTCTGCCAGGTGCGCATGATGACCTCGCCCACGCGGCCCATGGCTTGCGAGTCTGAGCTGAACATGCTGATGGCGCCCAGGTCATGCAGGATGTCTTCGGCGGCGATGGTTTCGCGGCGGATGCGGCTTTCGGCAAAGGCCAGGTCTTCGGCAATGGACGCGTCCAGGTGGTGGCAGACCATGAGCATGTCCAAATGCTCGTCAATGGTGTTGACCGTGAAGGGGCGCGTCGGGTTGGTCGACGAGGGCAGCACATTGGCCTCGCCCACCACCTTCATGATGTCGGGCGCGTGCCCGCCACCCGCACCTTCGGTGTGGAAGCTGTGGATGGTGCGGCCTTTGAAGGCGGCCACGGTGTCTTCCACAAAGCCCGATTCGTTCAGGGTGTCCGAGTGAATGGCGACCTGGATGTCGGCTTCTTCGGCCACCGTCAGGCAGGTGTCGATGGCAGCTGGTGTGGTGCCCCAGTCCTCATGCAGCTTCAAGCCGATCACGCCTGCGTTG
>JAGWTE010000029.1 GCA_028869095.1 Burkholderiales bacterium
TGATGTGGCTGGGCATCTGCGACGGCAACATGCAGGAGGGCTCGTTCCGCTGCGACGTCAACGTGTCGGTGCGCAAGCCCGGCGCGCCCTACGGCACCCGCCGCGAGATCAAGAACCTCAACAGCTTCCGTTTCCTGGTGGACGCGGTCAACTACGAGGTCAACTGGCAGATCGACGAGATCGAGGACGGCCGCGCGATCCAGCAGGCCACCGTGCTGTACAACCCGGACCGCGGCGAGACCCGCGCGATGCGCAGCAAGGAAGACTCGGCCGACTACCGCTACTTCCCGGACCCCGACCTGCCGCCGCTGGTGATCGCGCCCGAGTGGATCGAGCGCGTGCGGGGCCGCATGCCCGAGCTGCCGCGCGTGATGGCCGAGCGCTTCGTGAGCGGCTACGGCCTGCCCGAGTACGACGCGACGATGATGACGCAGTCGAAGGCGTTTGCCGCCTTCTTCGAAACGGCCGCACAGGCGTGCCAGCAACCCAAGCTGGTGTCGAACTGGCTGATGGGCGAGGTCTCACGCCGCCTGAATGCGGCCGAGCAGACCATCGAGCAATCGCCCATCAGCGCCACGCTGCTGGCCGCGATGATCGCGCGCATTGCCGACGGCACCATCTCGAACAGTGGCGCCCGTCAGGTGTTCGAGGCGCTGTGGAGCGGCGAAGGCGCGGGCGCCGATCAAGCGCGTGTGGACGCCGTGATCGACGCCAAGGGCCTCAAGCAGATGAGCGACACCGGCGAGCTGGAAAAGATCCTCGACGACATCCTGGTGGCCAACGCCAAGTCGGTGGAGGAGTTCCGCGCCGGCAAGGAAAAGGCCTTCAACGCCCTCGTGGGTCAGGCCATGAAGGCCACCAAGGGCAAGGCCAACCCGGCCACGGTCAACGAGTTGCTGAAGCAGAAGCTGGCCGGATGACACCCGCCGGGGCGCTCGGGAAGGCGGCCACGGGCACCGTACCGGGCGCGACCCCGGCCCACAGCTTGCGCAAACGTGCCAGTTCGGCGTCGTACAGCGCGTTCAGGCGGACCATCTCGGTCCGCTGCTGCTGGATGATGTCGCGCTGGGCCTGCTGCTGCGCGTCGTTGGCTTCGACCTGGGTGCGCAGCTTGCCTGGCAGTCGCTTGCCCTTGTAGAACTCGGTTTCGGCGTCGAGCGGCTGGCGCTCCGCGCGCAGTTCTTCCAGGCGTTTGTCGGACAGGGCGATGCCCTTGTGCAGGTCGTCCATGGCCGCCTGGCGGGCCTTGTTGTGAGCCGCCTCGTCCGGATAGCGCATCAGCAGGTTACGGTCGCGGCGGATCGCATCTTTCTGCGCGGCCTCGGCCAGGGCGCGCTCGCGCTTGCGCGCCTCGACGACGGCCCGCTCCTCCGTGCTCATGCGGGGCGGGATCACCATGCGCAGCGAGCCATCCTTGTTGAGCACGCGCTGCTCCTGATCCAGGCACTCGGCGATCAGACGATCGGAGGTCAGCCGCTTGCCGGTGACGTCTCGGCAGGTGTAGATGGCGCCGCTGGTGGACTTCGTCTGTGCGAGGGCGCTGCCCGCGCCGCCACCCCAGGCCACCAACCCAGCCAGCACCATCGTCGGCCAGGCGAACGAGCGACGCGGGGGGCAAGCGGTCATCAGGGGGCACTTCAGCATGGCAACTCCGGCAAAGATGGCGAACGCCGCGCCATTGGCTTCATCATAGAACGTGTCAGACCCCGTAACGTTGGCGGTAGGCGAGCACGGCGGGGTGGAAGGCCGTCAAGGCGGGGTCAGACTGGGTTTCCAGGTAGCGCAACAGGTCGCCCAGGGTGGCAATGGCCACCACGGGCAGGCCGTAGTGCTGCTCGACCTGCTGAACGGCGCTTTCGGCAGCGTCCTGGCCATTGGCGGTGGCCTTTTCCTGGCGGTCCAGGGCAATCGTGACGCCGCAGGGGGTGGCCCCGGCCGATTTGATCAGCTCGATGGACTCGCGCACCGAGGTACCGGCCGAGATGACGTCGTCGATGATGAGCACGCGGCCCTGCACCGGCGCACCGACCAGGGTGCCGCCTTCGCCGTGGTCTTTCGCCTCTTTGCGGTTGTAGGCGAAGGGCTTGTTGTGGCCGAGGCGGGCCAGTTCGATCGACACGGCAGCGGCCAGCGTGATGCCTTTGTAGGCCGGGCCAAACAGCATGTCGAACTGCACGCCGGACGCAATCAGGCGACGTGCATAGAATTCAGCCAGGCGGCCCAGCTTGGCGCCGTCATCGAACAGACCAGCGTTGAAGAAATAAGGCGACAAGCGCCCGGCCTTGGTCTTGAATTCTCCAAACCGCAGCACCTTGGACTGCACCGCAAAGGCCACGAAATCCTGGGCCAGCGAGTCTGAGGAAGGGGTGTTGCTCATGATGAAAATGGTGCCTTGTGTTTCGACTGGTTTCCCTCAACCTCAACGGCATTCGATCTGCCGCCAACAAAGGCCTGTTGCCCTGGGCTGAAGCACTGTCTGCCGATTGTATGGGCGTGCAAGAACTCAAGGTCCATGTCGACGACATGCCCGAACCGCTCAAAGCAATCGGTGGCATGAATGGCCACTTTCATCACGCCGAAAAGAAAGGCTACTCGGGCGTCGGGCTGTACACGAAGCACGAACCCTCCGACGTCATCATCGGCCTGGGCGATCACGACCCCAGCGGCGAGTTCGACCCCGAAGGCCGCTATGTCGAGTTGCGCTTTGACAAACCCGGCCGCAAGCTGTCGATCATCAGTTGCTACTTCCCCAGCGGCTCCAGTTCGGAAGAGCGGCAAGAAGCCAAGTTCCGATTCCTCGACATCATCGAGCCGCACCTGGCCCGCCTTCGCGGCGAGCGCGAGTTCATCCTGATCGGCGACGTCAACATCGCCCACAAGGAAGCGGATCTGAAGAACTGGAAGGGCAACCTCAAGAACAGCGGCTTCTTGCCCGAAGAGCGCGCCTGGATGACAAAGTTGCTGGACCCGGCGGGCAGCACACGCCTGGTCGATGTGTACCGCACCTTACACCCTGACACCACGGACGAGTGCTACACGTGGTGGAGCAACCGCGGCCAAGCCCGTGCCAAGAACGTGGGGTGGCGCATTGACTACCACCTGGCCACCCCGGCCCTGGCCGAGACGGCCAAACACGCGGCGGTCTACAAGGAACAATGGTTCAGCGACCATGCGCCGCTGACCATCGATTACGACTTTCAGATTTGAAGTCAGCGCTTGGGGGCGGACACCCCGCCTCGCCGGGCTTGTGATTGGTTGCTGCCACCGACGTGCGCCTCGCGGTCACTGCGGCTGTCGGGTGTGCGTCGGCCTTGGTTCAACTGGGTGGGATCGTGCTCGCCCTGTTTGTTGAAATCGTTGGCGACCTTGCCGACATGCGGCTCTTGGGCGTCTCGGGGGTTGTGTTTGCTGCTCATGTTCATGCCCTCGCAGTGAGTGAATCAACGCGTTTTACAGCCACGCTCCTCACAGTACAGGAAGCCAAGTCGCACCGCAACTGCCATATAACAGCACGCCTTCCCCCTGTATTTCCAGCGATCGGCATTCATCGGCATGACCTATATTGATGAGCTCAATTAATAGGGAAGCACTTGTCATGAAGACTCTGCGTTTGGGCTCCAGCCTGTTCAAGACTGCCATCGCCAGCCTGACTTTGGGCATGGCCACGACTGCGGCCCATGCCGGCGAGGTGTATGCCAACCTGGGCCTGCCGGGCCTGATGCTGGGTTATGCCCAAGCTATCAACCCCATGTTCTCCGTGCGAGGCGACTTCGCCACGCTGGGCAACTATGAGAAAGACAAAACCGAGTCCGGCATTGACTACAAGGCCAAGCTGGCGTTCAACCGCTTGGGGCTGTTTGGCGACTACTTCCCCTTCAGTGGCGGCTTCCGTTTGACCGGCGGCCTGACGATGAACAACCAGAAGATCGAGCTGACCTCGACCGCGCAGGCTGGCACCTTGATGACCGTGGGCGACCGCACCTTTGTGGTGGCACCGGACGACCGCCTGTACGTGCAGATCAAAATGCCATCGACCACACCCTACATCGGTCTGGGCTGGGGCCACCAACAAGCCGACAAAGGTCTGGGCTTCATCGCCGACCTGGGCGCCACCCTGGGCAAGGCCAAGCTGGACGTGCAAGCCACAGGCACGAACCTGGGCAACCGTGCCCTCGTGACCCAGGCCGACATCGACAAGGAAACTCAACAATTGCGCGATGGGGTCGGCAAGATCACCTTCATCCCCCAAATCAGTTTGGGCATGAACTATCGGTTCTGAGCCCAGTTGAGCCGGCTGTAGCCCCAGGCTCAGCCAAACACCTGTTCCCGCCAATCGGACACCGGTGGCGGAACTCGTTCAGGTTTGGGTGCCTGCACCCCGGTGCCGACCAGCCTTGTGGCTCGTCGGCATTTGTCGTTTTGGCCCGACCGCACAACGCAATTGCATGTCGTTTGACAATTGCCTCTGGCACGCCACAAAACCTAGGGTTAACCTTGACTCATCTTGCCTAGTCAAGGATTAACCATGAAAAAATTCAGTCAGGACACCACGGTCGCTTTGCTGCTGTTGTGCGCAGCCACTTTGACCCACGCCCGCCCCCCTCTGGCCGATCAGGACCTGCGTCAGGTGCAAGGCCAAGACGGCGTGACGCTGATGGGGGACCTCCACATCAAAACCGAGGTCTTCACCTACACGGATACCGATGCCAACGGCGGCGCCATTTCGTTGAATGGCATCACGATCAACGGGATGTACGTGAAACGCTATGACATCTTGCGCGGGCTGCCCACAGGGACCAGCCTGGTGACCGAGGCCAATACCGCCGGGACGTTCGGCGCGGCCGTGGCGCAAGCCATGCAGTCTCACCTGGGCGAATCGGGCACCGTGTTGCCCTCCAGCATGACGGCACAACAGATGGCCATTGCGATGGCCTCAGGGGTGTACCCCGGCGGGGATGTCATCCAAATTGCCTTTCCCAACGTGGGACTCAACGGCGCGGTGATGCCCTCGTTCTCCGTCACCTCGATCACCTTGAGCAACAGCAGCGCCTCTTTTGGCGCGCTCTCGGTCGACAAGATCGACATGCAGGGCACCAAGCGCTGGATGTGGTCCCACTGATCTCTTCGCCCGCCTATTGGCCACCCGGCTGACAAGGGGGTCTCGACCCGGTTTTTCGGAGATCACGGTGCGCCACAGAGGCGTATGGTTCTGGGATGAGCCACGCCCCCCGCCACCCCGCCATGCCGAGCTCGGTGTTGCGCTGGGCTGGGCTGGCATCAATCGTGGTCCATGTCGGCGTGCTGTCCATTTGGCTAGGTCACCACACCCGCCACGATGTCCCTGCCAACTTTGGACAAAGAGCGGGGGCCATTCAGGCTCGGTTGGCGACCCGCCTACCCCAGCGCGACGCCCATTCGACGGCAGCCGCCACGCCCCAGGCGGCCCCGAGGCTCCGGGTCGAGGCGCCCCCTCGCCAGGTCCTGACGCCGGCTCGGCCGGCGCCCGTGCCGCTCATCCAGAATCAGCCCCTTGCGGCACACGAGGCCGCGTCGGCCGCCTCTGCGCCCAGCCTTCCCGCCCCCCTTCCCACGCCGGTGCCTGTTGCGCAGAGCACGCCAGGGGCCTCGTTTGCCAACCTGTTTGCGCCCATCATCAGCCGCCCGATGGGGCGTGGCCGGTGGGGTGCTCCGCCGCCTCTCATGCCACAGGCTGTGGATCCGGAGATCCAGCGTCAACAAGCGGTATTGGCCCGCCGGGCACAACTGATGCAGACCATTCAGTGGCTGCAAACCCAATTGGCTGACAAGCCCCTTGAAGGCTCATGCGAGATCCGGATCACCCTGAGCCAATCCGCCGGCACACTGACGTGCAGCGAAGGCACCGTGCCCGATTTATTCCAGTCCGCACTGGCCAACTACCTGACACCCGCTGCCGCACCTTCCGTGCCCAGCGAGGCCTGCTGGAAGGCACATGATCGCTTGCTGGAAGCCGTCAGCTGTCCACCATAAAAAAGGCGGCTCACACTGGAGCCGCCTCATCCTTCGTCAGGCCAGCGCCCGTTACTGCACGATGCCGTCGATCACCGCAGGCTTGGTGCTGCCGGGAGCGGGCTCGGCACCCAAGGTGATCCGGGGATTGACGTCCACCAAAGCACTGGTTGGCAAGGTCAGACTGCTGGCTCCGGTCAAGGTCAGACTCGACGCCACGGTGCCGCAACTGACTTGGCCCAGGCGCAGTTCGCGCTCCAGGAACTTGATGTAGTAGTTCTGGCTGCCATCGGACACCGAAGCGCCATCGATCATGTCGAAAGCCGGCACCCAACGGGTGTTTTGACCGCACTGAACCGCCTGATTGCTGTCGGGGTCGACGCAGTTGCCGGGGATGCCTTGCAACTCACCAAAGCCACTGAACTGCAACTGCACCTTGTTGCCGTTGTACTTGACCAATTGCGATTCCGAACCGCCGCGGATGTTGTTGCTTGCGTCCGCCACATGGTTGGTGAATGTGGCCGCAGCGGTGAGCGAGAGCCCCTTGGGGGGATCGATGGTGATGCCGTTGGCGCCAAAGAACTGGTTCCACTGGTTGGGGCCGGTTTCCCATTGGTAGATGGTTGTCGCCTGGTCAATCAGATAAGGGCAGTAGTAGGTGCCGCTGGTGTTGGGCGTGCCGTTGGAATCGCACTTGATGCCGCTGAGGTCAGCATTGGCCACCATCGAGCCGCTGTTCAAACCCCATTGGTTGCCCCCCATGCCAGATTTGCTGGCGCCAGAGGCATCTGCATCGGCCGTGCCGTCATTGAGCATCCCCGCGTGGAAGGTGTAGTTGAACAGCGCGGTCGAGGGCCCCCAGGCAGGCGTGCCCTTGAAGGGGTTGGTCGCCAAGGTTGTGCCACTCACCAGGTTGGTCCCGGTTTGCGGACACATGGTCACGCAGTTCAGGCCGATGTCTGCCGAGGCGGGGTTGACCACATCCCGTGTGCGGTAGGACACCACAGAGGCCGCCCCGAAATCATTGGGACTCGCGGGCACTTCAATTGCGCCATTGCCACCTCCAGACGGGAAGAAGATGGGCAAGGCATTGACATGCGCGGTGCGCAAGGTCCCTGCACTCAAGACCACCGGCGAGGTCAACGCATGGGGCGAGCAACCATTGCTGCTGCAATCCTGATAGGACACCGCCGTCAACTGCGAGCCATCCCATTGCAGCTCATAGTTGCCATTGCTGGGGCCGGATCCAATGGCCGTGTTCGACCAGAACATCATGGGCACATTCTTGAAATCGCCCAATTGCCCGGCGTGACGCGTCAAGGCCCACAGCTTGCCGCCCTTCTGGATGGGCGTGATGGTTTCATCCGTGTCCCCTACATGTCGGGTCAAGGTGCCTTGGTGATTGGCAATGGCGGTCATGGCCGTCTCGGGCAGCCACAGGCCCCAGAAACTCCAGAAGCCGAAGTAGCTGTCCGAGCCATTGACGTATTTCACCGGAAAGCCAGGATGCGCCACATCCAGTCGAGAGCCATCGGCGTTGTACGTGCCATAGCGCCAGGTCGAGGTGTCGCCAGCGGTCTTGTCACGCGCAAAGCAGACATCGGCACTGACGCCCTCTTGGCGGCGGAAGTTGCTGCTGTCATAGGCAAACTTGTAGGCGTAAGGCGTGCTGTTTTCTGTCCCGCTGATCCGGCCCTGACCACTATCGGTGCTGGGGTTGTTTTGCAGGATCAATTGGGTCATGGAGGGGCCACCGCCGTGGTTTTCCTCTTGATAGAAATTCAAGCCGTTGGCATCAGACTGCAAAGAGCCTTTGAACATGCACGTGGTGGGCGACGCATCGGGCGCACCACAGAAGTACATCTTGAACAGGCCATTGGGGTTGGCATCGGACTTGCCCGCCGTGGCCACCACGTAGGCATAGATGGTGACCTTCTGAGGCGAGCCGCCGTTTTCCTGCTCGTCGTGCAGCCAGGCCTTGATGATCAGAGGATCGGACGTGGAGGCCTGCGAGGAGTCCACCACCGCCGACATGTAGTTCGTGGCATTGGAGGCCCCGGCACTGGTGCTGGTCGACTTGCTGCTGTCACCCCGGCCCTCGCACTTGCCTTGGTCGATCAGGGTCACATAAGGCCCCTTGTTGACCATGGCATCACCACGCATGCTGCCGATGATGCACATGATCATGTTGACGGTGCCGATGCGGTCACCCACCCGGTCTTGCACCCAGGTGTTTTGCTTGTCGGTGACATACGCTCCACTGGTGGGCGCGGCCAAGGCCGAGGAGGACACACAGGCAGCCAGAATGCTCAGCGCAAAAGGTACGCTTTGACGAATTTTCATGATGCGACTCCGGCGGCTTATTTGGCGGACACCACTTCAACCGAAGTGGGCAAGGTGATGCTGGACGTGGTGACCGTGCCGCCACCGGAGCTGCCGCCCGACGAGGCCGTCGACGACCCACCTCCACCGCACGCCGCCAAGGAGGCCACCGTCAAACTGGCAGCCACAGCGCCAACAACCTTGATCCAACTCACCGACGACATACGCATAAGGCCTCCTGAGACCGAAGAAAATGGGACACAGCTTTGGCACTTTCGGTCATGCACCCGTCCGCTTAAACGGTTTCTGTCCGAAACGAACGGCCGTTCGTGATTTACTGGCGCAGGTCAAATCCATCGCCAAAATGGGGGCCATACTGACCCCAGTTGGATCAAGAAGGATGGCTTCAACGTGAGCAAGACATGGTGGATGGCTGCGGTAGCGGTGCTGGCTATCGCTGGGGGTGGAAGCTATGCCTGGCAGCATCGCCCCTTGACGCTGGCGTACGCACAACCCACGCGCGGACCGGCGGTGGATGCGGTCTACGCCGCTGGCTCGATCGAGCCGACCGTGACCCAACCCATCGCCTCTAAAGTGATGGGGCGCCTGACGGCCGTGCTGGTGGACGAGGGCGACACGGTGCGCAAAGGCCAAGTGCTGGCTCGGTTGGAGGCGGGGGACCTGCAAAGCTCGGTCGATGAAGCCCTGGCTCGCCAAAAATGGGCCAAGGTGCAATACGCCCGCACGCAAGAGTTGGTCAAGCAGCACTTTGTCGCCCCGGTGGAGTTGGACCGCGCCCAAGCCGATCTGGACGCAGCGCAGGCCACCGTCAACCGAACGCAAGCCCTGCGCGACGTGCTGACCTTGGTCGCCCCGGCCGATGGCGTCATCCTCAAGCGCGATGGTGAGGTCGGCCAGGTGATCCCGGCCGGGCAGGTGTTGATGACCCTGTCCTGCTGCGCCCCCTTGCGCGCCACTGTCGACGTGGATGAGGAAGACATCGGTCGCGTCCACAAAGGACAGCTGGTCGTCTTGCGTGCCGATGCCCTGCCCGGCAAGACCTTGCAAGGCCAGGTCAACGACATCACACCCAAGGGCGACCCGGTCTCGCGCAGCTACCGCGTGCGCATCAAGCTGGACAGCATCCAAGGCCTGCTGGCCGGCATGACGGTCGAAGCCAACCTGATCCTCACCCAACGTGAGAAGGCCCTGCTGGTGCCCAGCACGGCGGTGATCAAAGCCGTCGAGCGCAAAGAAGCCGATGGCAAGGCCTCGGATCAAAAGGACGCCGTGTGGGTGGTGCAAAACGGGCACGCGCATCGGCAAGCCATTCAAGTGGGCATCGCGGGCAACACCAAAACGGAAGTCCTGTCCGGTCTGGCCGATGGCACCCAGGTGGTGACCCAGCCCACGCCCGACCTGAATGAAGGCCGTGCCGTGCGCGCGCCACAACCTTGATCGCCTGGGCATGAAGATTCAACTGGATGTGGCCCTGGGTCACCTGACCAGTCGGCGCCGACAGACGCTGGTGTCGCTGTCGGGTGTGGTCTTGGGCGTGGCGTTTTTTCTGGCAGTCTCGTCTTTGATGCGAGGTTCAGAAAAGGACTTCCTCAAGCGCATGGTGGACAACAGCCCGCACATCACCGTGTCCGATGAGTTCCGCCGCGCCCAAGCGCAACCGGCCTGGACAGCATGGCCCGATGGGGCGGTGCGGACCAACCATGTCAAGCCGCCCAATGAGACGCGTGGCATCCGCGGGTATCGGCAGATGCTGGAGTTCATCGAAGCCCTGCCGGGCGTGCGCGCCGCGCCGGTGCTGCAAGGCACTGCGGTGCTGACCTTTGCCGGCAAACAGCAAGGGGTGACGCTGTCGGGCGTGGTGCCGGTCAAGATGCGCCAGGTCACCACCATTGACGAGAAGTTCATTGAGGGCGATCTGGAAGCCTTGAACGCCACGCCGAACGGCATCGTCATTGGCAAAGGTTTGGCTGACAAGTTCAGCCTGCGCATGGGCTCGACCCTGAGCGTGCTGGCCCCCAGCGGGCAAAACCGCACCATGAAAGTGGTAGGCATCTTTCGCACGGGCAATGCCAGCTATGACGAAGGCCAGACCTTCATGATGCTCAAGCGCTCGCAAGGTTTGCTGGACAAGCCCAATCGCATCAACCGCATCATCGTGCAGATGAACGAGCCCTACGATGCACCGGACATTGCCAAGCAGATCGAAGCGCGCTATGCCTACAAATCGGTGTCCTGGATCGAGTCATCTGAAGACATCTTGAGCCTGCTGCTGGTGCGCAACATCATCATGTTCAGTGTGGTGTCGGCGATTTTGGTAGTGGCGTCGTTCGGCATCTACAACACCATCTCCACCATCGTGATGGAAAAGACCAAAGACATCGCCATCCTCAAGTCCATGGGCTTTCATGCCAAGGACATTCGCCTGATCTTCTTGTTTGAAGGCTTGATCGTGGGCGTGATCGGCAGCGTGGCGGGCTTGATCCTGGGCATGTTGTTGATGACCTTCTTGTCGCAAATCGAAATCAAAGCCCCTGGCATGACCGAGATGGTGCACCTGCCCGTGTGGTGGGGCAGCGAGCAGTTCGCGATGGCCGCCTTCTTTGCCATGGCCTCGTGCGTGGCCGCCGCCTACCTGCCCGCACGCAAGGCCGGGCGCGTGCATCCGGTCGACATCTTGCGGGGGGCGACATGAACGCGATCGTCAAACCGCCCCAAGCCACGGGCTCGATCCTGCGGGCCGAGCATGTGGTCCGCCGCATCGATGGCGAAGTGCCGGTGACCCTGATCAACGATGTCAGCCTGGACATCCACCGCAGCGAGTTCGTCTGCATCATGGGCCCATCGGGGTCGGGCAAATCGTCTTTGCTGTACATGCTGGGCTTGCTGGACCTGCCCACCGAGGGCCGCATCTTTCTGGATGGCGAAGACACCACGCATTACAGCGAAGATGAGTTGTCAGACCGCCGCCTGGCCAAGATGGGCTTCGTGTTCCAGTTCCACTTTCTGCTGGCCGAGTTCAGCGTCATCGACAACGTGACCTTGCCCATGCGCAAGCTGGGCAAATTGAACGACGAGGCCGCGCGAGCGCGCGCGCTGGACTTGCTGGACCACCTGGGCGTGAAAGAGCAGGCCTACAAGCGCCCCAGCCAGTTGTCGGGTGGACAACGGCAGCGCGTGGCCATTGCCCGGGCGCTGGCCAATGACCCGCTGGTGATCCTGGCTGACGAGCCCACCGGCAACCTGGATTCGGCCTCCAGCCAGAACGTGCGCGCGATGCTGCAAAGCCTCACCCGCGACATGGGCAAGACGGTGGTGGCAGTGACGCATGACAGCGCCTTTGCCTCGGGCGCCGACCGGGTGGTGGGCCTGGTAGACGGCCAGATCAACGACGCGTGGCGCCACAGTTGAGCGGTGACGGGCCACCCCGTTGAGATGCGGGGGACTTGATCCCGGACAAGGCATTTTTCTGGCTGGCGCGCACACTGGCGCCCATCATGTCTATCCCCTCTTCACCGATGGAGCTGGTGGCTCCAGCCGGTAGCCTGGCTGCGCTCAAAGCCGCCTTGGCTGCTGGTGCTGACGCGGTGTACGTCGGCCTCAAGAACGGCACCAATGCCCGCAACTTTGCCGGGCTCAACTTCGACGCCAACAGCTTGCGGCAAGGCATTGAGCTGGCGCACAGCCTGCAACGCCGCGTGCTGTTTGCCATAAACACCTACCCGCAACCGGGGCGCACCGACGAGTGGCGGCAAGCCATCGACCAGGCCGTGCTGCTGGGGGCCGATGCCATCATCCTGGCCGACCCCGGTTTGCTGCGCTACGCCCGTGATCGCTACCCCGATCTGCGCCTGCACTTGTCCGTCCAAGGCTCGGCCACCCATGCCGATTCGATTGCCTTGATGCACGAGCAGTTCGGCATCCAACGTGCCGTCTTGCCACGTGTGTTGACGCTGCGCGAAATCGCCCGCTTGATCGAACACAGCCCCGTGGAGATCGAGGTGTTCGGCTTTGGCAGCCTGTGCGTGATGGCCGAGGGGCGTTGCCTGCTGTCGTCTTACGCCACGGGCGATTCACCCAATAACAAAGGCGTGTGCTCACCCGCCCATGCGGTGCGTTGGGTGGAGAAGAATCAGAACCTGGAAGCCCGTTTGGGCGGGGTCATGATTGACTGCTATGGCCCCGGCGAAAACGCGGCCTACCCCACGCTGTGCAAAGGCCGCTTTGAGGTCGAAGGCGAGTTGGACCATGCGCTGGAAGAGCCCACCAGCTTGAACGCCATCGGCCTGCTGCCGCAACTGGTGGAGATGGGCGTGGCCGCGCTGAAGATCGAAGGCCGCCAACGCAGCCCGGCTTATGTGTCGCAAGTGGTGCAGGTCTTGCGCTCGGCCGTGGATGCGGCTTGCGGCAACCCGCATCGCTACAGTGTGCGGCCTGAATGGCAGGCCCGCCTGGCCGCGCAAGCCGAAGGCGCACAAGTGACGCAAGGCGCCTATGAGCGCCCCTGGAAGTAAGCGAGCTTCGAACATGACCCAAGCTTTTCAAATCTCGGTCGGGCCGCTGCTGTACTACTGGCCCCGCGCCGATGTGCTGGCCTTCTATGCCCAAGTGGCCGACAGCGATGCCGACATCGTCTACCTGGGCGAAACGGTGTGCAGCCGCCGCCATGAGATGCGCCTGCCCGACTGGCTCGAATTGGCCGCCACCTTGCGCGATGCGGGCAAAGAGGTGGTCTTGTCCACCCAGACCTTGATCGACATGGAAACCGACGCGCACACCATGCGGCGCATCACCGGCCAGAATGACTTCATGGTCGAAGCCGGTGATCTGGGGGCGATCCGGTCCTTGCAAGGTCGCCGCTTTGTGGCGGGGCCTCACCTCAATGCGTACCACGCTGACACGGTCCAATGGCTGAAAAGCCTGGGCGCCACACGCTGGGTGTTGCCCTTTGAATTGAGCGGCGCCGAGATGCGGACCCTGATCAGCAGTTGCGGCACCGATCGCCCCCAAGCTGAAGTCTTGGTGTGGGGGCGCTTGCCACTGGCCTTCTCGGCACGCTGCTTCACCGCGCGTCATTATTGCCTCAAAAAGGACGACTGCGGCTTCCGCTGCATTGAGCACCCCGATGGCTTGGCGCTCAACTCGCAAGAAGGCCAGAAGTTCTTGACCATCAATGGCATCCAGACGCAGTCAGCCGCATTGCAAGACCTGATTGGCCACACGCCGGATCTGCTTGACATCAGTGTCAATGTGCTGCGCGTGAGCCCGCAATCGCAAGGCACGCTGCAAGCCATTGAAGCCTTGTCCCAGATCCGGGCCTCGCATACGCCGGCCGACATTCCCCTGCCAGCCCAGATGAGCCGCTGCAATGGCTACTGGCAAGGCCAGCCCGGCATGAATTGGACCGAACCCGCAGGGGCCCATCCATGAAGACAACACCGTCGACCTCCGCCCCTCAGCCCACCTTCCTGCAACGCCTGGGCCGTCTCGTTCCGCCTCCTCTGGCTGCGGTGCCTTTGGCCGCAGGCTGGCGTGTGGCCGAGTGGTTGCAATCGTTGCCCATTCCCACCGAACTGCATGGCCGCGTCTTTGAGATCACCGTGCGTGACCTGGGCTTGTGCATGCGCTTCACCTGCCAGGGCTCGCATCTGCAGCCTTCGTGGAAGGGCGTGCCAGAGCTGAAACTGGCCGCCAGCCTGAGCGACTTCATGCGCATGGCCGCGGGCGACATCGATGCCGACACCCTGTTCTTCCAGCGCCGCCTGTCCATTGAGGGCGACACCGAACTGGGCCTGATCGTCAAGAACTGGCTGGATGCGGTGGAGCGCCCTCCTCGCCTGGTGGCCTTGATCCATGTGCTGATCCAATCGCCATCCCAATCAGCTTCCAGAGAGGCGGGCGCGTAAGCCCTTCCCGGCTTCCAGAATCAGCCAGACCAGCGCGCCCAGCCCCACGGCCATCCACAGAGTGGGCGTGGGCAGGGCCGCAAACCGGAACAGCTCGCGCGCAGGCGCCCAGGTCAGCATCACCGCCAGCATGGCCGTGGTGGCCGTCAACATGCCCCACAGCGCCCGATTGGGACGCAGCATGGCCGCCAAGGGGTTGGCCGTCAAGGAGCGGTTGCCCAAAATCAAGCCCACATTGCAGGCCACCAAAGCCACGAAGCCGCCGCTGCGGGCTTGCGCTTCCAACACGCCCTGGCTCAACAGCGTCCCATAGAACAGCGCCACCAAGGCCCACACCAACAGGCCTTGGGCCACACTGCCCAGCAACAAACCACGCGAGAACAAAGGTGTGCCCGGCTTACGTGGCGGCCTGCGCATCACATTGGACTCAGCCGGCTCGGCCTCGAACACGACGGAACACACGGGATCGATGATCAACTCCAGAAACGCGATGTGCACCGGCGAGAAGATCAAGGGCCAGCCCATGAGCAAAGGCAGGATCGACAAGCCTGCAATGGGCACATGCACGGCCAACACAAAGGCCATGGCCTTGCGCAGGTTGTCGTCAATGCGGCGGCCATGTTGCACGGCGCGGGCAATCGATTGAAAGTCATCGTCCAGCAAAACCAAGGCCGACGCCTCACGGGCCACATCGGTGCCGCGCCCCCCCCATGGCCACGCCAATGTCAGCGGCCTTCAGTGAAGGCGCATCGTTGACGCCATCGCCCGTCATGGCCACCACCTCGCCCAAGCCTTGCAAGGCCCGCACGATGCGCAGCTTTTGATCGGGCATCACCCGCGCGAACACGCACACGTCGCGCACGCGTTGCCGCAGTTCAGCCTCGGACAAGCCATTCAACTCATCGCCGCGCAAGGCGCCCGCACGCGTGTCGATCCCAGCTTGTTGCGCAATGGCCAGGGCGGTGATCGGGTAGTCGCCCGTGATCATGGCAACCCGGATGCCCGCATCCCGACAGGTCTTGACCGCATCGGGTACGGACTCCCGCAAGGGGTCCACCAAGCCGACCAGCCCAAGGAATTCAAAGTCAAAGTCGTGCTGCAAATCGGGCCAGGGCTCGTTGGGCCGATGCTCAATGGGGCCTTGTGAGCGGGCCACGGCCAGCACGCGCATACCTTGTTGCGCCAAGGCTTCCACCTGCTGACGCCAGGGCTCACAGGCCTGCGCCGACAGGTGACACAGGTCCATCACGGCTTCAGGTGCGCCCTTGGCCGCGATGACATGGCGCACCCCACCGGGCTCATGCCACACATGCGACATGGCCAGCAACTCGGGCCGCAAGGGGTAGGCCCGTGCCAACTCCCAGTCGGGGTGCAGGTGGACTTGCTCCGCGCCCACCAGATGGCGGTCTGCCGTGACCCAGAAGGCCTTTTCCATCGGATCAAACGGATCACGCTGGCTGGCCAGGAGGCCGCATTCCAAAAGGGTGTGAAAGCACTCTGGCAACACGGATTGCCCACGATGCCATTGCTGACCGGGCACCACCAACTGCGCGATGGTCATGTTGTTTTGCGTCAGCGTGCCGGTCTTGTCGGTGCACAGCACCGTCGCCGCACCCAGGGCTTCGATGGCGATGGCGCGACGCACCAGCACGCGATGCTGGGCCATGCGCCACGCCCCCATGGCCATGAACACGCTCATGATCAAGGGGAACTCTTGCGGCAACAAGGACATCGCCAAGGTGATGCCGGCCAGCACCGAGGCCAAGACCTCGCCGCGTTGCCACCAATACAGCAGCGTCACCACCAGGCTCAAGGTCACACCCACCACGGCAAACCAGCGCACCCATTGGCGCGTCTGGTGTTGCAACTCGGTGGCTTCGGGCTCGATGCTGCCCAAGGCCGTGCCGATGCGCCCCATCTGGCTGCGGCTGCCCGTGGCAATCACCTCCGCCGTTCCCTGCCCGCGCACCACCAGCGTGCCGGCAAACACCCAGGGCAAATCGTCGCCACCGGGCTGGATGGTTTGCGTCGCGCGGATGCCCGCCACCTTGCGCACCGGCACCGCTTCGCCGGTCAACAAGGACTCATCGGTTTGCAGATCGTGGGCCGCCAACAAGTGTGCGTCGGCCGGGACGCGGTCGCCCTCGCTGATCACGATCACATCGCCCTCCACCACCTCGCGCCCGGCGATGCGGCGCGCGGCGCCATCGCGAATGACCAGGGCACGCGGGCTGCTCAAATCGCGCAGGGCCTCCAAGACCCGCTCGGTCCGCGAGGACTGGATCAAGCTGATGGACAGGGACAAGACCACGAAGCCCAGCAGCACCACGGCCTCACCCACATCGCCCAAAAACAGGTAGATCACGCCCGCGCCCAGCAACAACTGGAACATGGGCTCAGACAGCGTTTCTTTGAGCAAGCCCCAGGCCGAACGGCGCTCGGGTCGTGCCAACTCATTGGGGCCCAGCTGTTGCAGACGGCGGGCCGCCTCGGCTTCGGTCAGGCCGGTTTCATTCAAGGCAGAGGGGTGGGGCATCGGTCAGGCCTGTGATGGATGCCTTGATTGTGGCCCTTTCTGGTGACGCTAGGGCGTCGCCCCCGGCAAGCGCACGCGCACCCGCCATGGTGCGCGCTCACGCGACGCCTTGCCTGACTCCGCACGCCCCCCTTCAGACCCCTCTTCATGCGCCATCTCGACTTGCCCACCCAGACGCTGTGCCACTTGGTGGACGATGGCCAGCCCCAAACCAAAGCCCGGCGTCTGGCGGCTGCTCTCACCGCGGGCAAAGGCCTGACTGAGAGTGGCCACGGTATCAACAGGCAAGCCCGCGCCCTGATCGAGCACATCCAACAATACTGCTGACGCCTCACGGCTGATGCGAACCGTAACCGGCGCTTGCCCGTGCTTGAGCGCGTTGTCAATCAAGTTGGTGAGCAAGCGCTCCACCAGGTCTGCATGGCCTCTCTGCAAAACCACAGGTCGCACTGAGTCCGTCCACTGCAAGCGCAAGGTGGCCTCATCCAAAGCGAACTGATCCACGGCCGAGGTGATCGCATGCGTCACATCAATCCGCTCGACCAGCGGGGCTTGCGCGCTCCTGACAAAGTCAATCAAGCTGGCCACCAGCTCGTCGGCCACTTGCACATTGCGCACCACGCTGTCTTTGAAGCGCACGACGCTGGGGTCGTCTGGCAACAGGTCCGCAGCCAAGCGGATGCGTGTCAGTGGGCTTCTCAAATCGTGCGACACGCCGGCCAACAACAACTCGCGCTCGCGCTCTTGCTGATGCAGTTGGTTCAACAGCTGCTGGAAGGAGGCTTGCAACTGCCGGATTTCGGGCATGGCCAGCCAATCGGGCGGCAAGGGCTCATGCGTGCTCAGCCCACGCTCGGCTTGCTTCATGGATGAGCGCAAACGCTCCATGGGGCGCGTCAGCCAGCGCGTGAACAACCACGCACCGATCAAGAGCAGCACA
The DNA here is from genome assembly GCA_028869095.1 of Burkholderiales bacterium. GTDB lineage: Bacteria > Pseudomonadota > Gammaproteobacteria > Burkholderiales > Burkholderiaceae_C > Aquabacterium. Next base: position 17,711 of record JAGWTE010000029.1, read on the forward strand.
TTGGCGCCGATCCAGGCCACGCCCTGCCGCACCGGCCAGTTGGGCACACTGATCAAGCCCGTCACGCCAAACCATTGAGGCGCTGCGCCCTCATGGATCACCTGCAGCCACACCACCGGCTCGCCGGTCCTGTCAGACACGCCCATCTC
>JAGWTE010000030.1 GCA_028869095.1 Burkholderiales bacterium
CCCAGGTGCCACTGCTGGCATCACCTGGGGCATGGCCTGTGGCGTGCGCAGCTTGCGTGTCAGGCGCATTCAAACCACCGCTCAATGGCACTGCGCCGCGCTGCCAAGCAAACTGCACACGCACGCGACCATCGCGATCGGTCGTCACTGCGTCACCATTGACCGTGACCACAATGGCAGTTTGCGGGCCAGGCGCTGTGGGTGCCATCGATGGCAAAGGCACCAGGCGCACATCGGCCGGGACGGCGGTGAACTGGTTGCGGTAACTGCCTTGGTCCAGGTCGGTCGTTTGCAGGATCTGAGCGGCTTCGGCCCCCAGGTTGTTCGCCGCTTCGTGGGTGATGCGGATCACCTTGAAGCGGTTGTCGGCCCCACCCATCTCCGCGCCTTCGTACAGGCTGTGCTCGGTGATCGCAAAAGATGCGCCTTCACTCAAGCTGCGCACCGCGCTGTGGCCTTGCGCGCCGCGCTGGCTCAGGTCGTGAGCCGCCATCCAGGCCCGAGCGCGTGCATCGGCCACATCGCTGCTGGCATGCAAGGAATCAGCCACACGGCCATCGGCATAGCGGCGTTCGCCATGGCCGGCATAGCCTTCCAGCGTGGGCACATTGCCTTGCGGCGTGAGTGCGGATGCGTTGGCCGACACGCCGCTGACCTGGCGCTCATCCCACGCACCCAGGGTGATGGCATTGGGGCCGATTTGCTGGCCCACGCTCCAGGCGGTGATCTTGTCTTCACCCAGGCCGTTGTGGCCCCGGACATCGGTGCGGCCAAAGCGCAGGCTGCCCACATCGGGCACTTCGGCCAAGTCATCAAAGATGACCAGCGTGTGCTGACTGGCTTCGTGTTCCAGGCGCCAACTCCAGCCCTCTTGGGCCATCAAGCGTTGGGCAAAGGCCCAGTCGGTTTCTCGGTACTGGGTGGTCAGGGCGCGCACAGGGCAGCCCTGCGCCACGTCAAACCGAAACCGCGCCTGCGGATACGCCGCGCACACTTGCGAGACGATGTCTTGCGCGCTCAGATCCTGGAAGATGCGGGTGTCGCGACGCTGCAGCAGCCAGTGCGTCCACGCGGCCAGCGTCAAGCGGTATCGGGCCAGGCCACCGTCTGCCCCCAGCTGAGCGGTTTGCACGACGTGACCGTGCCAATGGCGCCAGCTGCCGTCAGCCAATTGCAGCTTGAGGGTGGCAGCCTCGCCGGTCAGCGCCTTCAAAGCCAAACCGGCCGAGGTGCTGACGCAGTCAATGTCGGCCCACAGGGGCTCGTTGGCATGCACCGACTCGTGCACGCGACAACGCTCGACCACCAAGGTGCCTGAGGCCAGCGCGGTGTCCAGTTGCAGCAAGCGTGTGTCTTGCCCCAAGGACAAGGCCGCACGCAGGCGCGAGAGCAAATCGCCCGTCAAGCCGTCCATCACGCCGCGCCAATTGGACATGGTTTGAGCAAGCGTGCGCACACCCGAGGCCATGTCGCCGGGCAAAGATGGAACTGCCATGAAACCCTACCTGAAGCTATTTTTTGTAGGGTCAAATTGTCGCCTTGGGGCGAAGTCTTTTAGGGCTCCGTGGACTGCAAGTTGCAATCAACCGTTACCGTCGGGCCAGCCAAGCTGACTTTTCGAGTCGCGCGAACTGTATGTGGAGCTCGCGCCTTGATCATGTCAAAGCGCACATAAACCTTTACCCAGTTTCACCCGTTGACTTGACCTGAATCGAGGCGGGGGCCTCTACAGTCTGGATGCGATCGCACTTCCAATGACTGTTAAGGACCCCGCTTATGAATGACTTGTTCAAAAAGGCGGCGGGCGCAGCTTTGCCTGTTGCCAATCGCCGAAACGCTCTGAGCACCTTGGGTGGCATGGGTGTCGTGTCTCTGTTCGGGTGTGGAGGGGGCAACGACAGTGCCTCGTCCACTACCGCATCCACCACCAGCACAGCCACCGCATCGAGCACCATCGACAGCGCCACGGCCACGGCGCTGGAAGTGGCGCTCAGCACCGCAGCCACGTGCAACATCGTTGCGCAAGAGGTGGAGGGCCCCTACCCGCTCAGCACCATCTTGTCCAACACCGCCATCGTGCGCAGTGACATCACCGAGGGCAAAACCGGTGTGCCCTTGACCATTCGCCTCAAGCTGCTGGACACCAACAACAACTGCGCCCCCCTCAGCAACGCGGCCGTCTACATCTGGCATTGCGACAAGGATGGCTTGTACTCCGGCTACGACAACACGAACAACGCGGGTCAAGCCGGACTCACCTATCTGCGCGGCATCCAGGTCAGCGACAGCACGGGCCGGGTCACCTTCAAGACCATCTACCCGGGCTGGTACGTGGGCCGCATCACGCACATCCATGTGCAGGTCTTCTTGAACAACGACACCGGCAGCACCGCCATGGCCACCACGCAGATGGCTTTCCCGCTGGCCATCACCGCGGCGGTCTACAACAGCACGCTCTACCCCAAGGGTCAAAACACCAGCGTGACCAGTTTTGCGGCGGACAACATCTTCAGCGATGGCACCAGCACCGAGATGCTGACCTTGTCGGGCTCCGTGGCCAAGGGCTATGTGGGTGGCCTGGTCATCGGCGTGGACACCACGGGGGCCACGGCCGCCGCAGGCAGCACCGTGGCCGGCACACCGCCATCCGATGGGGCCTCCGGGCCGATGGATGGCGTGCCATCGGGGCCGCCTCCTGGCGCCTCGGCCCCGACCTCGTCGGGCACCACTACAAGCACCACCACCACCAGCAGCACGGTGCTGTGATTCACCCGATGATCAAAAAAGGACAGAACATGACCGCAAGCAAGATGAGTCTGCAACTGTGGACCTGGGCCACCGCCGTGGCCATGAGCCTGCCGGCCGCCGCGTGGGCCAGCAGCAATGTGTTGAGCAATGGCAGCTTTGAAACCGGTGACCTCAGCGGGTGGGTCACCGAGGGGGCGGCCACCGTGGTGGACACCGTCGCATCCGATGGCCACTACGCGGTGCAACTGGGCGTCAGCGATGCCATCACGGCGCAATGGGCCACGGGCCTGGCGGTGTCGGCCATCACGGATCTGTCGTTCGACATCCAGCATGTGGGTGGGCCGCTCAATTCGGTGTGGTTCAGCTACAGCGATGGCAGCTCGTCCAACAGCATCGTCGACGGCTTGTTTGAAAGCGATGGCTGGCTGCACTACAACCTGGTGTCCGAGTTGGCCGCCGGCAAGACCTTGACCAGCTTCACCCTGTACGGCAGTTCGCCAGAGGCCACCTATGTGGACAAGGTGAACGTGTCGGTGCAGGCTGCGGCGGTGCCTGAGCCCGGTAGCCTGGTGCTGTTGGCCTCCGGCCTGGGGGTGCTGGGCCTGGGGCTGACACGTCGCCGAACCCACACGGCCTGAGTCCAGGCGGCATACTCGGGGGCATGCCCACGCTGCGCCCCCTTGTTCGCCCGCCCCGTCCTGACCCGGATGCCGAGACCTCGGCTTCGCCGTCCGTGGAAGGACGCCCGCCCGGCCAGCCGGCCGACCCGCAAAAGTACCTGGTGACCGTGGGCCCCAGCGCCATCGATGGCCTGGGGGCCTTCGCGGGCGCCCCCATTCCGGCCCGCGCCAAGATCGGTGAGATCCGGGGCGAGTTCGTCTCCATGGCCGATGCCCGCGCGCGCGCCAAAGCGGCCGAGCGCAGCACGGGGCGCATTTTCATGATTGCCGTGTCGGACAAACGGGCGGTCGATGCCACCCATTCCACCGACCCGCTGCGCCATGCCAACCATTCCTGCGCGCCCAATATGGTGCTCAAAGTCCAGCAGGGCCGGGTGGCGTTCTATGCCATTCGCGACATTGCGGCGGGCGAGGAGCTGACCGCGCGCTATGGCGAAACCCACCACGCCGGACGGCTGAGCTGCCGCTGCGGGGCGCCGCAGTGCCGCGGGCGCCTGTGACACCTCGGTCCACGCAGGACTGGGTGCAGGCGGTGCAAGCCGCCTTGCGCCCCTTGGCGGATGCGGAGCGGGCGGGCCCCATGCGGGCCTATATGAAAGACCAATTTCCGTTTCTGGGAGTGGCGACGCCCGCGCGGCGCCAGGCCGTGGCCTTTCTGGGGCGCGAATGGGATGGCGATATTTTGGCCGTGGCTCAGAGCCTGTGGGCCCTGCCCGAGCGGGAATACCAATATGTGGCCTGTGATTTGTTGCGACAGCACGTTCAAGGCTTAATGGATACCGATTTGTCCATTTTGTATCTCTTGATATTGGACAAATCCTGGTGGGATACCGTCGACAGTTTGGCGGTGACGGTGGGAGCTTTGGTCCAGCAATATCCCCGTCTGATTGCCCAGATGGATGAATGGATTGCCAACCCCAATTTGTGGATCCGGCGGGTGGCCTTGCTGCATCAATTGGCCTGGAAATCTGAAACAGATCAAGACCGATTGTTTGGCTATTGTTTGCGTCGGGCTGGCGATACGGACTTCTTTATCCGCAAGGCAATTGGATGGGCTTTGCGCCAATATGCGCGGGAAAATCCGACGGCAGTGGCCAGATTTATCCGATCCCATGAAAATCAGTTATCAGGCCTTTCAATTAGGGAGGCCATGAAACACCTCAAGGGTGAACCCTGAGTCCGAAAATGTGATATCCCCTTAAATAGGGGGTGTTTCAATTGGTTACGGGTCCCCATGAGTTGGGAACTTTCGCGAAAACCCTTTGTCTAATCGCGCCATCTCCTACCAATACTCTCAGAGTAACGAGGTAGTAGATGGTTACCCAAACTCGACAGACAGTTCAATCCGCGCTGTCGGAGATCGAAGATAACGGCTTGAAATCGCGGATTCGTCAAGCACGCACCGGCATGATGTTGGGTCACATCTCAACCATCAGTGTCATGTCGGGGGTGTTTGCCACCGTGATGTGCTGGCTGGTTTATCCGCTGGTTGATCCGATGGTGATATGGCCCTGGCTGGCCGCTAAATGGCTGATTCTGGTTCCCAGAGTCTGGCAAGCCCGTGCATTTTCCAAATCCAGCGATCAATCTCAAGCCCACTGGTATCGCTGGTTCATTGTTTTATTGGCGATCGATGGTTTGATTTGGGGGGGCGTGGGCTGGTGGCTCACCCCTGTTACCCAATTGGATTTGGCGGCGGTCACCTTGGCCTGTGTGGTGGGCGTGGCGGCCATCGGTAGTTTCATGCTGCACATGGATGGCCGGGCCGCCGCGTGTTTGCAATTGTCGGTACTCGGCCCCAACGCCCTATATTGTTTGGCGCGCCGTGACCAGTTTGGTTTGTTTGGTGCCATTTGCCTGGCTTTATTGGCCATTGTTTTGCAAATGGAAACGGTGCGGGCGCAACGCCGCATGAGCGAATTACTGCGCCTGAGATTCACCCTGGAGCGCGTGGCCAAAGAGCGGGAAGACGCCCGCAATATGGCCGAACACCACAGCGAGGCCAAGAGCCGCTTCCTGGCCACCATGAGCCATGAAATGCGCACCCCCTTGAGCGGTATTTTGGGCCTGACCCGGATGCTGCGCGAAGAAGAATCGCGCCCCCAGGTGCGCCGCCGCCTGGAGTTGATCGAGCGCTCGGGCGAACACCTGCTGACCGTGCTGACCGATGTGCTGGACTTCTCCAAAATCCAGGCCGGGCATGTCCAGATCGACAAGCGGCCCTTTGACCTGGCATTGCTGATTGACGAAGTGGTGGGCCTGTCCACCGTCACCGCGCAAGAAAAGGGCTTGAGCCTGGTGGTGCACACCAACCTGGCCGCCTGCCACCCGGTGGTGGGCGATCCCATGCGGGTGCGTCAGGTGCTGCACAACCTGATCGGCAACGCCATCAAGTTCACCGACGAAGGGCGCGTGATCTTGCGCGTCTCGCGTGCGCAGGGCGACGATCAGGTCCTGATCGAAGTCGAAGACACGGGCATTGGCATCCCGGAAGACGAGTTGAGCCACATCTTTGACGCCTTCCACCAGGTCGATGGTGTGCGCCGCCGCCGGCATGACGGCACCGGCCTGGGCCTGACGATTTCGCGTCAGCTGTGCCAGGCCATGGGCGGTGATCTGCGATGCAGCAGCCGCGTGGGACAAGGTTCGCGCTTCAGCTGCAGCCTGACCTTGCCTGTGGGCCAAATCATGCCCGAGGCCTCGCCACTGCACTCACCCGTGGCGCAGGCTCAGACGCAGTCCGGCTTGCCGCCCAGCCGCGTCTTGCTGGTCGAAGACAACCCCATCAATGCCTTGGTGGCCGAGGCCAGCTTGCGGCAGTTGGGGCTGGACGTGCGGGTGGTGGACGATGGCCAGCAGGCGGTGGACTGGCTGGCGGGCCAGCAGGCCGATCTGGTGCTGATGGATTGCATCATGCCGCAGATGGATGGCTATGAGGCCACCCGCCTGATCCGGGAGCGGGAAGAAGTCCGGCGCTTGCCCCGCGTGCCCATCGTGGCGCTGACGGCCACGGTCGATGCCGACGAGCGCCAGAAATGCCTGGCGGTGGGCATGGACGGGCATTTGAGCAAGCCGTTTTCGCGCGACGAGTTGCTGGGGGTGCTGGACCGGCACCTGGGGCCATGCCCGACACGGCCTGTGCCGCAGGCCCAAGGGCTCAATACGAAGACGGCCTGAGCCCCCCGATCGCGGTGGCCCAGGACGGCGCCCACAAAAAAGCCCGCTGAAGCAGCGGGCTTTTTGCATCTGACGCGGGTCAGCTTCGGGGATCAGCCCAGAGCAGCCAGTTCAGCTTGAACCTTTTGCAGCAGGTCTTCGGTGATCAGGCCACCGGAGAACTTGGCCACCATCGACAGAGCAAAACCCTTGCCCATGCCGATTTGAGGGTGAGTGGAAATGCCAGGCATGTGCTTTTCCAGGATGGCCTTGGTGGTTTCGTTGTCCAGCAGGTCGCCCAGTTTGGATTCGATCGAGAAGCTCATTGCAATGTCTCTCAAGAAAAAATGAGGTGAAGAAGCGCAAGCATACTAGGTTCAAACGACTGTTCATATCCGTCCTGAGGGTTTTCCTGTGTCCCGGTTCAAGGGGGCCTGTGGTTTCGGGCCTGACGCATGCCCGCTCAGGCGTCACGCAGGCGCCAGTGCGTGCGCACCTGCACAGGGCTGGGGCGTCGCTTAGCACAAATTTGGGCGCGTTCTGGTGCTTGTCTTGGCGCGTTTTTGTGCTATCGGGGGCTGACTTATCCCCACAAAAGCGCATGCGAGAGGCGCGCAGTTTGGGTGCGATGCACGCACCGCGCAAAGCACGGGCATGTGTGCTAAGTCATTGATTCATATAGAAACTTTGTAATTGCACCAGTTTGCGGCAATCCAGGGGAAACCCTGTCCTGACAAGCAGTTAGCGGGGGTGTGCATAGGTTTCCCACAAAGTTATCCACAGGAAACGGGGATAAACCTCAGACCACCTAAAATCAACAACTTAGCGCAACAACTTGCGACCAAGCTTTGTTTAACGCAGACAAGTATTCGTCACATGCTGTCCGAATTTGCGTGACATTTGATTTCAGGTCACAAATGGGGTCGATGGCGCGCAAAAGTGTGAACAATGTCACAAATGGATGACAAGCCTTGTAAGACATCGAGCAACTAGGGAATACCCTTTGGTTTGGTGAGGGGCGTATCACTTATCCCCACAAAATGGCGAGCGAGTGCCCATTCCTGGGGCACAGTGGGTAAAGCGGTCAAATGTCCGCGGCACATCACTAAGTTATTGATTCATATAGGAAGACGCCGATTGCCTCTCTTTGAGGCAATCTAGGGCAAATCACGGTGTGACAAGCATTTAGCGCGCATTTGCAAAGCTTTCCCACAAAGTTATCCACAGGCTTCGTGGATAAGGGTTCAACCCAATAAAATCAACAACTTGCCGTTTTAAGTTCAATCCTTGTAGGAAGTTCGGAGACAAGACAGTGCCCCCCTGCCATTCGGATCAAGCACCCGACGCCGCGCCCTGCCGGGTGGGCGTGGTGGTGGAGGCGCCGCAACACAGTGGTTTGTTGGGGCCACTGGACTACCTGAGCCCTCAGGCCTTGCCGGCGGGCACGGTGGTGCGGGTGCCGCTGGGGCGCCGCGTGGTCACCGGGGTGGTGTGGGACCAAGGGGCGGACGACGCGGCCAGCCAGGCCTTGAGCGATGCACAACTCAAACCCGTGGCCGAGGTGCTGACCGGTTTGCCGCCCTTGCCCGCGTCCTGGCGCCAATTGCTGCTGTTTGCGGCCAACTACTACCAACGCAGCCTGGGCGAGATGACCTTGATGGTGCTGCCGCCCGAATTGCGCCAGCTGGACGACACCCAGTGGGGCCGGCGGCTCAAGCGCCTGGACAAGGCCGTGGCGCAAGGTGCGGCATCAGGCGTGGCGTCGGGTGGGACGGACTCGGGCGCGGCGGGGCCCGAATTGCCCGAACTGACGCCCCAGCAAGCCCAGGCCCTGGCGGCGCTGGCCGGCCCGGCCGACAAGCCTTTCTTGCTTTGGGGCAGCACCGGCAGTGGCAAGACCGAGGTTTACCTGCGCCAGGCCCAACGCGCCCTGGATGCGGGTCGGCAAGTCTTGATGATGGTGCCCGAGATCAACCTGACCCCGCAGTTGGAAGCGCGCGTGGCAGAGCGCTTTGCGGGGCGCCACATCGTGTCCCTGCACAGCGGCCTGACGCCGGCCCAGCGCCTGCGCAATTGGTTGATGGCGCACACGGGCCATGCCGACCTGGTCTTGGGGACGCGTCTGTCCGTGTTCACGCCCATGCCGCGTCTGGGCCTGATCGTGGTCGACGAAGAACACGACCCCAGCTACAAGCAGCAAGACGGCGCGCGTTACTCCGCCCGCGACCTGGCGGTGTACCGCGCCCGGCTGGAGGGCGTGCCGGTGGTGCTGGGCTCGGCCACGCCCAGCCTGGAGTCCTGGTACAACGCCCTGCCCACCGCCGAAGGGGGCGCGGGCCGGTACCTGCGCCTGGCCATGCCCTCTCGCGTGGGTGACGGCATCATGCCCACGGTGCGGGTGCTGGACCTGACCCGCGCGCCCAAGCCCCTGCCCGGCCGCAGCCCACCGCCTTTGGCGGCCGAGTTGTTGCAGGCGATTGAGCAACGCGTCGAGCGCGGCGAGCAAAGCCTGGTGCTGCTCAACCGGCGCGGCTACGCCCCCGTGCTGCATTGCAGCGACTGCGGCTGGAAAAGCGGCTGCCCCCATTGCAGCGCCTGGCGGGTCTTTCACAAAGTGGACCGCACCTTGCGCTGCCACCATTGCGGCTTCACGGAACGCGTGCCGCGCGCCTGCCCCGACTGCGGCAACCAGGACATCGCCCCCATGGGCCGTGGCACCGAGCGCCTGGAAGAGCAGTTGGCCGAGATCCTGCCTCAGGCCCGGGTGGGCCGCATCGATGCCGATGTGACCAAGCACAAAGGCGCACTGGAGGCGCAACTGGCCAGCGTCCACGCCGGTGAGGTCGACGTGCTGGTGGGCACGCAAATGGTGGCCAAGGGGCATGACTTCCGCCGCATCACCCTGGTGGCGGCCGTCAACCCGGATGCGGCCTTGTTTGCCAGCGACTTCCGGGCGGCCGAGCGCCAGTTCGCTTTGTTACTGCAAGCGGCCGGGCGGGCCGGGCGGGATGCCCAGGTGGCAGGCCACAGCGAGATGTGGGTGCAGACCTATCACCCCACCCACCCGCTGTACGCGGCCTTGCGCCGCTATGACTACGCAGACTTTGCCGCCCAGCAGCTCAAAGAGCGCGAGATGGCCGGCCTGCCGCCCTATGCCAGCCTGGCCATGCTGCGGGCCGAAGGCAAGACGCAAGAGGCCGCCCAGCACTTCCTGACGCGGGCGGCGGAGTTGACGCAGGCTTTGGCCGAGTCGTCCGGCGCGCTGATCACGCTGTACCCCCCCGTGCCGACACCCATTCAGCGCGTGGCCAACGTCGAGCGTGCTCAGCTGATGATCGAGTCGGCCAGCCGCCTGGCTTTGCAGCGCTTTTTGCAAGCGGCGCAGGCGATCTGGCTGGACGAGGCACAAAAAAACCGCCGCAGCGGTTTGATCCGCTGGGCGGTGGATGTGGACCCGCTGTCGATCTGAGGCGATGTGACTCGATCTGACGGCGGGCGCCGGGGCATCAACCCAGCAGGCTGTCCAGCCCTTCGCACAATTCGCTCAAAGGTGGCAGTTCCTTGAGCAAGGTCTCGGGGTTCAGGCCCAGCTTTTTGCAGACCTCGGCGGGAATGGTGCCGGCCAACTCATCGGCGTTGAGCTTGTTGTGCTCGCCACGGGCACGCCAGGCGGCCAGGTGGATGACACCGGCGGCGGCGTCGAACTTCTCGGCGCTCAAGGGCTCAGGGAAGTACTTGATGGCGTCGACAAAGGCGTGGGGGAAGCGCCATTGGCGGGCCAACTCGGCGCCCACGTCCGCGAAGTTGTAGCCAAAGGAGTTCTTCTCCATGTCCAGGCGGCGGGGGTCCAGCGGGCCGGCCTGTTTGTCCAGTTGCAGCATCTGTTCGGGCATGCCGGCGTGCATCACCAACTGGCCGATGGCGTGCATCAGGCCCACGGTGAAGGCCTGGTCGGCATTGGTGCCGGTTTTTTTGGCCAGCCAACCGGCCACGGCGGCGGTGTGCAGGCCATAGCGCCAGAACTGGCCCAGGTCCAGGCCGGGCATGGACTTGTAGCCGCCCGTCAGGCCGGAGCTGATCACCAGCGTGCGCACGGTGACAAAGCCCAGCATGGTCATGGCGTCGTTGACGGTGCCCACGCTGCGCGAGACATGGTAGTAGGCCGAGTTGGCCAGGCGCAGCAGGCGGGCTGACAGCACCGGATCGGCCGCAATCTTTTTGGCGATCTCGTCAATCGAGATGTCGCCGTCGTTGAAGCTGTCGATCAGCTCGTGGACGATTTTGGGGACGGCCGGAAGGGCCTGGGGTTGCTTGAACAGGGCTTCGAGCTGCATAGTTGCCAGCCTCCATCTCGAGTCGGACTGAAAAAATGGTTGTATCCCTGACAGGTCAGAGCGTTCTAGGCATATCGACCAGGCAGGACATGACTTGAGCATGGCGCAATTGAGATATTTCAAGCCATGGAAATAACCCGCGTGCACCGCCCACTTGTGCCGATCGGCCACACCCAGCGGGCAGCGGGTTTGATACGCTGTGGGTCATGAGCACGATTCATCGACGCATCGTTTGGCCATGGCTTGTAGCGCGGGGCTTGATGACCCTGGTGGTGGTCGTGACGATGGCCTTGATGGCCACCTTGTTGGTCAGCCAGCCAGCGTTCGCGGCAGGGGCGTCGGCCTCTGGCAACTTGCGGGTGGAGTGGCGGGTGGTGTCGTCGGCGCAGGCGCGTGAGCGGCAGGCGGCGCTGAGCTCGGGCGGCATGCGCTTGTCGACCCTGGACAGCAGCGGGCAGCAAGACGTGGTGCACAGCCTTTTGGTGCTCAACGGCGGCAAGGCCCGCCTCTACGCGGGCCGCACGGTGTCGCAGACCATGTGGCAGTTCTTGTTCTCGGCGCCGGGTGCGAATGGGGCCGGCTCGTCCGGGGCTTCGGGCTCTGTGGGTACTGCGGGCGCCACGGCGGCCACCGGCGCGGCCAGCGGGGCCAATGGCGCCAGTGGCGGCGCGCAATTGTTGTCTCAGACGGTCTGGATCGACCTGGGCCAGGGTTTGAATGTGCGCCCTCGCTGGAAGGGGGGCAACGCGCCCGTTGAGTTGGAATTGGAAGCGCAATCGCGCCAGGCCTTGGGAGGCTCAATGAGCGGTCCATTGGGCACATCAGGCCTGGCTCCGGATGGCCAGATCCTGCGCCAGGATGTGGCGACCACTTTGGCCGTGCCGCTGGGACAATGGGTGGTGGTGGCGCATAGCAGCCGCAACCAGACGCAAAGCGGACGGGGTACCTGGTCCACCACCGAGTTGGACGACCAGGGCGAACAACAACTGGAAGTGCGCGTGACGCAACCGTGAACCTGGAGGGGCCCATGTCTTCTGCCTACGATCAATTCAACGAGATGACCCGGGCCTTGTTGGCCAATATCCAGCGGGCGGCTTTTCCGCCTTTGAACGAGTTGTCGGTCGAGCAGGCGCGTCGGGCCTACAGCTCCAGCGTGGGGGCCATGGAAGGCGGGCGCATGCATGTGCCTCGGGTAGAAGACTTCCTGATCCCGGGGCCGGGGGGGCTGATGCGGGCCCGGCTGTGGGCGCCGGTGCTGCGCTCGCCCCACGATGCCGACTTGCTGCCGGTGATGGTGTGGATGCACGGCGGCGGCTTTGTGGTCGGGGGGCTCGATACCTGTGAGGCCTTGTGCCGGTCGGTGGTGCTGCAAAGCGGCGCAGCCATCGTGGCCGTGGAGTACCGCCTGGCGCCGGAGCACAAATTCCCGGCTTGTCTGGATGACTGCTTTGCGGCGGTGCAATGGCTGGCCAACCATGGCCACACCCTGGGCCTCAACGGCAGCCGCATGGCGGTGGGGGGCGACAGCGCTGGCGGCAGCCTGGCGGCCAGCAGCGCCCTGATGGCACGCGATGCCGGGATCCCGCTGGCCTTGCAGGCCTTGTTTTACCCGTCCGTGCAAAGCTCCTTGCAGACCGAGTCGTACAAGCAGTTTGCCCAGGGCGCGCTGCTGACGGCCGAGTTGATGCGCTGGTTCGAGATCAACGCCCGCGTCAAGGATGAGCCCATCGACTGGCGCCGCGAGCCGCTCAAGGGCGATCACGTGGGGGTGGCGCCGGCCTGGATCGGCCTGGCGCAATGCGATGCCCTGTACGACGAGGGGCAGCTGTATGCCCAGAAGCTGCGCGATGCCGGCGTGCCCACCGAGGTGCGCGTGTGGCCGGGTGTGCTGCATGACTTCATCAACATGAACCGCTTCATTCCCGAAGCGGCTCAGGCCCACACCGCCTTGGCCCAGGCCCTGCAGCGCGCTTTTGCGGCCTGAGTCCGGGGGATCGGGCCCGATCCTGTCGCGTCAGGTTGGCGCGGGGTCGGCCTCTTTCCAGCGTTCGCGGATCTCCAGGATCTGGGGCAGGATGCTCAAGAACAACGGGACCAGGTAGGGGTCGAAATGCTGGCCCGCGCCTTGTTCCAGATTGGCCAGGGCGTCTTCCACCGACCAGGCCTTTTTGTAGGGCCGCGCGGTGGTCAGGGCATCGAACACATCGGCAATGGTGACCACGCGGGCCGCGATGGGGATGGCATCGCCCTTGAGGCCTTGCGGGTAGCCGCTGCCGTCCCATTTCTCGTGGTGGCACAGCGCGATCTCGCGGGCCATGCGCAAGACCGATGAGGGGTGTTCGCCAATGATGTCGGCCCCGATCTTGGGGTGGGTGCGCATCACGTCCCACTCTTCGGGGCTCAGTGCGCCGGGCTTGAGCAAGATGCGGTCCGGGATGCCGATCTTGCCGATGTCGTGCATGGGCGCGGCCGTGAGCAACTCTTCGGCGGCGCCTTCGCTCCAGCCGGCGGCCAGGGCCAGGGTGCGGGCGTAGTGGCTCATGCGGATCACGTGCAGGCCGGTTTCGTTGTCCTTGAACTCGGCGGCGCGGCCCAGGCGTTCGATGATTTGCATGCGGGTGTCGCGCAACTCGTCCATGCGCACCAAAGACAGTTGATTGCGCACCCGGGCCTTGACGACGGGCGGGCTGACGGGCTTGGTGATGTAGTCCACGGCGCCCAACTCGAAACCCCGGGCTTCGTCTTCGGTGTCCGACAGCGCGGTCACGAAAACCACGGGGATGGCCCGCGTGGCCGGGTCTTGCTTGAGGGCGATGCAGGTGTCGTGTCCCGTCAGGCCGGGCATCATCACGTCCAGCAGGATCAGGCTGGGGCATTCGGACCGGGCCAGCTCCAGGGCCTTGTGCCCATCGCGCGCAAACAGCAGGCGGTAGTCCGCTTGCAGGATCTGGCGCAAGACCTGCAGGTTGGTGGGCTCGTCATCGACGATCAAGATGATGGGGCGGACTTCACGGTCAGAGTGCGGCATGCTCGTCTCCTGTGGCGGGCAAGCTGTGGATCAAACGATCCAGGCTGGCGGCGGCGGCTTCAAAATCAAAATCCTCGACGGCTTGTTCCAGCGCCTGCAATGGCTGGGCTGGCACGCGCGGCCGAATGGTCTGGCAAAACTGTTGCAGCAAACCGTCCAGCCGTTCGCCACGCAAGAAGGCGGTGCGCAGGCTGTCGGCTTGTTGCCGCCAGGTGCTCAACTCGTCGGTGGTGGTGGCCGGCAGCGCCGGTTGTGGCGCCGGGCTGGGCGGGGCGGCGGGGGGCTGGTGGGCAATGGCCGCCAGCGTCTCTTGCATGGCGCGTTGCAGTTGGGCCCAGGCGGCATCCAGTGATGGTGAGGCCGTGGTGGCGGGCTGAGACGGCAGCCCTTCAACCTGTTGGGCCGCGCGCTCAACGGCCAGCAGGGCCAGGTTGGCCGCTGCGCCTCGCAAGCGATGGGCGGTACGGGCGGCGGTCAAGGCGTCCGCTGGTGTCGCCACGCTACCCGGCGTGATCGCCCAGGCCATGTTGTCTTGCGCAAAACGGTGCAGAGACTGCTGGTACGCCCCGACATCGCCCCAGCGTTGGTGGGCCCGCTCGGTATCGATCAGGCACTTGTCTCGGTCTGGCAAAGGCAGTGGGGCGGCAGGCAGGCGCGGATCGGGGACCGGTGACACGCCGGTGATCCGCGAGATTTCGTCGAGCAGCTTGTCCAGGTCCAAAGGCTTGCCGGCAAAGCCATCCATCCCGGCGGCCAGTGCCGCCTTGCGGTCTTCGGCTTGCACGCTGGCCGACAGGGCGATGACCGGGGTGTGGGGCCATCCCTGCTCCTGCTCCCATTGGCGCAGGGTGCGGCAGGCGCTCAGGCCATCGAGTACCGGCATTTGAACGTCCATCAGCACCACGTCGACCCGCTCTTGCCTCAGCAGATCCAGGGCTTCTTGCCCATTGCGGGCCACAAAGATGGTGTGTCCCTGGTCGTCCAGCAGCAGCTGGATCAATTCAATGTTCAGCCAGACATCGTCCACAGCCAGGATGCGCAAGGGCGGCAAAACGTGGGGCGTGCCGGGCTGTGTGGGGGGCGCGATGTGCGCCACCTGGCGTTGGGGCAGGGGCACCTGCACATGAAACGTGCTGCCTTGGCCGACCACGCTGTCGACCCAGATGCGGCCATGCATCAGGTCGACCAGTTGTTTGCTGATGGTGGTGCCCAGGCCGCTGCCGCCAAAGTGACGGCTCATCGAGGTGTCGGCTTGGGTAAAGGCCTCGAAGATATGGGGCAGGCGTTCGCTCGGGATGCCAATGCCCGTGTCGCGGATGTCAAAGACCACGTCGTGGCCTATTCTGGATACGTGCAGGCTGACCTGTCCTTGGTGGGTGAACTTGATGGCATTGCCCAGCAAATTCAGCAAGACCTGTCGGAGCCGATAGGGGTCGCCACAGACCATGTCCCCCACATCGGGGCGGATGTGGACCTGCAGTTGCAAACGCTTGCGTTGGGCCGCGAGGGACTGCTCGGCGCACAGCTGTTGCACCAACTCGGGCACCGAAAAGTCCAAGGACTCTAGCTCCACCACGCCGCGCTCCAGCTTGGAGGTGTCCAGGATGTCGTTGAGCAAGTGCAGCAGGCTGCGGGCCGATTTGTAGACCGTCTCCAGGTGCTTGCGCGGCCCGGCCGGCAAGTCGCCCGCCAACACCACTTCCGTGAAGCCCAGGATGGCGTTCATGGGGGTGCGGATTTCGTGGCTCATGTTGGCCAGGAAGGTGCTGCGCGCCGCTGCGGCGGCTTCGGCCTTGTCTTTGGCCTGAAGCAGGTCGGCCTCCATGTTGTGGCGCTCGGTGATGTCCAGCAACACGCCATCGACCCATTGCACGGCCTCGTCCCCACTGCGCACGACGCAGCCGTGTCCCCACATCCAGCGGGGTGAGCCATCGCGATGGCGCAGTTGGAATTCCAGGATGAAGCTGCGCCCTTCCTGGCGGGCGGCTTTCAAAATGGCGGCCAGGCGGGTGACTTCGTCGCTCGCCAGCAGATCGGCAAAGCGCATGGTGGCCTGGGGGCCGATGAAGGCACGGGCGGGGTAGCCGGTGATCGATTCGATGGCGTCGCTGACATAGACCACGGGCCAGCCGGGCTCGGCGCGGCAGCGGTAGGAGATGCCGGGGATGTTGGCGATCAGCGAGCGAAATTGCGCTTCGCTTTCTTGCAAGGCCGCTTGCATGGTCTGGCGTTCGCTGATGTCAGACACATAGGCCACATACAACTGCTGGTCCAGCTTGGGCATGCGGGCGATGACCAGCCGGATCGGCACGAGGGAGCCGTCGCGGCGCACGCCATGGGTCTCGCGCTCATGACCCAAGATGCTGGCAATCTGGCGCAGGAAGTTGGCGAACTTGATCTTGGCGGGCGTGCGGAAGGGTTCGACGATGATGTCCGTCACGCTGTGGCCAATGATGTCCGCGGCGCGCCAGCCGTAAATGCGCTCCGCCCCGGGGTTGAATTCGTGGACGATGCCTTGTTCGTCGAACACGATGATGGCGTCCATGGAGGTGTCGCTGATGGCGCGCAAGCGCGCTTCTTTGACACGCAGCTGACGCACGATTTGCCGATACCGCGTCAGCCCGATGGCGGCGGCCACCATGGAGCTGGCCACCAAGGTCACCAGCGTGATCGACAGGGCCAGGGGGACCGGGTCATAGAGTGCCTGGCCGGATGGGTTTTGCGCATGGCCGATGAAGCGGGCGGCCGCCATGCCGGTGTAGTGCATGCCGGCAATCGCCAGGCCCATGACCACGCCGCTGACCGAGGTCTGGATCAGCGCACCGCCCCGCAACAAGAAGGTGGCCAGGCCAAAACGCACCCACAAGGCGAGCACCGCCAGGCCGACCGCCACCAACAGGGACAGGCCAAAGATCCAGGGGTTGTAGCGCAGCACGGCGGCCATCTGCATGGCGGCCATGCCGGTGTAGTGCATGGCGCCAATGCCGGCGCCGACCAGGGTGCCGCTGATCCACAACTGGCGGCGCGTGACCGTGGGCTGGCTCAGCAGGTTCAAGGCCACCCACGATGCACCCAGGCTGGGCAGCACCGACAACAGGGTCAGCGCGATGTGGTAGCTGACCTGGGTGCAGACCTGAAAGGCCAGCATGCCAATGAAGTGCATGGCCCACACGCCGCAGCCCAGCGACAGGCTGCCGGCCAGCAAGCTCAGTTGGCGCAAACGGGTCAGGACCAAGCCACGGGCCTGGTAGGCCGCGTGCAGCCCCATGCTCGACGAAAACACCGCGACCAACACCGACAAGGCCACCAGCCAGGGGTTGTAGGTGCCGTACAGCAGCAGGCCGGGGTCGATCCCGTCAGCAAAAAATCGCGATAAAAACACCATCATGGGGGACGTGGTCACAGATCCCCTGACTGTGAGGGATCTGGGCGTCCGCCTATCTGGGGATCAACGCTGATTCCGGGCTTACTTCGCGTCTGAAGGCCACAAAACCCAGACCGACAAGGGCTGTTTGGTGCGTCCGGCCTGCGCCAGGGCCTCGTCCCCCCAGCCCCAGAAATAGTCGGCGCGCACGGCGCCCGTGATGGCGCCGCCCCGGTCTTGGGCCATCACCAGCCGTTGCAAGGGGCTGCCGGGTGCGGGGTTGGCACTCCAGGCTTGCGGCAGGGTGGCATCCAGCCAGACGGGGGTGCCCAGCGGCACGCTGTCCACATCGACGGCCACGGAACGACCGGGTGTCAGCGGCACACCCTGGGCGCCATTGGGGCCGGATTCGGGGTCGCTCAAGGTTTCTTCCTTGAAGTAGACCACCCGGGGGTTGACGCGCAGCATCTCGTTCACGCGGTCGGGGTTTTGCAGGGCCCAGGCCCGGATGGCCTGCCAGGAGGC
>JAGWTE010000237.1 GCA_028869095.1 Burkholderiales bacterium
CCACCGTGGATCTTGTCCAGATCGAACACGTGCGAGGGTTGGCCCAACTCGAACATCACATAGTTGGAGATGTCCACCAAGGGCGACACTGGACGCTGGCCACAACGTGCCAGACGCTCGATCATCCAGTCGGGTGTGGCTGCTTTGGCGTTGACGCCCTGGATCACTCGGCCAACAAAACGGCCACACAGATCAGACGCCTCCACCGACACAGGCACGGTCGCATCGATCGAAGGCTTGACCGGCGCAATCGCCAACGAGGTCATCGGGGCACCGGTCAAAGCCGACACTTCGCGGGCAATGCCTTGCACGCTCAGGCAATGCGCCAGGTTAGGTGTCAGCTTCAGCGTGAACAGGGTGTCGTCCAGCTTGAGGTGCTCTCGGATGTTTTGCCCGATCGGCGCGTCATCAGCCAGGATGTGCAGGCCATTGGACTCTTCAGAGACGCCCAACTCGCGAGCCGAGCACAGCATGCCCTGGCTCTCCACGCCACGCAGCTTGCCCAACTTGATCTTGAAGGTCTTGCCATCGGCGCCCGGGGGCAACTCCGCGCCCACAGTCGCGCAAGGCACCTTGATGCCTGGGCGCACATTGGGGGCGCCACACACGATCTGCAGGACCGCACCCGTCCCAGCATCGACCTTGCACACATTCAACCGATCGGCGTCAGGATGCTTGGCCACTTCCAGCACATGACCGACCACCACGCCGGTGAAAGGAGGCGCAACAGGCTCCAACTCTTCCACTTCCAAGCCAGCCATGGTCAGCAGGTCGGCCAGTTGTTGCGTGCTCAGATCAGGGTTGCAGAAACTACGCAGCCAGGATTCAGGAAATTGCATGAAAGGATCCTTGATTCTTGTTCGTCAACGGGCCGTGGCGGGCGCGAAATCCGCATCCAGCACCACCCGGTAGCGCGCCTTACCGGCACGCAAATGTTCCAACGCATCGTTGATGCGACTCATGGGGAAATGTTCGACTTGAGGCGCAATGCCATGGCGAGCAGCAAACTCCAGCATCGTGTCAATGTCTTGACGCGAGCCCGTGGGCGAGCCCGACACCGAGCGCTGGCCACCGATCAGCACACCGGCCTCAATGGCCATCGGCTGCGGCACCACGCCCACCACATGCAAACGGCCATTTGGACGCAAAGTACGCATCAGGTCACGCCAATTGAGCATCACGTTCACGGTGACCAACACCATGTCCAACTGCCCAAAGATCGGCTTCATCGAGGCGGCATCCACACTGGACACCACACGATGCGCGCCCATCTGCAGAGCCTCATCGCGCTTGGCCTCGCTGGAGGTAAAGGCCGTGACCTCACACCCCCACGCCTTGGCAAACTTGATCGCCAGATGCCCCAGACCACCAATGCCAACCACACCCACACGATGCGTCGGCTTGATGTCGAAATTCAAAAACGGCGAGAAAACGGTGATGCCACCGCACAGCAAAGGCCCAGCCTTGGAAGCATCCAGCCCTTCAGGGATGGGCGCCGTCCACAGCCAATGAGCGCGCACACGCTCAGCAAAACCACCGTGATGCCCCATGATCGTGGCCTGGGCTGCACGGCACAACTGATGTTCACCACCCAGGCAAGGGTTGCAATGCATGCAGCTAGAAGCGTTCCAGCCGATGCCCACGCGCTGGCCCAGCTTCAAGCCTTGCGCACGCTCACCCAAGCCCACCACGCGGCCAATGACCTCATGACCGGCCACCACCGGATAAGCCGTCGCCCCCCATTCACTGTCGATGACCGACAGATCAGAGTGGCACAGCCCGCAGTGCTCCACCGCCACCTCCACCTCATCCACACCCAAGGGGCCGGACTCATAGGTGTACGGCACCAAAGGTTGCCCTTTGGCGATCGCGGCCCAAGCTTGGATGCGGTGGTTCATGGTGCTCTCCGGTTCAGGCGTCAAGCCCGTATCACTGGAATTGCTGCAGGAAGCGCAAATCGCCTTCAAAGAACAGGCGCAGGTCGTTCACGCCATAGCGCAGCATGGTCAAGCGATCCGGGCCCAAACCAAAGGCAAAGCCAATGTATTGCTCAGGATCCAGCCCAAAGTTGCGCACGACGTTGGGGTGCACCTGCCCTGCTCCACCCACTTCCAGCCAACGGCCCTTCAGCGGCCCCGACGAGAAGGCAATGTCCACTTCAGCCGAAGGCTCGGTGAACGGGAAGAAAGACGGACGGAAACGGATGTCCAGGTCGTCGGTTTCAAAGAAGGTGCTGAAGAAATCACCCAGCACGGCCTTCAAATCCGTGAAGCTGACCGACTCACCAATCCACAGGCCTTCGCACTGATGGAACATGGGCGAGTGGGTGGCGTCGCTGTCCACACGATACGTGCGGCCCGGTGCGATGACGCGGATCTCCGGCATGCGCTCGCCTTTGGCGATCAGGTCTGCGTGCGCCTTGACGTGTTGCACCGCATAGCGCACCTGCATCGGGCTGGTGTGCGTGCGCAGCAAATTGCCACCTTCGACATAGAAGGTGTCATGCATGGAGCGCGCGGGGTGATCGGCTGGCGTGTTCAAGGCGGTGAAGTTGAACCAGTCGGCTTCAATTTCGGGGCCGTCAGCCACATCAAAACCCATCGAGCCAAAGATGCCTTCGATGCGCTCGATGCTCAGGGATACCGGGTGCAAACCGCCCTCACCGCGACGGCGGCCAGGCAGGGTCACATCCAGCGATTCAGCACGCAGCTGTTGCGCCAACTCGGCATCGGCCAAGGCTTGACGACGCGCGTTCAGGGCCGCCTCGACTTGTTGCTTGGCCTGGTTGATGGCGGCGCCACGGGTCTTTTTCTCTTCGGGCGACAAGGCTGCCATGCCTTTGAGCAATTCCGTCAGACTGCCGGACTTGCCCAGAAAGCGGGCCTTGGCGTTTTCCAGATCAGCGGGCGTAGCAGCAGCGGCAAATGCCTCCTGGCTTGCTTGCACCAATGCGTCGAGGTCGTTCATTGTTTTGTGTCGAAAAAAAAGGCCAACAAATTGTTGGCCTTCAGGTTACTGAGCTGCCACCTGACACCAAAGTGTCTGACCGACAGCCAGAAACGGCATCATGGTGCTTTCATCAAGCAGCCAATTGAGCCTTGGCCTTTTCAACGATAGAGGCAAAAGCCGCTGGATCGTTGACAGCCATGTCGGCCAGCACCTTACGGTCGATTTCAATCGAAGCCTTCTTGATGCCAGCAATGAACTTGCTGTAGGTCAGGCCCAAAGCACGGCTACCGGCGTTGATACGTGCAATCCACAGACGGCGGAATTCACGCTTCTTGGCGCGGCGGTCACGGTAGGCGTATTGGCCTGCCTTCATGACGGCTTGTTTGGCGATGCGGTATACGTTCTTACGGCGACCACGGAAACCCTTGGCCAGGGCGAGAACTTTTTTATGACGAGCGCGGGCTGTTACACCACGTTTGACGCGAGGCATGGATGACTCCTTCGGCGTTAACTATCTAAACCAATTCGAAACGATCTGCTGTTCGGAAGCCGATTACAGGCCAGCGAAAGGCAGCATTTGAGCCATGTGGCCCATGTTCGTTTCATGCACGTTGACGGCACCGCGGAGCTGGCGCTTGTTCTTCGTGGTCTTCTTGGTCAGGATGTGGCGCTTGAAGGCTTGACCGCGCTTGACGGTACCACCCGGGCGAACGCGAAAACGCTTCTTCGCACTGCTCTTGGTCTTCATTTTGGGCATGTTC
>JAGWTE010000238.1 GCA_028869095.1 Burkholderiales bacterium
GATCGAATCCGATGTGCTGAAGGTCGACTTTGCGGCCCTGAGCCAAGAGCGGCAAGGCGCCAAGCTGCGCATCATCGGCAACCTGCCCTACAACATCTCCTCGCCCATCCTGTTTCACCTGCTGCCCTGCGCCGATCAGGTGCAGGACCAGCACTTCATGCTGCAAAAGGAAGTGGTCGACCGCATGGTGGCCCAGCCGGGCTGCAAGGACTACAGCCGCCTGAGCGTGATGCTGCAGTGGCGCTATGACATGGAATGCGTGGTCGAGGTGCCGCCCGAGTCCTTCACGCCGCCCCCCAAGGTCGACTCAGCCGTGGTGCGCATGGTGCCGCTGGCCCAGCCCCCCGCCATCAACCCCGTCCTGCTGGAAGAGCTGGTCGCCGTGGCGTTTTCTCAGCGCCGCAAGATTTTGCGCAACACGCTGGGCAAGTGGATTGAAGACAAAGGCTTGAGCACGGACTTCGATCTGCAACGCCGCGCAGAAGAGGTGCCGGTGGCCGACTACCTCGACTTGGCGCGACTGGCAGAGCAGGCGCCCAGCGCCCACCCCACTGCGTCCTGATGTCGGGCCCGGCAGGCCCGCCCCCCCTTCAGGTCTACCGCTTAACTCAGACGGCGCCGTGCCGTGCCCCCGATGACCAGCAAACCTGCCAGGCCCAAGGCCAAGGATTCTGGCTCCGGCACCGCTGGCGTCAAACACCAGGTGACGTGATAGCCACCCGATTTGCCCATGACCTTGAAGCTGTAATCGTCACCGGCCAACAAATTCAAGCCACTGAACGAAGTGCCAAACCCTGTCAGGTCGACGCCGCCTTTGTACAAAGCAAATGTCAAGTCGGTAGCGGGCATGAGTGTCAAGAACCCAGGGATGACCAAGCCCTGCCCTTTGATCGTGAACGCCCCCTCGACGGGCGCAGTCAAGGAAAAGGACAAGGTGTCCAAAAAAGTCGACTTTGGAAAGCCCACCCCCACTTCAAACGCACTGTCCAAGGGCGCCAGAGGCCCCAAGGCATCGTCATAGGCCTGGGCCGATTCCATCGCCACACACGCCAGCACACCGGCCAGAACTGGCTTGAGTGAGCCCCATCGATCCAAATGCACTTTCATGGTGAGTCTCCCGAAGACAAACAAGCAAGTGCATGGACTTACGCATAAGGCGTGCCAGGCAAGCTTGTCGGGCTCCCGCTAAACTGATCGCATGAAGATCTATTTGGTAGGTGGTGCGGTTCGGGATGCCTTGCTGGGACGCGATGGCGGCGACCGCGATTGGGTGGTGGTGGGCGGCACGCCTGAGGGCTTGCTGAATCAGGGCTATGTCCCTGTCGGCCGAGACTTTCCCGTCTTCTTGCACCCGCGCACCAAAGAGGAATACGCGCTGGCGCGCACGGAGCGCAAGACCGGCCGGGGCTACCATGGCTTCGCGGTCTACGCGGCGCCCGACGTCACACTGGAAGACGACCTGGCCCGGCGCGACCTGACCATCAACGCCATGGCCCAAGATGAGTCCGGCCAGATCGTCGACCCCTATGGGGGCCAGCAAGACCTGCGCAACAAGGTGCTGCGGCACGTGTCAGAGGCCTTTGAAGAAGACCCCGTCCGCATCCTGCGCCTGGCCCGCTTTGCCGCCCGCTTCACGGACTTCCATGTCGCCGACGACACGCAAGCCCTGATGCGCAAGATGGTGGACCAGGGCGAGGTGGACCACCTGGTGCCCGAACGCGTGTGGCAAGAGTTGTCGCGCGGCCTGATGGAAGCCAAGCCCTCCCGCATGTTGGATGTGCTGCGCGATTGCGGCGCCCTGGCCCGCTTGCTGCCCGAGGTCGACCGCCTGTGGGGCGTGCCCCAACGCGCCGACTACCACCCCGAGGTCGACACCGGCGTGCACCTGAACATGGTGCTGGACATGGCGGCCCGGATTGAAGCGATCTTGCCTGTGCGCTATGCGGCCTTGTGCCACGACCTAGGCAAAGGCACCACGCCTGCCGACATCCTGCCGCGCCACCTGGGCCACGAAGGCCGCAGTGTCGACTTGTTGCGCGCCGTCAGCACCCGCCTGCGCGTGCCCGTGGAATGCAAAGAGCTGGCCGAAGTGGTGGCCCGCGAGCACGGCAATGTCCACCGCAGCGACGATCTGAACCCCGCTGCCTTGATTCGATTGCTGGACCGCTGCGATGCCTTCCGCAAACCGGATCGCTTCATCCAGATCCTGCAAGCCTGCGAGTGCGACGCACGCGGTCGCCTGCATTTTGAAGACACGGTCTACACCCAAGGCGAACGCCTGGCTCAAGTGCTACGGGTGTGTCTGGCGGTCAATACCGCGGAGGTCTCCGCGCGCGCCTTGGCTGAAGGCCATCAAGGCCCGGCTGTGGGCCGCGCGATTGCCCATGCGCGAGAACAGGCCATCGAGGCCCACCTCACCTTCCCAGGAGAGGAACGCCAAAAGCCCCCACCCGGCACAGGTGGGGGCCAATCACTGGCTTAGGTACGACTCACAGAGGGCGTGGCGCCCCCTGTGCTGACATCAGTCAGCCTGCTTGCGCAAGAACGCAGGAATCTCGATCTCATCCATGCCGTTGCTGGCCAGGGCGTCCACCTTGGCTGCGGCTTGGGTACGGCCACTGCGCCACACGCTCGGTGTGTTCAGACCGCTGAAATCGCTGGTCGCGCCCATGCCCAGGCCTTGATGATGGCCTTGGCCCACGGCGTGGTTCAGCACGGGGATGTTGTCCGTGCCGGTGCGCGCGTACATGTGCGCATTCGTGGTGGCAGCGCTGTGGACCACGGTCATCGGGGTCTGTGCACGCTTGCCGGTGCTCAGGCCGGTGGCGATCACGGTCACGCGCAGTTGGTCGCCCAGGCTTTCGTCATAGGCGGTACCGTAGATCACATGCGCATCTTCCGCCGCATAGCGACGGATGGTGTTCATGGCGTTACGCGATTCGCTCAGCTTGAAGGTGGCCTTCGAAGCCGCAATCAACACCAGCACGCCACGGGCGCCCGACAGGTCGATGCCTTCCAACAGGGGGCAAGCGACAGCAGCTTCAGCCGCCTTGGTGGCGCGGTCAGGGCCGCCAGCGGTGGCCGTGCCCATCATGGCCTTGCCAGGCTCGCTCATCACGGTCTTAACGTCTTCAAAGTCGACGTTCACCAGGCCAGGGATGTGGATGATGTCGGAGATGCCACCCACGGCGTTCTTCAACACGTCGTTGGCTTGGCCGAAAGCTTCTTCCTGAGTGATGTCATCGCCCAGCACTTCCAACAGCTTCTCGTTCAACACCACGATCAGCGAATCGACATTGGCTTCCAACTCAGCCAGGCCGGCATCGGCTTGCTTCAAGCGACGGTTGCCTTCGAAGTCGAAAGGCTTGGTCACCACGCCCACGGTCAGGATGCCCATCTCTTTGGCGACGCGTGCGATCACAGGGGCCGCACCGGTACCGGTGCCGCCGCCCATGCCGGCGGTGATGAACACCATGTTGGCGCCTTCCAAGGTCTCGCGGATCTGGTCCACGGCCTCTTCAGCTGCCGAGCGGCCGGCTTCTGGCTTGGATCCAGCGCCCAACCCGCTGGTACCCAATTGCAGTTGCACTTCCGCCGACGAACGGTTCAGGGCTTGCGCATCGGTGTTGGCGCAGATGAACTGCACGCCTTGCACACCTTCCGC
>JAGWTE010000239.1 GCA_028869095.1 Burkholderiales bacterium
GGCACCCAGCACCGGGTGCTGCCAACGCAACAATGCCTCGGCCCCGGTCACCTGGCCGGTGATGCCATCGATCTTGGGTTGGTAGTGCAGGCTCAGGCCTTCATGGGTCTCCATGGCGCGGCGCAGATCACGCTGCAAGTCGACCGAGCGCTGCACGTCTTGCTCCATGTGTTCTTCATAGAAGCAGTGCATGTTGCCGCCAGCGTGCTTGGCCGCCGTCATGGCCGCATCGGCCCGGGCGATGAGCTTGGCCTTGGGGCCATGGTCGGGGTAGAGCACCACGCCGATGGAACAAGACAGGTGGACCTCACGGTCCTCAACCACAAACGGTCGGTGCAGTGCGTCTCTCACGCGCCCGGCCACCAAGGCCGCCGAGGACGCGTCGGGGTTGCCATTGATGAGGATGACAAACTCATCGCTGCCGATGCGGGCGACCGTGTCCCCTCGTCGACCCACTTCTTGTAAACGGTGCCCGACCGCGCACAAGAGGTTGTCGCCAAAGTGATGTCCAAAGGAATCGTTGATGGGTTTGAAGCCATCCAGATCGATGTAGAGCAAGGCCACACGCCGCTGGCGCTCTTCGGCCCGGCGCACCGCACGGGTCAAGCGATCTTCCAGCACCAGTCGATTGGCCAGGCCCGTCAAGCCATCCACCTGCGCAACACGTTGGAGTTGCGCATCTGCCTTCTGCAAAGATTGGCTGAGATGCGCCGCGCGCTGCTGATGACGCGCGTCCAGACGCGAGGTCAGCCACGTGCTGGTCAACACCAAGGCCGACGCCAACCCGATCAACACCGTCAACGATGAACCACCCAGGCCATCGGTTGACAAACACACGGCGCCGGCCGGATACGACTGCGCCTGCATGCCTGCGAAGTGCATGCCCGACAGCACCAACCCCAGCAAGATCGACGCGCCAACCTGCCGCCAGCCATACAAGGCCCGACGCGGCCCACGAAACCAGGGCGTCACCAGGAAGGTCAAAAAACCGGTGGCCAGCGCCAGCATCACGGACGCCAACAGCCAAGGCTCGTTCCACGTCACACCCGGTGTGACCTTGATGGCCGCCATGCCGGTGTAGTGCATGGCCAGCAAGCCCACCGCCATCCCTGGCGCGGGCCGCAACCAAACCCGCCGCAGCCAGGCATCTTGCGACGAGGACCACAGCGCCCAGCCCGAAGTGGCAATGGCGAGCATGAACGACAGCGCCGACCAGGTCCTGTCGTAGCCCACCGCAAACGGCAGGGCATGCGCCATCATCCCCTCAAAGTGCATGGACCAGATTCCCAGTCCCATGATGAAGGCGCCGCCAATCATCCAGCCCCGCACCACCACGGGATCGGCCGAGCGCACGCGCTTGGCCATGTCCAAGGCCACAAAGGCCGTGTACATGGCCAAAGCGATGGCCAAGGCAGTGGTCAAAGGGTCATAGCTGCCCATGATCTCGGATCGCGTCGTGGATACGCCAGCAACGCACCGAAGTGCATCAATGCATCACAACGGGTTGCATCGCCATCGCGGCGTAGCGCTCCAGATAGGCGTCAAACTCCTCCACGCTGGGAGAGGTTTCAATCAGGGCCTCCACGCCCTCTTTGAACTGCTCGGCCATCGCCCCCTCGATGAAGAGTTCCTTGCGGGCGAACTTGTCGACGATCTCGTAACCCCCACGGGTCAACGCATCAGCCTCAATCCGAGAGGGCAGCGCCTCTTGCAGAGAAGGCATCTCGATCTGAACAACCGCATAGTTGTCAGAGTTGTAAAGCATGTGCATGGACAGTACTCCAAAGTCCTGGACCTGCGCTGCTAGATGGGGATACCCCCGACCGCATCAAGATCCATGATGTACTGTCCATCGGCCCCGTCATCCCCCAACTTAAGGGCCGGCCCCACCAAGGGCGGCGGAGCCGTGTGGAACTGCACATAGCCCCCTCTTCGACCCCTCATTCAAGGGCCGGGATACCCCTTTTTTACCCATCGGCCCTAGGGGCCGCGACACACTTTGTTGCACCCTTTGGTAACCCCCCTCCAGCGGGGGATGCCAAGTGATGCGGATATCCCTACAGTCGCGCCCAGTGCTGTCACACGGAACACAAATCAAGGGAGAGAACGACAACAGGCTCGGACTCTTGTGACGAGCCAGACAACAAAAACGAAAGCTCAAAAGCCCCGCTGGTCACCGCAGGGCTTTTTTTTCGCCGTCGCCTTTTCAAGCACTGAAATCACTTGGGAATACCCAAGGCTTTCTCTACGTCGGCGATGAAGTCCGCCTCTTTGGGATTGGTGGCCGTGGAATAGGCCTTGACCGTCTTGCCATCCCGGCCGATCAGGTACTTGTAAAAGTTCCACTTGGGGCGGGTCCCGGTCTGCTTGATCAAATCGGCAAACAGCGGGTTGACGTCGTCGCCCGACACATGCGTCTTGGCCATCATCGGGAATTTGACGCCGTAGGTGTTCTGGCAGAAATCGGCAATCTCCTTGCCCGACTCGTACTCTTGCCGCATGAAGTCCGCGGACGGGAACCCCACCACCACCAGGCCCTGATCCTTGTACTTGGCGTACAAGGCCTCCAACCCTTCAAATTGCCCGGCAAAACCGCATTTGCTGGCCGTGTTGACCACCAGCAGCACCTTGCCGCTGTACTGGCACAGGTTCTGGGGCTTTTCATCCTGCAAGCGCAAAAAGGTCTTATTGAGCAACGCCGGGCACGCCGCCCCAGAGGCAGGCTGAAGCTGCGGGGCCGAGGCCGCCGCCTCTGCGGGCGCCGCCAACGCCGAAGTGCTGATCAGGGCGGAGCCCAGCCAACACAGGCCCAACCATCGAGACTGAACGAACGGATTCATGCGACAAACCTTTTCGGGGAGCTACTTTTGTGTGATCTATTGTGTATGCAGGGTTTTGAGTTTGCGCGCATCATGAACCGTGCGCCGCCGCATCCATCAAACCGTCATGTTGCCGCATTACGCTGCCTGCAGCCTGCTTGATTGTGGCTGTCATCGCGCCCCTTTGGAGACCCATGATGCTTTATCCCGAACTCTTCAAACAGCTCGAATCCGTGCGCTGGAACATGGCCACGGACATCCCCTGGGATCAGTTCGACCCCAGCCGTCTGTCTGACGAGCAAGCTCAGACCATCAAGATGAACGCCATCACGGAGTGGGCTGCGCTGCCCGCCACCGAGATGTTCCTGCGTGACAACCAGGGCGACAGCGATTTTTCCGCCTTCATGAGTGTCTGGTTCTTTGAAGAACAAAAGCACTCGCTGGTGTTGATGGAATACCTGCGGCGCTTCCGCCCCGACCTGGTCCCCACCGAGCAAGAGCTGCAAGAAGTGCGCTTTGAGTTCGACCCCGCGCCGGCGCTGGAAACCTTGATGCTGCACTTTTGCGGCGAGATCCGCCTGAACCACTGGTACCGCCGCGCCGCCGAATGGCACACCGAGCCGGTGATCCAGGCCATCTACGAAACGCTGGCGCGCGACGAGGCGCGCCACGGCGGGGCCTACCTGCGCTACATGAAGCGCGCGCTGCAAAAGTTCGGCGACGAAGCGCGCGCCGCGTTCGCCAAGGTCGGCGTGCTGATGGCCAGCGCGCGCCGCACCGCGCAGGCGCTGCACCCGACCAACCTGCACGTCAACATCAAGCTGTTCCCGCGCGACACCGT